>DATDPC010000167.1:0-2309 GCA_035292965.1 Dehalococcoidia bacterium | reverse complement strand
TGGTACGTCTTCTTGTCGCCGCTGCGCGGAGCCGAGTCGAGCGCCTCCCGGAAGGGCCCGTAGAACGCCGAGGCATACTTCGCCGCGTAGGCCATGATCGGCGTCGAGCCGTGGCCGGCGGCGTCGAGGGTGGCGCGCAGGGCGGCTGTGTGGCCGTCCATCATGTCGGACGGGGCGACCATATCGGCGCCCGCCTCCGCCTGGCTGACGGCGATGCGCGCCAGCAGCTCCAGCGTGGCGTCGTTGTCGACCTCGCCGGCGGGCGTGACGATGCCGCAGTGGCCGTGGTCGGTGTACTCACAGAGGCAAACGTCGCAGATCACGCAGAGGTCCGGGTCGGCGTCCTTCAGCGCCCGCACCGCCTCCTGGACGATGCCGTCGCTCGCGTACGCCTCCGTGCCGAGGCCGTCCTTCGAGGCGGGCAGGCCGAAGAGCAGCACCGCCGGCACGCGCAGGTCGCGCAGCTCGCGCGCCTCCGCCGCCAGTTGGTCGAGCGAGAGCTGGTACTGCCCCGGCATCGACTCGATCTCGTCCCGGACGCCGCGCCCGTGCGTGACGAACAGCGGGTAGACGAAGTCGCGCGGGTCCAGCCGCGTCTCCGCGACGAGCCGCCGCAGCGCCTCGCTACGGCGCAGACGCCGGAAGCGCTGAAACGCGGTCGGGAGACGCAGTGAGGTTGTCATTCAGTACTTTGGCCTGTTGATTTCGCAATGATGCTAGAAAGGTTTGCAGATTTGTAATCCAATTCGAAGACGACATTCATGACGTCCTCCAAAACCTCAATTGAGAGAGCCAAGTCGGCTGGATTTGGCGCTTTGAGTTCGTGTAAAGCTTGATTGCCCAAGAACTGAAAGTTCGATAGATTCGCGACTATTTTGCCGGGAACCACGCTTTCTAAGCTCGCGAGTTTCTGGGGAAATGACATTCGGGGACCAGCGGCTTTCGGATCGATGCTGACGCAGACGGCTTCGAGGAGTGCCCTCAGACCTGCCGCGCATAAAGTCCAAGAGCGCCGATTGAATGCCTCGATGATTTCGTCGTAGATCGCTCCCAGCCGTTTGGGAATATGTCGGTACCGTTTTCGTTCAGCGAGTTCCAGAGTTCGGCCTGGATAGTACGTTATCTCGGGCTCCGTTAAGTAAGGTGCATCTAACTCGACTTCTGCGACTAGCGACTCGCACCCCGAGCATTCCCAAATGGTCCAAGTTTCGTCTTCTGTGTAGCCAGGCGCCTGAACGAGCTCTAGTTCCTTTCTTTCTGTCCAGCGGAACTTATGCCAGGTCGGCCGACGACAAGCATTGCAGAAAAGACGCTTCCTCTCGTCATCGTTCACGACTAAATCATCATAACTTGTCGACGATGGTTAGTACCCCCAGCAGCCCGTCCGGGTACAACGGCGTCTCCGGCGTGAACGCGTCGAGTGGCACCCAGTGCGCGTCGAAGCGGGCGTCGTGCTCGCGCGCCTCGATCACCTCTCGCTCATACATCGACGCGTCGGCGAAGCGGCCCTCGAACACCCAGACGAGCTCGTGGCCGTCGTGGCCTCGGTACGTGAACACGTTCTCGAAGACGCCGAGCAGGCGCAGGTCTGCGACCTCGGCGTCGATCTCCTCCCGCAGCTCGCGCCGCGCCGCGTCCGCCGCCAGCTCGCCGAACTCGATCTCGCCGCCGAGGGGCCGGTAGAAGCGCTGCCCCTTCACCTCGTCGAGGCCGGGCACGACCAGCACCGCCCCGTCAGCCCGCCGGAAGACGACGATCGCGATCGGCCGGATGCGGCCCGCCCACCACGCCTCGCTCATTCATCCTCCTCTCTGTGCACGGAGAGGGGGACCGAGGGGGAGAGGTCGTACCACGCTCGCAGCGCCGCGACCAGCGCCGGGATCGTGTGCGGCGCCGGTTCGATGTCGACACGCAGGCCCAGCTCCCGCGCCGCCGACGCCGTCACGGGCCCGATGCAGGCGACGACGCCGTCGTTCAGGCGCGCGAAGTCGCCGCCGAGCAGCGTCGCCAGGTTGCGCACCGCCGACGATGACGCAAACGTCGCCACGTCGATGCGGCCGTCGCGGATCATCTGCAGCGCCTCTGCGTCCGGCGACGATGGCGCGCGCGTCTCGTAGAGCACCAGCTCGTCGACCTCGGCGCCGCGGGCGCGCAGGCCCTCGACCAGCGCCGGCGTGCCGTCCGCGGCGCGCGGCAGCAAGACGCGGCCGCTCATGTCAGCCGGCATCGAGTCGAGCAGGCCCTCGGAGCTGAACTCGGACGCCACGATGTCGGCGCGCAGGCCCCGCGCGGCCAGCGATGCCGCCGTC
>DATDPC010000166.1:0-6458 GCA_035292965.1 Dehalococcoidia bacterium | reverse complement strand
AGCCGGCTCCGATGCTGGTTTCGGCGGTGATGATGATCGCGCCGACTTCGCCGGAGGAGTGGACGTGGGTGCCGCCGCAGAGCTCCTTGCTGAAGCAGGCGTCCGCCTCAGGGGCGCAGACGCCGACGACGCGCACCGTATCGGCGTACTTCTCGCCGAAGAAGGCGAGGGCGCCGGCTTCGATCGCCTCTTCGTAGGTCGAGTGGTCGGTGTGCACCGCCATGTCCTCGCGCACCGCCTTGTTGGTGAGGGCTTCGACCTCGCGCAGCTGGTCCGGCGTCAGGGCTTCGAGGTGGGTGAAGTCGAACCGCAGGCGGTCGGGCGTGACGAGGGAGCCAGCCTGGCGCACGTGGGCGCCGACGATCTTGCGCAGGGCGGCGTGGAGGATGTGGGTGGCGGTGTGGTTGCGCATCGTATCGGCGCGGACGTCTTCGTCGACGGCGGCGAAAACGGCGTCGCCGACGCGGAGGTGGCCGGACTCGAGGCGGCCGATGTGGGTGATGATGCCGCCTTCGCCGACGGCCTGCGTGTCTTCGACATTGAAAGTTGCCGGGACGCCAGCCTGATCGGCCGGCGCAGACATACCGGCAGATACGCTGGCGATTACGCCGCGGTCGCCGACCTGGCCGCCGCCTTCGGCGTAGAAGGGCGTGCGGTCGAGGACGACCTCGACTAGCTCGTCGGCGGTGTCGCGGATCTGATGCGTAGAGGCGGCGCCGCGGAAGATCGCGGCTACGGTGGCGAACGCCTGCGTGCCCTCGTAGCCGAGGAAGAGCGTCTGGGGCAGGCCGAGGTCGGCGTAGGCCTGGATGCGCTCCGCATCGCCGGCGAAGCGGGTCGCGGCGCGCGAGCGCGTGCGCTGCTCATCCATGAGGGCTTCGAACTCTCGATATGTCCTGTCGTCTACAGTTAGCCCTTCCTCACTAGCGATCTCGACTGCTAACCCGGAAGGTACCCCGAGTCTATCCTGGAGGATGAACAACTCCTTACCTGTAAAACGCCTGAGTTCCTGCCGTAAAGTCATGAAAAGGTTCGTTAATATTTCCCGCGCCTCGTCTACTGCCCGCTTGTGCGCCGTTGGAGGAGGCACGGCGTTAGGCACACGCGAGACAGCGAACAACATGCTGTGACTGCCGGGATAAAGGACGTCGTTATGTGGCAGCCGGTTTTCTAGGTTCATAAAGAAACGAAGTCCTGAGGCGCAAACCGAATCGAGACCTTCAAGCTTGAAATCGTGCTCAGGGAATTGCGTGTCGAATATTTCGGCTATTGCCCATTCCAGCTTCTCGTCTGGTTCGATACCCGGAGGCATCTCAGGTATAGCTGACACGTCGAATTCAAGAGTGCTCTTCAGGTTGGACAACTGGCGCGTGATTTCGGATCTCTTTCGCATGAGTTCTTCGGCAGTCGCAAAATCAGTTGGAGGATTCGCCATCTCATCCAACAGAGACATGATCCTGCTCTCGGCCTGTGTAATGAGCGTGGCCTTTTTCGCCCTGTTGGGAATCTGTTGTTCGTAGATAAGGTGAACGCCTCTATTCACCGAACCTGCAAACCGTACTTCTTCGGAACGGAGCGTCTGCGCCACGAATACTGCGCGCTCATGCAGGTCCGGGTACTCGTCGCCCATCGTCTCGATGACGGCGGATGCGGTCGCTTCTAGGTACTGCTGACCGGGGTTTAGGCGCTGGCCGAAGCTGGTACCGCGGCGGATCAGGCGGCGGAGGACGTAGCCGCGGCCGTCGTTCGCGGGGGTTACGCCGTCAGCGATTAGGAAGGTGGCGGCGCGGGCGTGCTCGGCGACGACGCGCATGGCGCGCTGCTCGGCGTCTGAGGCTTCGTAGTAGGGCTTGCCGGCGAGCTCACCGACGCGGGCGAGGATCGGCTGGAACATGTCCGTGTCGAAGATCGTTGGGGGCTGCTTCCAGTCGCGGATGTTGCCTTGCCAGTCGGTGCCTGATTCCCACATCAGGGGCATCGACCAGCGCTCGAGGCCGGCGCCGGTGTCGACGTTCTGCTGCGGTAGCGGGCGGCGGCTGCCGTCTTCGTCCTGGTAGAGGGTCATGAAGACGAGGTTCCAGAGCTCGATGAAGCGGCGGCAGCCGGGCTCTTCGCACTGGGGGTGGCAGGCGTGGGGCGCCCAGCCCTCGTACTCGCCGAAGTCGTAGTTGATCTCGGTGTTCGGGCCGCAGGGACCGACGCGGCCCATGAACCAGTAGTTGTGCTCCTCGCCGTAGCGGACGATGCGGTCTTCCGGCAGGCCGACGCCTCGCCAGAGGTCGTGCGCTTCGTCGTCCTCGTCGAAGATCGTTGCCCAGATGCGCGACGGGTCGAGGCCGATGCCGTTGGGCTGGGGCGCGGTCAGCAGCTCCCAGGCCCAGGGAATGACGTCGGCCTTGAAGTAATCGCCGACGCTGAAGTTGCCCAGCATCTCGAAGAAGGTGCAGTGGCGGTTATCGCCGACCTCTTCGATGTCGCTGGTGCGGAAGCACTTCTGAATCGAGGTGAGACGGTGCGCCGGCGGGCGGGCGAGGCCCATGAAGTAGGGCTTCATCTGGAGCATGCCGGCGGTGGTGAAGAGCAGGCTCTTCTCTTCGGGCGGCGGGATCAGCGACGAGGACGGTATTCGCCGGTGGCCGCGCTCCGCGAAGAAGCGCGTGAAAGCATCGCGGACGTCGCGCGTGTTCACTCCTGGGCGATGGTAATCGATTGAATCTCGTCGCCGGAAGCGTCGGAGCTGGCCTTTGTGAGGTCGAGCAGCGAGAGGTTGTTGAGGACATCGAGGCCGCTGACGACCTTGCCGAAGATCGTGTACTTGCCGTTGAGGGCGGGGTAATCGCCGAAGGAGATGAAGAACTGGCCGCCGTTGCTGTTCTCGGCGGAGCCACCCATGCCGACGGCTCCCTTCGAGAAGGGCAGCGTCGTGTTCTCTTTCTTGATCGTGTAGCCGGGGGTGCCGTAGCCGGTGCGCGTCGGGTCGCCGGCCTGGGCGTAGAACTTCGATCCGTCCTGGTTCTTGGCGAGCTGCATGAACGGCGTGCCGGTGTAGTAGCCGTCATTCGCGAGGAAGATGAACGAGTTCACCGCTTGGGGCGCCTGGTCCGGGTAGAGCTCGATCTTGATCTCGCCCTTCGATGTCTTGATCGTCGCGAGGTACTTCTTCGTCGTATCGATCGTCAGTTCCGGAGCGGCGGTGTAGCGCTTGACGGGCGCGGCGGTTGCGCCCGGCTCCGCCGTGCCGGTGGCGGCGAGGGGCACGTCCGGCGCCTCGTTGCCGGTCATGCCGGGCGGGTTGTCGGTATTGGTGGCACTGCTGCCGAGGCCGATCATGCCGTACAGGAGGCTACCGACGATTGCGCCGGCGAAGATCAGGCCCATGACGAGGAACAGCTTGCGATTGCCGAGATAACGCAGTGGTCCCGGCAGGTCGAATTCGGTCGGGTTGACGCGATGGCCTACGGGGCGGCCACGCTCGCGGCGGACTCGGCGGGGATTGGGTGAGTTGCTAAACGACATTTGAATCTAGGGTCAGTATAACAAGGTGCGCCCCCTCGCCCTACCCCGCATAGTGCATTGGGCTCAGGCGGTGACGAAGACTTTCTCGGGGCGCCATTCTGTGTCACCGGCGCGGGCGAGGACGGCTAGGAAGTCGCCATCCGGGCCGTAGGCGCGGCAACGCTGCGTGTCTGTGGTTGAGGCGAATACGGCGCTGCGGCCGTGGCGCAGGTTGGTTTCGTTCTCGGCGCCGAGGATCGCCGCCTGCCAGCCGAGCAGGACCTCATCGGGCGCGAAGAGGCGCTCCTGCCAGGTCCCCGCCTCGAACTCGGCGCGCAGGGTCTCGATGTCGACGGCGCTCGCGAGCGAAAAGGCGCCGACGCGCGTGCGCACCAGCTTCGAGAGGCTTCCGCCGACGCCCAAAACGGCGCCGAGGTCGTGCGCCAACGATCGGACGTAGAAGCCCTTGGCGCAATCGATCTCGAGCGAGACGAACGGCGGCTCGTATGCAGTTATGTGAAGTTCGTCTACCCTGACGCGACGCGGCTCCAGCGCCACGTCCTCGCCGCGACGGATGCGCTTGTAGAGGGGGACGCCCTCGCGCTTGATCGCGCTGTAGGCGGGTGGTAGCTGGTCGAATTCGCCGCGAAACGCCTGCAGGGCTGCTTCGATGGCGTCGCGGCTGACGCCAGAGGCGTCGTTGCGGGCGAGGACCTCGCCGTCCGCGTCGTAGGTGTCGGTCTCGACCCCTAGCTCGATCGTCGCGGCGTAAGTCTTCGTGGCGTCGACCAGGTACTCGGCGAGGCGGGTCGCGTGGCCGAGGAGCAGCGGCAGGACGCCGGTCGCGGCGGGGTCGAGCGTGCCGGCGTGGCCGACGCGCTTGACGCGGGAGCGTCCGCGCACGAAGCCGACGACGTCGGACGAGGTCCAGCCAGCGGGTTTGTTGACGATCAGGAGGCCAGCGATTGGCATGGAGGCATGGGGCTGCCGCTCCGGCTTTGGGGAGTCTGGTGTTTCTTCAGTCATCGGCAACGCCTTCCGCCGCGTCGACGTTCCGTTGGCACTCTCGGATTGCTGCGTGTGGCGGAGACTGTGAGGTTGCTTCGCCGTCCTTCTGCGGAAGGACTGGCTCGCAAAGACGCTTTCATTCTGGTGTCGGGTGGTCTTCCTTGGCGACCTGGTCGATCAGGGCGAGGATCTGGGCGCCTTCTTCGATCGACGTGTCGAGGCGGAAGGTGAGGAAGGGGATGCGGCGCAGGTCGAGGCGTGACTTGAGCTCGCGGTGGAAGAAGGCGGCGGCGGAGTTGAGCGCCTTCAGCGTCTCCTTCTGCGCCTCGGCTTCGTCCATGACGCTGACGTCGACGCGGGCGTTGTTGAGGTCGGGTGTGACGTCGACGCGGGTGATCGAGATGAAGCGGCTGAGACGCGGGTCGCGCGCCTCTCGCAGGAGGAGGTCGCTCAGCTCTTCGCGTATGAGTTCGTTGAGGCGTTCCGTACGACGTGACATGAGGGCAACTCCTCTGCGGACGGCCGCGTCCCCCTCACCCTAGCCCTCTCCCGGAGGGAGAGGGGACACGTATGGTCCCAGACGACTTAGTTCGAGCGCTCTTTGTGATAGAACTCGAAGATGTCACCCTCTTTAACGGCGTCGTAGCCTTCGAGGCCGATACCGCACTCGTAGCCGGACTGGACCTCGCGCACGTCGTCGGTGAAGCGGCGCAGGGTGGCGACTTTGGTGTCGGCGAGCTGTTCGTCGCCGCGCTTGACGCGTACGAGGTCGCTGCGGTGCAGCGTGCCATCGAGGACGGAACAGCCGGCGATGTTACCGAGGCGGCTGATCTTGAAGATCTGGCGCACTTCGGCGTGCCCGTCGATTACGTCGACGTAAGTCGGCTCGAGCATGCCGTGGATCGCCTTTTCGACGTCCTCTGTGAGGTTGTAGATGATGTTGTAGAGGCGGACCTCGACCTTCTCGGCCTCGGCGAGGCGCTTGGCGCCAGCGTCCGGCTTCGAGTTGAAGCCGATGATGATGCCCTTGGAGGCGACGGCGAGCATGACGTCAGACTCGCTGATCGTGCCTGACGCCGAGTGGATGATCTTGACCTTGACCTCGTCGTTGCTGAGACGCTCGAGCGAGTGGCGAATCGGGTCGATCGAGCCCTGGACGTCGGTCTTGAGGATGATGTTCAGGTCTTTGATCAAGCCGGTATGAATCTCGCCGTAGAGGCTGTCGAGGTTGACGTGGTGTGTTTCGCTGGCGAGGACTGCTTCGCGGGCGCGGCGGCGGTGATCGACTTCGTCGCGGGCAAAGCGCTCGTCCTTGACGGCGCGGAACGTGTCACCGGCCAGAGGCACCTGGTGGATGCCGAGGACCGTTACCGGCGTCGAAGGGCCGGCTTCGGTGACGTTCTTCGCCTGGTCGTCAAACATTGCCTTGATCTTGCCGGTGCCTTCGCCGGCGATGATCACGTCGCCGATGCGCAGCGTGCCCTTCTGGACGAGCAGCGTGGCGACGGGGCCGCGGTTCGACGTCAGCTCCGCCTCGATGACGGCGCCGGTGGCGGGACGGTTGGGGTTTGCCTTGAGGTCCTGAATCTCGGCGACGAGGATGATCGTCTCGAGCAGGTCTGGGACGCCATCGCCGGTCTTGGCTGAGACGGCGACGGCGGGCACGTCGCCACCGTAGGGCTCGACGAGGAGGTCGTGCGACGTGAGCTGCTGGTAGACCTTCTCGACGTCGGCGCCGGGGAGGTCTTTCTTGTTGACGGCGACGATAATCGGCACCTCGGCGGCGCGGGCGTGGTTCAGCGCTTCGACCGTCTGGGGCATGACGCCGTCGTCGGCGGCGATGATCAGGACGGCGATGTCGGTGACCTGGGCGCCGCGGGCGCGCATGGCGGTGAACGCCTCGTGGCCCGGCGTGTCGAGGAAGGTGACCTTCTGGCCGTGGACGTCGACCTGGT
>DATDPC010000165.1:0-2565 GCA_035292965.1 Dehalococcoidia bacterium | reverse complement strand
GACGGCCTCTTTGGCATAGCGCAGGGCGAGCGGGCCGTGGGCGGCGATCTTCGCGACGATGGCCTCGGCCTCAGCGGCGAGGTCCGAGGCGGGGAAGACGCGGCTGACGAGGCCGGCTCGGTAGGCAGCCTGCGCGTCGAGCTCGTCGCCGAGCAGCAGCATGGGCGTGGCGACGGAACGGCCGACGAGCCGCGTCAGGCGCTGGGAGCCGCCGGCAAGAGGCAGCGTGCCGAGGGCGACCTCCGGGAGAGCGAATCGTGCGTCGGCCGCGGCGAGACGGAGGTCGCAGGCGAGGGCGAGCTCGAGGCCGGCGCTGATGACGGCGCCGTGGAGGGCGACGAGGGTGGGGATGGCGAGGCCGGCGAGGGGGGCGAAGGCGTCGGCGAGGGGTGGGTGGGCGGTGAGGATGGCGCTGCGGGCGTCATCGGCCCAGCCGGTGGCGAAATCGGGGGCTTCGGAGTCGATGAGGAGGACGACTGCGTCGGAGGCGGCGATGGCGTTGCAGGCTTCGGCGAGGTCGCGCAGGAGGGCGGCGTCGATGAGGCCGTCGGGCGGGCGCAGGGTTATGCGGGCGACGGAGGGGGCGCGGGTGAGGCTGAGGCGCGTGTAGGTCATGTCTCTAACACTCGGCGTCCTTCGGCAGGCCCTTCGACAGGCTCAGGGCGGCGCTCAGGATGAACGAGACTTTACGACCGTGTTCATTCGTGTTGGAGCTTGGTCTGAGACGAAGGGTTGAGTAAGCCATTGCGTGCCTCGGGCGACGCGTCGATGGTAGCAGGGCGCGGCGGTTGACGCTGCGGCGAGCGTTCCGATACGGTTGATATCGATGTCCGACGAAACGCGCCCTTCGGCGCGCCCGCCCAAGACGTATCGATCCTCCAGACCCCGGCTCCGAAACCAACTCCTCTTCGCGGCTGGGATCATCGCGCTCGCGATTGGGGCGTTCTATACGGCGCTTGTCGTGGCGACGCAGATCGACCATATCTTCTTTCCGGACAGCGAGATCCGCCTCGGCGGGCTTGCGGGGAGGCTGCCGGGCGTCGACAAGGGCGAGAGCGGCGACATCGGTCACGGACGGATAAACGTCCTCGTCGTCGGCATTGACAAGCGTTACTACGAGGGCGAATCGACCGCATCGCGGACGGACACGATGTTCGTGATGACGATTGACCCGGCGTCGCACACGGCGCGCGGTCTCGGTATCCCGCGCGACCTCTACGTCGACATTCCGACGAAGTCCGGTAACAGCACGTACAAGGAACGCGTGAATGCGGCGTACGTGATCGGCGAGACGCAGAACTATCCGGGCGGCGGTATCGGCCTGACGAAGACGGTTGTGCAGAACCTGCTGGACCTGAAGATCAACTACTACATCATGATCGACTTCGAGGGGTTCCGTAAGGTGATTGACCTGCTCGGCGGCGTCGACGTGGACGTGAGCAAGGAAACGGCGGTCAACGACCCGTACTACTCGGAGACGGAGAGGCTGGGCGATTACTACCCGTGCGTCTTCGGGCCGGGGATCCATCACATGGACGGCAGCGATGCGCTCTGCTTCTCGCGGACGCGCTACAACGGCAGCGACTTCGACCGGATCTTGCGGCAGCAGCGGGTGATCTTCGCGGTGATGGACAAGGCGGCGAGCCTGGACGTGCTGACGAACGCGGTTTCGCTGTGGAAGAGCTACAAGAGCACGGTGAAGACGGACATCAGCGACCTGCAGATCCCGGGCTTCGCGAAGCTGGCGGGCGGCATCGACCAGAACCAGCTGTCGTTCATGACGCTGGCGGGGGCGACGACGCCGTACACGACGCCGGAGGGGGCGTCCGTGCTGATCCCTTCGCCGGCGGGGATCAAGCAGCTGCGCGACGCGTTCTTGTCCGACAGCCGTTTGCTGTCCGAGGGCGCGACGATCGAGGTGCAGAACGGCTCCGGCACTGAGGGCCAGGCGTCGAAGGCGCTGGAGTACCTGGCGAGCCTGGGGATCCCGAAGTCGCTGCTGGTGGCGATCAACGCGGCGGCGGACCAGCCGAAGACGGAGATTATCGACTACACGGGCAAGGAGTACACGGCGACGTGGCTGGCGGACGCGCTGGGGATCGACCACAAGCAGGTGCGAAAGGCGCTGGCGGCGGACGCGGCGCTGCGGAGCTCGCAGTCGGACATTGTGGTGCTGTTGGGGTCTGACGCGAAGCTGGAGAGCGCGCTGGCGCGGTAAGAACCACGCCGCTGCGCATCCTTCGGCCCGCTTCGCTTGGCCTCGGCTGCTCCGCTGATGTTTAGGAAAGAAGAGTTACTGAGGGGAGACCCCTCAGACTCCCCCCGCATGGGGCTTCGCCCCCACTACCCCTGCTGGCGTCTGGCAGATGCCGAGACACCTGGCGGCGAACGGCCTCTCCCCGGCTGCCGCCGGCCCCTCTCCCCTTCGACAAGCTCAGGGCGGCGCGCACGCAGAGAGGCCTTTCGTTTACTCGAGCTGGTGATGGCCTTCGGTCGGGCGTCCGGAACGACCTCTCCCCGGCTGCCGCCTGCCCCTCTCCGCACGCAGAGAGGGGCTTTCGTTTC
>DATDPC010000164.1:0-7837 GCA_035292965.1 Dehalococcoidia bacterium | reverse complement strand
TGGCTCATAGTGGGGCAGAGGCAACGAAGCCAGATCACCCGCCCGGTCCGCCAGCTTCTCCGGCGGGGCGTGGATCTCGTCGTCGGTGAGGCGGGCGAGGTCGATGCCTCGCAGCGTCTTGTGCGCATCGGCTCGGAGATGATCGCGTACGATCTCCTCGTCCTCGCGAGCGGAGCCGAGATGAGTTTCGACTCGATCCCGGGACTTGCCGCGGCGCAGACCTTCTACACGCTCGACGCCGCCGACCGCCTCGGCGCGGCGCTGCGCTACTTCTCCGCCGGACGCGTCGTCATCGCCGTCGCTGGCACGCCATACAAGGGCCCCGGCGCGCCCTACGAGGCGGCGATGCTGCTGGAGCACTACTTCCACACGCGCCGCATGCGTCAGAACGTCGAGATCGAGCTGGTCACGCCGGAGGAGCGCCCGCTGGCCTACGCCGGCGTCGCTGCCGGCGACCTCGTCCTCGACCTGCTGGCGCACAAAGGCATCGGCTTCCACGGCGAGAGGCACCTCGCGACCGTCAACGCCACCCGCCACGAGATCGTCTTCAGCAACGGCGAAACCGGGACGTTTCAGCTGCTGATCGCGATCCCGGAGCACCGCGCCCCGGAGGTCGTCGTCGAGGCCGGCCTCACGGACGCGACCGGCTGGATCCCGGTGAACCGCCGCACCCTGGAGACGGACTACGAGGACGTCTACGCGATCGGCGACGTCACCCGCTACGGCCTGCCGGACGGGACCGACCTGCCGATGGCCGGCATCTTCGCGGAAGCGCAGGCGATCGTCGTCGCCAAACGCATCGCCCACCGGATCAACGGCGGCGCGGCGCCGGGGCCGTTCGTGCCGAAAGGCCGCGGCTTCGTCGAGGTCGGTGGGGGTGCGGCGCTGATGTACGACGGCGACTACGCCGCCGTGCCGCGCCAGATAAATCTGAAGCAGCCGAGCATCGCCTGGCACGTGGCGAAGAAGGCGCTGGAGCGCTACTGGCTCTGGCGGTGGTACTGACGAGCCTTCAGCCATCAGGCGTCAGCAGTCAGGGCTAGAGCTGAAAGCTGAAAGCTGATGGCTGACCGCTCCGCTAAAGTAGGCATCGCCCCGCGGTTACACCAACGAATCTGAAGGAGACTCACGAAATGCAGGTACTGATTGTCGAAGTCAACGTTAAGCCAGAGACGCGCGACCGGTTCATCGAAGTGATCACGGACGACGCCTCCCACTCAGAAGCGGACGAGCCCGGCTGCCTGCGCTTCGACGTGCTGCAAGACGCCGAGGACCAGAACAAGTTCTACTTCTACGAGGTCTACAAGGACGCCGCGTCCGTCGCCGCTCACCGCGAGACGCCGCACTTCGCGCGCTTCTTCAAGGCGCTGCCGGAGCTGATGGAAGGCACGATGGGTCGCCACATCGCCACCAACCTTCACCCGAAGGACGCGGCCTGGCGCTAGGCCCACCCCACGTCCCCGCCCCACGAGCAAACGGGCAGACGGGCAAACGGGCAAGCTGCCGCGCAGACGCTCGCTTCGTGTCAAGCCAGACGCGTCCCCTCTCCCTTTGGGAGAGGGCTAGGGTGAGGGCGACGCTGCTTCCGCTACGCTCGACCGCTCAATGCAAACAAACGTCGTAGGGGCCGTTCGCGAACGGCCCCTACGCTGCGTCTGGGACAGACGACGCGTTTCTTCTAGACTCTCGGCAGGATCTCCTGCGCGACGAACTCCAGCTGTTCGCGCTTCGGCGGCGTTGTGTACTGGATCATCAGCCGGCTCACGCCTTCCGCCTCCCACATCTTGATCTGCTCGACGAGCTGCGCCTGCGTGCCCACCATCGCGCCGAGCGGGCCGCGCCGCTCTCCCGGTGGTGGCCGGAACGCCGGCGGCGCCCGCTCGATGGCGGCCTGCAGGTTCTTGTCGACCTCGGCCTCGGTCGCGCCCGTGATGAAGTTGGTCATCAGCGAGCGGTCGATCGTCTTCGGGTCGCGCTTCTCCGCCTCGCAGTGCTGCTCGAGAACTTCAAGCTTGTGGCGGTACGTCTCAGTGTTGGCGCCGACCGTGTTCCACTCCGTCGCGTACTTGGCGACCATGCGCAGCGTCCGCTTCTCGCCGGCGCCGCCGATCAGCAGCGCCATCGGCTTCTGCGCCGGCTTCGGGTTCATGTAGGCGTCTTTGAGGTGGTAGAGCTTGCCCTCGAACTGCGCCGGGTCGTTCTCGAACATCGCCTTCATCACCTGAATGCTCTCCTCGAGGTTGTCCATGCGCTGCTTCAGGCCCGGCAGCTCGATACCGTAGGAGTCGTGCTCGAGCTGGTTCCAGCCGGCGCCGACGCCGAGGATGAAGCGCCCGCCCGAGAGCTGGTCGATCGCCGCGGCCATGCGCGCGAGCACGGCCGGGTGACGGAAGGTCATCGAGAGCACCAGCGGCCCGAAGCGGATGCGGCTGCTCGCCATCGCCGTATAGGTGTGCGCCGTCAGCGTGTCGAGCGAGTCAATCGACCGCGACGGGCCGAAGAAGGAGAAGAAGTGGTCGGAGCGCCAGAGAGACTCGAAGCCCAGCTCCTCCGTCCACTGGACGATGTTCTTCCACTCGTTCCAGCCGACGCCTTCCTGGCTCTCAATCATCACGCCAAGCTTCATCGAAGTAAGCCTCGTTTCTATCTCTGCGCCCTATGTTTTCAGGAAAGGGGGCGCTGTATCCGATACTGTGCCGGTCGCTCGATAATCGTGGTTCGAGACGTGAGCGTCAACCGCGGCTTCGCCATCGACACATGGGGCGCAGCGTGCTTCGACGAGCTCAGCATGAGGAAACGTAACGCCTCATCCTCCTTCCTGAGCCTGTCGAAGGGCGCTACGTTGCAGGGTCGGAGGCGTAGCGTGCTGCCGAGAGAAGTCTTCAACCTCAAGCGGCAGACGGCGATCACGCCCCGCGTCTCACGAAGCCAGACGTAACGAGGCTGCCGACGCGCCGGCCGCCGAAGCGGCAGCCTTCGGGTGCAGGGAACCTGCTTACTGCGCCTTGAGGCCCTCTTTGACCTTGTCGCGCAGGGCGGCCTGGCCGGCGGCGACGCGGGCAATCGGTACGCGGTAGGGCGAGCAGCTGACGTAGTCGAGGCCTTCGCGGTGGCAGAACTCGACGGAGCTGGGCTCGCCGCCGTGCTCGCCGCAGATGCCGATCTTCAGGCCACGCTTCGTCGCGCGACCCTTCTGCACGGCGATGCGCATCAGCCCGCCGACGCCTTCCTGATCGAGCTTCACGAACGGGTCGGTCTCGACCACGCCCTTCGCGATGTAGTCGGGAAGGAAGTGGCCGGAGTCGTCACGTGAGATGCCATAGGTCGTCTGGGTGAGGTCGTTGGTGCCGAAGGAGAAGAAGTCTGCGTGCCGGGCGATCTCGTCGGCGATGATGCAGGCGCGCGGCAGCTCGATCATCGTGCCGACGGTGTATTCGACCTTCACGCCCGTCTGCGCGATCACGCGCTCGGCGGTTTGCACCGTCAGCTCGCGCATGCGCTCGATCTCTTCCTCGATGCCGACGATCGGGATCATGATCTCGGGCAGCACGTGGACGCCCTGGCGCTGCAGGTTAGCCGCGGCCTCGATGATCGCCTGCACCTGCGTCTCATAGATCTCCGGGTAGGTGACGCCGAGGCGGCAGCCGCGGTGCCCCAGCATCGGGTTGAACTCCTTCAGCGCCTCGTTGCGCTGGAAGACGACTTCGGGGGTCACGTTCAGGGCGCGCGCCACCTCTTCGATCTCTTCCTGCGTGTGCGGCAGGAACTCGTGCAGCGGCGGGTCCAGCAGGCGAATCGTCACCGGCAGGCCCTCCATCGCCTTGAAGATGCCCTCAAAGTCGGCGCGCTGCGTCGGCAGGATCTTCGCCAGCGCCCGGCGGCGGCCGGCCTCGTCATCGGCGAGGATCATCTCGCGGAAGGCAAGGATGCGGCTCTCCTCGAAGAACATGTGCTCCGTGCGGCAGAGGCCGATGCCCTCGGCGCCGAAGCCGCGACCGACGGCCGCGTCCTCCGGCGTGTCGGCGTTGGCGCGCACCTTCAGACGGCGCACCTTGTCGACCCAGCCCATCATCGTCGCGAAGTCTTCGTCGAGCTGGCCGGCGGCGACCGGCACGGCGCCGAGCATCACCTCGCCCGTGCTGCCGTCGAGGCTGATCGTGTCGCCTTCCTTGACGATGACGTCGCGGCCGTTGACTTCGACCGTGAACTGGTTCTTCGCGTAGTCGATCTGCAGCGCGCCGCAACCGGCGACGCAGCAGCGTCCCATGCCCCGCGCGACCACGGCCGCGTGCGATGTCATGCCGCCGCGCGCCGTGAGGATGCCCGACGCCGCCTTCATGCCGGCGATGTCTTCCGGCGACGTCTCGATTCGCACGAGGACCACCTCCTCGCCCAAATCGGCGAGGAGAACGGCGTCGTCCGCCGTGAAGGCGACCTTCCCGACGGCGGCGCCGGGAGACGCAGGCAGGCCCTTGGCGATCACGTTGCGTTTGGCGTCGACCGCGAAGGTGGGGTGCAGCAGCTCGTCCAGCTTGTCCGGCTCGACGCGCATGATCGCCTGGTTGCGCGTGATCAGCTTCTCGCGCTCGAGGTCGACGGCGATCTTCATCATCGCCTTCGCCGTGCGCTTGCCGGAGCGCGTCTGCAGCAGCCAGAGCTTGCCCTGCTGGATCGTGAACTCAATGTCCTGCATATCGCGGTAGTGCTTTTCGAGCTTCTGCTGCGTCTGCATCAGCTCCTTGTACGCCTGCGGCATCGTCTCTTCGAGCGAGACCTGGCTCGCGTCCGTTTTCGTCGCTTTGGTTACCGGCTGCGGCGTGCGGATACCGGCGACGACGTCTTCGCCCTGGGCGTTGACCAGGTACTCGCCGTAGAAGCGGTTCTCGCCGGTCGAAGGGTCGCGCGTGAAGCCGACGCCGGCGGCGCAGTCGTCGCCGAGGTTGCCGAAGACCATCGCCTGGACGTTGACGGCGGTGCCCCAGCTGCTGGGGATGTCGTACATCTGGCGGTAGGTAACGGCGCGATGGTTCTCCCAGGAGCCGAATACGGCGCCGATGGCGCCCCAGAGCTGCTCCCACGGGTCTTCCGGGAAGCGCACCTCGCGGCGCTTCCAGATCTCGTACTTGAACTCGACGACGAGCTCCCGCAGGGCCGAGGCAGGCAGGTCTGTGTCGAGCTCGACGCCGAGGGCGCGCTTCTTCGCGTCGAGGATCGCCTCGAACGGGTCGATCTCGCGGTCGTCGGTGTTCTTGAGGCCGAGGACGACATCGCCGTACATCTGGACAAAGCGGCGGTAGGAGTCATAGGCGAATCGCTCGTTGCCGGACTCCTTCGCGAGGACCTCGGCGACGGCGTCGTTGATCCCGAGGTTGAGGATCGTGTCCATCATGCCGGGCATCGAGACGCGGGCGCCGGAGCGCACCGAGACGAGCAGCGGCTTCTTCGCGTCGCCGAAGCCGCGGCCGAGCAGCTTCTCGACGAAGCCAACGCCCTTCGCGACGCTGTCCTCGAGGCCCGCGGGGTAGTTGCGGCCGTTGGCGTAGTAGGCGGTGCAGACCTCGGTCGTGATCGTGAAACCGGGCGGCACCGGTATCTCGAGGTTCGTCATCTCCGCGAGGCCGGCGCCCTTGCCGCCGAGCAGGTTGCGCATGTCCGCGGACCCGTCCGCTTTGCCGCCGCCAAAGCGGTAGACCCATTTCGGCGTCTTGGTCTTGGCGGCCTTCGTCTTCGCGGCTGCGGGCTTGGCTGCGCGCCGGCTCTCGACTGTGGTCATGGTGCTTCTGCCTCGCGGTGACTGCTGCGCTTACTCGATATCGCCTGGGATTCCAATTCTACCAACCTCGCGTCTCAAGTCGATTACGCTCGCGTAAACGTTTGCGCTATACTTCGCCAGCATAAGTATTTGCGTCGGCAAAGGAGCCGCAAACACCCCCACCGTTCATGACCACCTGAGGGAGGCATCGCCTTGAAGTTCGAGTGGTTCCACCTGATGCCTTACCCGGATCTGCCGGAGGACTTCCGGTCGAAGTATCCGAGTTCCGCCGTCATCGCGCCGACCAGCCTCTTCGATCCGGCGCGCGGGCACGAAGCCTACAACGAGTACCTCGACGAGCTCGAGTACGCGGCCGAAGTCGGCTTCGACGGCATCTGCGTCAACGAGCACCACCAGCAGGCGTACGGCATGATGCCCTCGCCCAACCTGATGGCCGCCTCGCTGGCGCGGCGCACCAAGGACACCGCGATCGTCGTCCTCGGCAACAGCATCGCCCTCTACGACCCGCCGACGCGCGTCGCCGAAGAGTTCGCGATGCTCGACGTGATCAGCGGCGGACGCCTCGTCGCCGGCTTCCCGGTCGGCACGGCGATGGACACGGCCTTCGCCTACGGCGCGATCCCGGTGACGCTGCGTGACAAGTACCACGAAGCGCACGACCTGATCGTCAAATCGTGGACGGAGCCGGACCCGTTCGCCTGGAACGGCAAGTACACGCAGCTGCGCTACGTCAACGTCTGGCCGCGCCCGATCCAGAAGCCGCACCCGCCGATCTGGGTGCCGGGCGGCGGCAGCATTGAGACGTGGGAGTGGATCACGGAGATGGACTACTTCTTCGCCTACCTGAGCTACGCCGGCTACAAGAGCGCCGAGAAGGTGATGGCCGGCTACTGGGACCACGTTAAAGAAGCGGGCAGAGACCAGAACCCGTATCGCGCCGGCTTCCTTCAGTTCGTCGGCGTCGCGGATACGGAGAAAGAGGCGGAAGAAGAGTACGAAGAGGCGATCCAGTACTTCTTCGAGCGCTGCCTCTACGTACCGCGCACCTTCGCCGACGCGCCCGGCTATCGCTCGCAGCGCTCGCTGGCGGCGGGGCTGCGCCAGTCGGCGAACAGCATCGCCTCGATGTTCTCCGGGCGGCGCACCTGGAAGGAGTACATCGAAGACGGCACCGTCATCGGCGGCAGCGTCGAGCGCGTCATCGAAGACGTGCGATCGTTGATCAAGAACCTGCGCATCGGCCACCTGATGACGCTGCTTCAGTTCGGCAACCTCTCGCGCGAATCGACGATGAACAACACGCGCCTCTTCGCCGAGAAGGTGATGCCGGAGCTGAAAGACCTCTGGAGCGACTACGAGGACCGCTGGTGGATCCACCCGCTGGCAAACGAGCAGACCGCGAAGCCGGTGGGAGCGAAATAGAGGCCATGTAGCTGCGGGTCTTTAGACCTGCCTGCCGCATCCCGAAAGCATGAAGACGTACGCCTTCCACCTGATGACCTACCCGGACCTGCCGGACGACTTCAAGGAGAAGTACCACAGCGTCTACATCGACATACCGAGCGCGCTGTACGACCCCGTCCGCGGCCACGAGATCTACAACAACTACATGGACCAGCTGGAGTACGCCGCCGAGGTCGGCTTCGACGGCGTCTGCGTCAACGAGCATCATCAGAACGCCTACGGCCTCATGGCCTCGCCGAACCTCATCGCCGCGGCGCTCGCGCGTCGCACTAAAGACGCGGCGATCGTCGTGCTCGGCAACAGCATCGCCCTCTACAACCCGCCGACGCGTGTCGCCGAAGAACTGGCAATGCTCGACGTGATCAGCGGCGGCCGCCTCGTCGCCGGTTTCCCGCTCGGCACGTCGATGGACACGAACTACGCCTACGGCCAGACGCCGGCGACTCTGCGCGACAAGTACCACGAGGCGCATGACCTGATCATCAAGGCCTGGACCGAGCCGGATGTTTTCGCCTGGAACGGCAAATATAGCCAGCTGCGCTACGTCAACCTCTGGCCGCGACCCATTCAGAAGCCCCACCCTCCCGTGTGGGTCCCCGG
>DATDPC010000163.1:0-16438 GCA_035292965.1 Dehalococcoidia bacterium | reverse complement strand
GGTGACGCCGTTCTCGGAAGCGATGCGGAAGAACGTGCCTACGTCCGGGTAGTCGATCGCACCCTCGTAGATGATCGTCGTGCAGCCCATGAGTAGCGGCGCGTAGACCATGAAGCTGTGACCGACGACCCAGCCGATATCGGACGTGGCCCACCAGACCTCGTCCGGGCGCAGGCCGAACTGCCAGCGCGCCATCGCGTGGATGTAGACCTGGTAGGCGCCGTGCGTGTGCACTGCCAGCTTCGGCGTCGCCGTCGTGCCGGAGGTGGCGAGGATGTAGGCGGGCTCGTTCGATTCCATGCTCACGTAGCCGTCGTCGAGGCCTTCGCCGCGCATGAGGAACTCGTCGTAGGCGATGGCGCGGCCCGGCAGCGGCTCCTCGGTGCGCCGCAGGACGACGACGTGCTCCGGCTTCGCCGATTCGGCAGCCTCGGCGACGACGCTGAGCAGCGACACGTCTTTGCCGCGACGGTAGGTAATGTCGGAGGCGAACAGCGCTTTTGCGCCGGCGAGCCTCATGCGCTCCGCCAGGGCGTTGGCGCCGAAGCCGGCGAAGACGACGAGGTGGATTGCGCCGATGCGGAGGCAAGCGAGCATCAGCACCAGCGCTTCGACGCAGGTCGGCATGTAGAGCGCGACGCGGTCGCCCTTGCCGATGCCGAGGCCTCGCAGGGCGGCGGCGGTGCGCTTCACCTCGTGCAGCAGCTGGACGTAGGTGTAGACGCGACGCTCGCCGCGCTCGTCGCAGGCGATCAGCGCCGCGTGGCCGCCGCGCCCGATCTTCAGGTTGTGGTCGAGGCAGCTGTAGGAGAGGTTGGTCTCGCCGCCAATGAACCAGCGAAACGTCGGTGGTTGCCAGTCGAAGACGCGGTCCCACTTGCGGAACCAGGGCAACAGCTCCGCCGCCTCCGCCCAGAACGCGTCCGGGTCCTCAGAGGCGCGGCGCTGCCAGTTGCGCACGATCGGGTTCACGAGGTCGAAGTCAGGCATGGCGCTCCTCCGCTGCGGGCGAGGCCCTACGACAGGCTCAGGGCAGGGCTAATCCTAGCCCTGCGTCAGGCAGGCGTCCAGAGAACCAGACATCCTCAAACGCCGAACGAAGTCCCACGAGCTCTCGGCATCCTCAGTCCCTCTCCGTGGACGGGGAGGGACGCGCGGCAGCGAGGGAGGGGTCGAAGCTACTCGCGCGATTCGATTGTCGCCGCGACGGGCTCTTCGTGCTTCTTCGGGTGGAGGATCGGGTCGGCCTCGGTGCCCAAGTAGCGCCAGTCCTCGCCCGGGGCGAGCACCTTCTCGGCGCCGAAGATGCGGTTGTAGGACTTCGCCGGGTCGATGGCCGGCGGGGCAACGCCGTTCGCGAGGTCCTTCGCCGCCTTGATTAGCACCGAGCGCAAACGGATGACGGACTTGTCCGTCGTGCCGAGGTGCTCCTGGCTGCGGTCATAGATCGGGCCCATGCTCTCGGTGACCGCCATGTCCTGGCTGACGAACTCCGGGATGCCGGAGTAGGTCTGCGTCTTCTGGACGTCGCGGTCGATCTGGTAGTCGTTCTCCTTCGTCCACTTTCGCTCGGTGATGCCGTTCATGCCGCCGAAGAACTGGTACGGCATCATGCCGAAGAGGTTGCCGGCCTTCTCGCGCGGCGACCAGTCTGCCTCCGGCGGCACGACGGCGTAGTTGAAGCGCCAGGTGCTGTAATCGTCGCGCGGGACGAAGAGGCCGCCGCCGGTCGAGATCGGAATCGTGGCGACGAGCGTCGTGTAGGGCATGACGTAGGCGGTGACGCGGGCGTGGGTGTTGCCGTTCGGCGTCGTCCGGAGACCGGCGTAGCGAAAGCCGTACCAGGCGTCTTCGATCTCGAGCGTCGGGGCGCGGTCGTGGCGCCAGAAGTAAACCGAGGCCTTGTTCGTCGGGTAGCCCGGCTTGTCGGTGCCGTCGTCGTCGTAGTTCTCGACGTCGAAGTACTGGTGCAGCCAGGAGATATGCGACGTATCGAGGTTGCCTTCCATCGACTGCATCCAGTTGCATTCGACGAACAGCCTGTTGGCGCGCCATTTGTCGCGAGGCAGCGCTTCGGAGCCGAAGTCGCGGAAGCCGGTCATCGTCTCTTTCGGTCCCATGTAGGTCCAGATCAGGCCGCCGGACTCGTGCGTCGGGTAGGCGAGGGCGTGCACCTTGCTCTTGAACACGGACTCGGCCGGCTCAGACGGCATGTCGACGCAATTGCCGTTCACGTCGAACTTCCAGCCGTGGTAGACGCAGCGCAGGCCACAGTCTTCATTGCGACCAAAGAAGAGGCTGGCGCCACGGTGCGGGCAGTTCTCCTTCACGAGGCCGACGGCGCCGTTGGTGTCGCGGAAGGCGACGAGGTCTTCGCCGAGGAGCCGCACGCGTATCGGCGGGCTGTCAGGCTCCGGCACCTCGCTCGAGAGCAGCGCGGGTGTCCAGTAGCGTCGCAGCAGGTTGCCCATCAGCGTTCCCGGGCCGACGCGCGTAAGGATCTCGTTGTCTTCTTTGGTCAGCATCCGTGTCTCCTAGAAAGGGACTCCCCTACGAATGTGAAGTAGTTGTTTCATTCTACGACGATTCGACTCTAAGCGACGGCCTCTGCAATATGATCCGGCTACCACTCCCCAGGAGCGAACCGTGACAGGCATCCACTACCGAGAAGACCTGATCGCCCTCCTCTACCAGGCCGCGGAGCTGGAGCACGGCCTCGCCTGCAGCTATCTCTTCACCGCCTTTTCCCTCAAGGAGCATCTCGACGAGGGGCTGACGCCGGAGCAGCTGGAGAAGGTGCTGGAGTGGGAGCAGACGTTCATCCACATCGCGATCCAGGAGATGGGCCACCTCCTGCTCGCAACCGACCTCGTCGTCGCGATCGGCGGCGCGCCCCACCTCGACCGGCCGAACTTCCCCCAACCGACGAGCTACTACCTGCCCGACTACGACCTGGCGCTACGGCCGTTCAGCAAGCAGACGCTTGAGCACTTCATCTACGTCGAGCGGCCGGAGAGCGTGATCCTGGCGCCGGTGCTGAAGCCACAGGCGAACACGCCGATCATCGAGCCGCGCGACAACCTGATCGGCCCCGACCCGGAGCAGTTCGATACGGTCGCCGACATCTACGACCAGATCGCCGAGGACTTCAAGAGCCTGGTCGAGCGCTATGGTGAACAGCGCGTCTTCGTCGCGAGGCCGCAGACGGCGTTTCTCTACGCCTCGCTCGGCCTCGAAGAGATCGACCCGCTGACCAACCTTGAGGCGGTGCTAGAGGCGATCGAGCTGATCGTCACCGAGGGCGAGGGCGACCGCGGCAACCGCGCCGACTCCCACTACGGCCTCTTCAAGAAGATCCACGCGGAGTACACGGCGATGCTCGCCGAATCGCCGGACTTCGAGCCGGCGCGGCCGGTGCTCAACAACCCGTTCCCCCGCACGCCGCCGGCCTCGACCGGTTCGCCCTCGATCGTGACCGACCCGGTGATCATCGAGATGATGGACCTGTTCGACGCCGGCTACGCGACTATGCTGCAGACGCTCGGCCGCGTCTTCGCCCCCAACGGCGAGACGGAGGACGACCTGAAGCTGCTGCTGGACGTGGCCCTAACAGCGATGAGCCGCGGACTCGCCCCGCTGGGCAACCTGCTGATGCGTCTGCCCGCCGGCTCCGACTACCCCGGCATGAACGCGGGCCCGAGCTTCGGCCTCTACCACGCCGTGCACACGATGCCGTATCGCCAGGCGGCCTGGCAGCTGATGATCGAGCGCTATCGAGAGCTGGCGGAGTACGCGCGCACGATCTCGGTGCACTACGGCGACGTCGAGGCGGTGAACACGGTGGCGACGGTGCTCGACGAGCTGGCGAACAAGCTCGCGACGAGGCAGTAGCCCGGCGCTTCGGGAGAAAGAGAAACGCCCCCGATTGGGGGCGTTTCGTCGTTACGCTGGGGCCTCGATGGCTAGGCGCCGCCGGCGAGGGCTGCTTCCGCCTCGGGCGCGAACTGCTCGCGCAGCTTTCGCGAGCCCTCCCACCAGTCGGCGCTGCGAGGCAGGATCACCTCGCCGGAGCGCTGGCGGTAGAGCTGCGGCTCGTCGACGGCCGGCGGCAGAATGCCCTCGTTCTCGAGCGCCCGCGCCGCCGCGATCCAGCGACGCCGCGTCCGGATGATCATCGAGTCGGTCGTACCGAGGTGCTCGTGGGAGCGGTCGTAGATCGGGCCCATCGTCTCGGTGACGGCCATGTCCTGCTGGCGGATGCCGGGGATGCCGGAGTAGCTCTTCCACTGCTTCTGGGCTTCGCGGTCGACCAGGTAGTCGTTGTCGAGGTTCTGGACGAGGTTGAAGCGGCCGTGCCAGTCAGACGTCTGGGGCATCATGCCGCGCCCGGCCATCGGCCCGACCTGCATGACCTCGCCGGTGCGGTTGATCGGGTAGCTGAAGTTGCGTCGCGGAGCGCCGTCTGTGCGGACCATGATCTCCCACTGCAGCGTGTTCTCATCGTCCATCGGCACGTACGCGTTCATCTTCACTTCGGGGCCGAGCTCGCCCTGGGGCTGCATGGCGTAGAAGGGGAAGAAGACGTGGGCGATGCGCCAGTAGGTGGTGTCGGCTTCCGCCGGGCGGTAGGCGCCGTAAGAAGCGCCGAAATCGGTCTCCCGCACGACGAACCTGGCGCTGCGGTTGGTGAACATGTAGAAGTTGAAACTGCCGGGGGCCTGGTCTTCCGGCTTATCGGCGCCCCAGTGGAGGAACGCGGCGTGGATCGTGTCCAGCTCCCCTTCGAGGCCCTGCATCCAGTTGCAGGCGCGGTGGAGGATGCTGATCTTCTCCGGGTCCGTGTTCAGCAGGTTCGCTTCCATGTCCGGCAGCTGCGGCGGCACTTCGCGGTTGCCCATGTAGGCCCAGATGACGCCGTTGCGCTCATGCGTCGCGTACGCCTTGGCGTGTACCTTGCTGCGGAAGTTGCTCTCGGCCGGCTCGCTGGGCATGTCGATGCAGGAGCCGGTCTCGTCGAACTTCCAGCCGTGGTAGACGCAGCGCAGGCCTTCCTCTTCGTTGCGGCCGAAGAAGAGCGACGCGCCTCGATGCGGGCAGGCGCTCTGAATCAGACCGACCTTGCCGGAGGTCATCCTGAAGCCGATCAACTCCTCGCCGAGCAGCTTGATCCGCACGGGTGGCGAGTCAGGCGCCGGCAGCTCGTCTGAGCGAATCGCCGGCAGCCAGTACTGGCGAAAGACGTTGCCCATCGGCGTGCCGGGACCGATGCGACAGAGGTATTCGTTATCGGCTTTGCTGAGCATGCTTTATCTCCCCTGCTGAAGGGCTATCCGTGAGCCGTATTTTACCACCGCACGGGAGTCTATAGCAGCGAAGACGCAACGCTTTTGAGTCGAAGGTCAGGCGATGGCCGCGTCCAGCGAGTGCGAGTTGACGATCTCCGAGAGCGTCTCGACGACTTTCGCGGAGCTGACGCCGCGCAGACGCGCTCGCAGGGCGAGGGCGCGCTCGCTCATCGCCGTCTGATTGGCGGCGCTCTCCGTCTGCCAGACGGCGACGCGGCCGAAGGGGCCTTTGCCCATCGAGTCGCCGCCGAAGACGAAGCTCAGGCGCAGCTCCGGTTCCTTCGAGAAGAGGTCGTCGATCTCGCTCAGGACGCTGAGGGCTTCGTCCTCGCGCCCCGTTTTCGGTTCGATGACGGTTACGCGTACGTGTGCCATTGGCGGATCTCCTTTGTGCCGTTTGGATTCGGGAACGGCTACAACCCCACTATCGACCTCTAGTGTGTAGGGCTGGTTACGCCGCGTTTAAGACTATGTAAACTCCGGCTCGGCTCCCGCTTGACCACGCGAACGCCAGGCAACAGAATCGGGAGCGCGCCTCAGCGCATTGCCCCCGCTCAGCATGTGATTGGAGATACGAGATGAAAGTCGGGTTCATCGGGCTTGGCAACATGGGCGGTGGCATGTCCCTCAACATGCGCAAGGCTGGCTTCGAGATGGTGGTACACGACCTTAACCACGAGGCTGCGGCGCGCCAGATCGAAGCGGGTTGCGAGTGGGCGGACTCGCCCCTCGAGGTCGCGAAGGCGTCCGACATCGTCTTCACGTCGCTGCCTGGGCCGCCAGAGGTCGAGGCCGTCGCGCTCGGGCCGGACGGTCTGATCGCGGGCATGCGCGCCGGTACGACCTGGTTCGACCTCTCGACCAACTCGCCGACGGTGATCCGGCGGCTGCACGCGGAGTTCGCGGCGCAGGGCATCAACATGCTCGACGCGCCCGTCTCCGGCGGCAAGACCGGCGCCGACCGCGGCCTGCTGGCGATCTGGGTCGGCGGCGACGAGGCCGAGTTCAACAAGCACAAGCCCCTGCTCGATTCGATCGGCGACGCGCCGAAGTACATCGGCCCGATCGGCGCCGGCTCCGTGGCGAAGCTGGTGCACAACCTCTCCGCCTACGCGATCCAGGCCGCCCTGGCGGAGGCGTTCACGATGGGCGTCAAGGCAGGCGTCGACCCGCTGCCGCTCTGGGAGGCGATCCGCTACGGCGCCATGGGACGCCGCCGCGCCTTCGACACGCTCTCCGGCCTGATGGAGGCGAAGTGGGACCCGGCCTCGTTCGCCCTGAAGCTGGCGTTCAAGGACGTAACCCTGGCGACGCAGCTGGCGCGTGAGGTACACGTGCCGATGCGCATATCCAACCTGGTGCGCGAGGAGCTGGAGGAGGCGATGGGCCGCGGCTGGGGCGACCGCGATTCCCGGATCGCGATGCTGCTTCAGGAAGAGCGCGCCGGCCTCGACATCAAGATCCCGATCGAAGAGATCGAAGAGGTGCGCAACCGGGGATAGGCGTAGGCCTTTAGGCCTACACAAATCGTATAATCCAGCGGAATGCGCCGCATCGGAGCGATTAACTGCCCGCCCCAGCAATGCTGCTCGTAGATACGACGACTGCGGAGCACTCCGTCGGTATTCGCGTCGTCATCGAGGGCTTCCTCCGGGCGCTCGCCGAGCTGCCGGAGCGCCACGATACCCTGATCGGCACCGGCCCGGCGCTCAAAGTGCCGGAGGGCTTGAACACCGTGCGCGTATCGCAGGTGGCGAGCCGGCCGCTACGCCTCGCCTACCAGCGCATCGCCCTGCCTCTGCACGTCGCGATGCTGCGTCGCGCCGGCAAGAACGTCGACCGCGTCCTGTTGTTGGACGCCTACTTGCCGATGCTGCGGCCCGGCGGCGAGCGCTACACCGTCTTCGTCCACGACCTCCTGACGCTGACCCACCCGCACTACTGGACGCAGCCGCGCCTCACGGTGAAGCGGCTGGCGCTGCGCACCGTGCGGCACTCAAATGCGACCCTCGTCACGTCTACCGAGGAGAACGCGGCGCGGATCGAGCGGCTGCTCGGTCGCTGCGCCGCCGTGTCTAGCTTCGGTTGCGGCCAGCTGACCGACGCCGAGGCTGACGCGGCGCTGGCGGCGCCGGAGACGGAGCGACAACCCCACCTGCTGTTCATCGGCTCGCTCGAGCGCCGCAAGGGCCTGGCAACGCTGATCGACGCCTTCGCCGCCGCCGCACCGAAGCTAGACGAGGACACGAAGCTGATCGTCATCGGCCGGGCGGCGGACGAGACGGCGGCGCAGATCCAGACGCGGATCGATGAAGCCGGCCTGCAGAGGCGGGTTGTGATGATGGGCGCGGTATCGCGCGAGAAGGCGCTGGAACTGCTGCGCACGGCGCGGGCGCTGGTCTACCCATCGGAGGCGGAGGGCTTCGGCCTGCCGGTGCTCGAAGGGCTTGCCCTCGGCACGCCCGTCGTCACGTCGAACATCCCGGCGATCCACAGCTGGGCCGGCGATAGCGTCACCTACGCCGAGCCGAACAACCGCGGTTCGCTCACGGACGCGCTGCTCGCCGCCGCCGGCGGCGATCACCCGCCGGCGGAGCGCGGCATGGCGCTGAGCCGCAGCTATCGCTGGGAGGGCTTTGCCCAGCGCCTGATCGAAATCTCGACCAACCCGGCGCACAGCACCTAGCGTGGACCGGCTAAAGGCCTGGTTTCAGCACCACTTCGGTGAGCTGTTCGCCTCCGACCCGTACGTAAACCTCGCTGTCCTGACGCTGATCGCCGGCGCGCCGATCACGAAGGCGCCGGCGCTTACCGTGGCTGCGGGCTTCCTACTCGCGCTGATCACGCTGTGGCGCTACCTGCGAGGCCGGCGCCCGGACGGCGTCTCACTGCTGATCATGATCAACTACGGCTACTGGCTGACCTCCGCCGTGCTCGTCGGGTTTGTGCCCTTGCGGATGTTCGCCAACCCAGCGTTCTGGCGCTGGGACGGACGCATCTTCTTCGCCTTCGTGCCGCTACTCTTCTTCCTTTCGAGCAAGTTCTCGCTGCGACAGGCGCGGACGTTGGTCACGGTGCTGCTCGTAGTCAGCGTGCCGATCTGCCTCCTGGGCCTGGCGCAGTACGTGCTGCGCAGCGACCTGGGTCTGCCGGTGGAGCTGGCGAAGCCGGTGCCGGGCGGCAAGCTCTGGGAGTTTCACGGGCTCATGAAGTCGCACAATGCCGCCGGCACCTTCTTCGGCGGCGTCGCGCTGACCTGGATCATCCTGCTGACGCTCGCCTGGCGCGAGGACTACCCGCTGCCGAAGTCGATCCTGCTCGGCATGACGACACTCGTCTTCATCGCCTTCGTGTTCACGCTTTCGCGCACCGGTTACCTGGCGTTCGTCGCCGGCTTCGCCCTGCTGGCGACTCGTCTGATCCACCGGCGGATCCAGTGGCGGCTCGTCGGCGCGATCGCCGTTGTGCTGATCGCGATCACGGCGCTCGCCGCGTTCGAGTCAGACGTACCGGAACGAATCAAGACGACGAGCTTCGATGACAACAACGTCTCGAAGCGCCTCCATTACTGGACGACTTCGATCGACCTGATCCCGAAGAGCCCCATCGTTGGCATCGGCTTCTCGCGCTGGAACGACTACCGCTACGTCGATAACGGGCGCGCCTACTTCAAGGGCATCAAGGGCATCGCGATGACGCCTGCGAACGTTCCCATCGTCAACACGAAGGGGACGCCACACAACTCCTACTTCGCCTTCGCCGTGGAGACGGGCCTCTTCGGCCTCGGACTCGTGCTCGTGCTCTGGTACGCGATCTGGCGCCGCCTGGCCTCGCTGCGGATCGAAGAGACGGACGGCGAGTTCGGCGCCGCTCTGAAGCTGGCGGCGATGTCGCTGGTGCCGTTTGCCCTGGCCGCGGCGCTGGTTGGGCACGCTTTGTCCTCGCCTGCAACGATGCTGCCGTTTACCATAGTCGCGGGTCTGGCAATCGCCGCCGCGAATTTGACTGCGGAGGGCAGCCAGCCGGACCAGTAAGAGGCTTTGTGACGGCTCCGCCCGAAAACCGCCTGCCCAACTTCCTCTACATCGGCCCGGACAGAGCCGGCTCCACCTGGACGTTCCAACTGCTCGTCTGGCACCCGCAGGTGCTGACGCCCGCGGTCAAGGAGCTGTTCTTCTTCGACCGCAACTATCAGCGCGGCCTCAACTGGTATTCGAAGCACTTCCCGCCGCGGACGCCGCACACGCGCATCCTCGCCGAGCTCTCGCACGACTACCTCTACTCGCCCCAGGCCTGCGAGCGCATCGCCGCCAGGCTGCCCGGCGTCCGGGTCATGGTCTGCCTGCGCGAGCCGGTCGACCGCGCCTTCTCCGCCTACCTCAACATGCTGCGCCACGGCCTCGTCCCGGACGACTTCGCGGCGGCGCTCAAGCAAGAGCCGGGCCTAATCGAGCACGGCCGCTACACCGAACCGCTGCGGCGCTACATCGAGCGTCTCGGCCGCGACCGCGTCTACGTCTCGATCTTCGACGACCTCGAGGCCGACCCGGGCGCCTTCGCCTCGCAGCTTTTCGAGTACCTGGGCGTCGATAACATTCCCCTGCCGGAGGAGATGTACGCGAAGGCGTTGCCGGCCGGCGTCGCGCGGTTCCCGCCGGCGGCGCGCGCGGCGAAGCAGGCGGCGCTGATCATCCGGCGCGCCGGCTTCCCCGAGATCGTCGGGCGGGTGAAGTCGTCGCCGTTTGTGCAGCGGACGCTGTACAAGGCGCTCTCGAACGGCGATAAGCCGCGGCCTGACCCGGCGCTGGCGCGTCAACTGAAGGACGGATTCAGGGATGACGTCGCGGCGCTGGACGCGCTGCTCGGCACGCAGCTGACGAAGCGCTGGGGGTACGACTCGAAGGACTAGGGGCGCAGGTAGCCGTAAGACGCGGCGAGCGGCCAGGTCAGCGCGCCGACGAGCGCCTTGTCCTTCATCGCCAGCGCCCGCTTCCACTCGGCGTCCATGCGAATCTCGACGTGGCCGTGGCGGAACTTGCTCGGGTTGCTGCCCATGAGGTGCTGCGGCGCCAGATCGACGGCGTTGTCGGACATGAAGTCGAGCGAGCGGTCGCCCCGGCCCATTGCCGCGAGGATGCGCGCGACGTTCTCCTTCGGCCGCGCGACGAAGTCTTCGTAGCGGACCTTGGTGTAGGAGGCGGCGCTGCGGCCGTACCAGTGGGCGCAGAGGTTACGCACGTCCCAGAGCAGCGCCGTCCTGAACGTGCTCTTGCGGTCCATGTAGAACGGCTCCTCGTGCCCCGCCGGGTTGCGGACGACGCGCCGCCAGGAGAACGCAACCGCCCGCGGGTCGCGGATCAGGTGGACGACGTGGAGCTCGATGCGCGGGTCGGCGGCGAGGAGGAAGCCGTGCCCGGACGGCTTCGACGACTCGACGATTACGCTGGCGTGAGCCTGGTTCAGCGCAGCGCGAAACATGCTGACGAGCGTGTTCGTGTACGTCTTCGACCGCCACAGGAAATCGCCCTGGCCGAAGGGGATCAGGTGGCGATAGAGGAGCTTCCAGCGGTCGACCGAGCGCGCGAGACGTCGCGTCGCCGGAGCGTCGAAGCCGGGCCCCAGCGCTTCGGCGACGACCGCGCTCCACAGCGGGCAATCGCGAAACGGCTTACCACAGCCGCAGAGGCGGTTATCGGCGAAGCCGTCCTTCCAGATCGAAGAGACCTCGCCCATGGCGCAGAAACCCTCGATCTGGCCGAAGATCATGTCGAACAGGGTGCTGCCGCTGCGCCCGGCGCCGGCGATGTAGAGGACTGGGATACGATCGGTCGAAGCGGTCGCGCCCGTCATCGGTCGCTGGCGTGTCCGGTCCCGAAGCGTGGCCTTGCAGCCGGGTTTGCCATACGAGGCCAGTATTCCAGAAACGCGATCGCCAGGCACGCGAGCACAAGCCCGACCATCATCCCGAGGACCGTGTTTACCTTGACGTCTGGCGTCGCCGGGCGCTTCGGTGGCGTCGCCGGCTCCTCGAGGGTGACCAGCGCCGGGTTGCCCAGCTGGTCCGGGTTCAGGTCGATCGTCGCCTGGGCAACGGCGTTGGCGATCTCGGCAGCGCGGTCACGATTCCTGTCGATGCCAACGATGCGGACGCGGGTGGTGTCGTCGTATGCCGTGGCGGTCACCTTGTGGCGCAGGCTGGCGGCGCCGGAGAGGCCGAGGTCCTGGGCCGCTTCGCTGAGGACGGCCTCGCCAGTTACCAGTTTGGCGAAGGCGCGCGCTTGATCTTCGCGGGCTGCGTTGTTCTTGTTCGGGTTCTTGTCCGACTTTTCAGGGCGTTCCGGGAACTGGCCCATACGCAGGCTCGCCGAGGCGCGATACTTGTCCGGCTGCGTCTGGGTCACAGCAAAGGCGAGGCCGCCAGCGACGACCGCTGCGAGGACGACCAGCCACCAGCGCCGCCGCACGATGTCGATCAGACGGTCGAACTCCATCAGCCCGGCGCCTCGTCCGGCGACGGCGCCGGGTTGAGCCGCGCAACCGCGATCGCGAGCGCCACGACGCTCCAGAGCTTCATGTCCCAGAGGAACGAGACCAGCGAGCCGTGCAGCAGCAGCATGACCAGCGCGCCGAGCGTCAGCATCCGGGCCGTGAGGTTCACCTCGCGTCGCAAGAGGCCAAAGACGCCAACGACGACCATGACGAGGAACGGGATCGCCAGGACGCCCTTGTCGACGGCTTCCTGCAACCAGATGTTGTTCACCGGGTACGACCTCAGCTCTGACTCGCTAACGTCGGGCAAGAACACCCGATTACTAATATACGAGCCGAAGTTGCCGGGCCCAACGCCCAGAAGTGGCTTCTGCTCGATGATCTTCAGCGTGTTCTTGTAGATCGTCACGCGCTTTGCGTTCGAGCGACCCTGATTAACGTCGCCGATGGTGGAGATGCGGTCCGAAGCGAAGCTGGCGGCGGCGAAGCCGGTGATCACCGCCAGCGGCAGGATGACCAGCAGGACGCCGGCCAGCGCCGTGCCGAGACGCCGCACCTCCGGCAGCTTGATGCTTCGCCGCACGAGCAGCGTCGGCGGGATCACCAGCAGCAGCGCCAGGTAGCCGGCGCGCGAGTTCGCTGCAATCAACGCGAGGATCAGGAAACCCAGCAGCGCCGCAGGGCTGACACGCAGGCGTCGCGTGCCGGAGAGGGCGTCATCGAGGAAGAGCGGCAGCGCCGTCGCGACGTAGGCGGCGTAGTAACCAGGCTCGTAGGTGAAGCCATCGGCGCGCGGTAGACCGTGCGACACCTGCGCATCGACGAGCACCGGCGCGTCGATAAAATGCCCGCCGAACTCGTAGAGCGCATACACGCCGACGAAGACCTGCGCCGCCACGAACACGGCAACGCCGGTGGTCGCCTTCTGGCGCGTGTTCAGGGCCAGAAGCACCGCGAGCGCCGGCACGCCCATGCCGACGACATCGACGACGCCTTGTTTCAGGCCGTTGGTGACGTTGTCCGAGGCAAGCGTCGCGACGACGTGCAGCGCCAGCAACCCGGCGAGGCCCGCCTTGATCAGCCACGGAATCGCCGACCACGTCCCTTTAACGTCGATCGGTTCGGCCTCGAAGACGTCACGCGTAACGCTGCCGAAAATGGCGAGCGAGAACAGCACATACGAGGGCTTCAGCGACATGTCCATGACCTCGACCGTCAGCAGGCGGTCTGAGGAGGCGAGGAAGAGGCCGGCGCAGGCGAGGTACCAGGGGTGCTTCAGCGTCACCGGCAGCAGCGCAGCGCAGACGGCAACGAGCAGCGCGAACTTCAGCTTGTCAGGGCTGAGACCGGTAGCGTCCGAAAGCTCGACCCAGATCTGGTGACCGTGGACTACGCGGGCGCCCGCGCTGCTCGGTCGCAGGTCGCTGGGCCCCGAGGCCGTCGGCGTTGGCTGCGGCGTCTTCGTCGCCTCAGGCGTCCGGGTTGGTTTCGGCGTGTTGGTCGCCCGTGGCGTCTCGCCCGGGCGCGGCGTGTTCGCCGTCTTCGGCGTCTTTGTCGGCTTCGGCGCTGCTTTCGTCGCCGCCTTCGCGGTTGCGTTTGCCTGGCGCGTCGCGATGTTGCGCGCGCGCTTGTTCGCCGGACTGCAGTCGACGCTCGCCAGCGTGACCAGGACTGCGAGAAGAAGGCCCGCGAGGACGAAGCTGCCGCGCATCCGCGTCACGGGCGCGCCGATTCGATAACGGCGCCGTCGGCGGGTCTAGTCAACTCAGCAGTCTTCACGCTCGCGAGACAGTATGCCAGCCAGCCGCCGCGCCGTCGTTGCGCAGACTCGGCGATATACTGCCGCCATGCCTCACGCGGACATCAAAGGAGCAAGCATCTACTACGAGGACACCGGCGGCGAAGGCCCCGTCATCGTCCTCGTTCACGGCGCCGCTGGCAGCAGCGCCTGCTGGGAGAACCAGCTGCCGGCGTTCACCGCCGCCGGCTATCGCTGCGTCATCTACGACCTGCGCGGCTTCGGCAAGACGACCGCTGAGCCTGGGCGCGACACGGAGGGCTCGATCGCCGGCGACTTAGGGCAGCTGGTTGCGAAGCTGGGCCTGCCACCGTTCTTCATCGTCGCGCAGGCATACGGCGGCTTCGGCGCGATCGAGCTGGCGATCGACCACCCGGAGCTGCTGCGCGCGCTCGTCGTCTCGACCAGCTTTGGCGGCGTCACGGAGCCGGAGTACACGGCGCTGCGCGCGCGCCACATCCGCCCCGACCTCGCCGAGCTGCCGACCGAGGTCAAAGAGCTCGGCGCCAGCTACCGCGCCTCGAACCCGGAGGGCGTGAAGCGCTTCCTGGCGATGGAGGAAGGCGGTTATCGCCCCGGCGGCGCGCGTCAGGAAGTAGGCACGCCGACGACCTACGCCCGCCTCGATACGATCCGCACACCGGCGCTGGTGATCGCCGCGGACGAAGACCTTTACGCGCCGCCGCCGGTGATGCAGGCCTTCGCCGAGCACATACGCGGCGCCCGCTTCGAGGTGGTCAAGGGCGCCGGGCACTGCGCCTACTGGGAGAAGCCGGACGAGTGGAACGCCCTCGTCCTCGACTTTCTGAATCAGCACCGTTAGGAGCAAGACGATGACGAACGAACCGACGATCGCCGGCATCCCCGCGTCCGAGCTGCGCTACTGGATCGACCGCATGCAGATCCGCGACGCGATGGCGCGCTACATCCGCGGCGTCGACCGCCACGAGTCGAGCTGATGGAGACGGCGTTCTGGCCGGACGCGCAGCTCAACTACACGAACGGCTTCTCCGGTGGCCGCGACGAGTTCATCGCCTGGGCGAACAACCTGCACGAGACGCTCTATGCCCGTCACCAGCACCACATCACCAACCAGCACGTCGACCTCGATGCTGGAGGCGACGTTGCCCACGTCGAGAGCTACGTCATCTACCTGCTGCGCACGTCCGGCGGTCGCCAGGACTTCGGCGCCGGCCGCTACATCGACATCATCGAGCGTCGCGACGGCGAGTGGCGCATCGCCCTGCGCGAGTTCATCCCGGAGATGCGCTTCAGCGAAGAGTCGCTTTACAACGACGCGACGATCCCGCCGTTCGCGCGTGGCAGCTGGGACCGCAGCGACCTCTCGTACACGCGGCCGCTGCAGCGCCGGGACGCCAGCGAGGCGGTGAACCGCCTGCCGGACGCCTTCCCGATTACGCCCTCTGCGTAGGCGCTAGCGCCAGAGCTGCTGCGTCGCGAGCCGCGATCCCTCGGCGAGCATGCGGAACTTTTCCCACATGATCGAAGGGTGAACGCGCTGGGTCGCGAAGCCCTGCGCGAAACCGCAGTCCGCCCCGGCTATCACGTTCTCGCGGCCGACGAGCTTGGCGTAGTTGACGATGCGCTCGGCGACGAGCTCGGGGTGCTCGACGCAGTTCGTCGTGTGGGCGATCACGCCGGGGATCAGGATCTTGCCCTCCGGCAGCTTCGTCGCCTCGAAGACGTGATACTCGTGCGCGTGGCGCGGGTTCGCGGCTTCGATCGAGTAGGCCTGCGCCTTGATCTGCAGCGTCACGTCGATGATGTGCTTCAGCGGCACGTCCGTGGTGTGCGGCCCGTGCCAGCTGCCCCAGCAGACGTGGTAGCGGATACGGTCCTCCGGCAGGCCGCGCAGGGCGTGGTTCAGCGCCTCGACGCGCAGGGCGGCGAACTTGCGGTACTCCTCCGGCGCCGGCTCCGGGTCGAAGCCGTCCCAGGCGGTAACTCCGCGCGGGTCGTCGATCTGCAGCAGGAAGCCAGCGTCGACGATCAGTTTGTACTCCTCGTGCATCGAATCGGCGATCGCGTAGAGGTACTCCTCGTTCGTCTTGTAGTACTCGTTCGTGCGCTGCAGCTCGATCGTTCCCGGCGCAGTTGCCGGGATGAACCCCTCTTCGACGCCGGCCGCCTGCATCGCCTCCTTGAAGATAGCGATGTCGTCCTTGACCAGCTGGGCGCCGGTGTAGGTCACGGGCCCGGTGCAGACCATGTTCTGGTTGGCGTTGATCCGGGCGCCGCTCGGCGCCGCCGGGCTCTCCATCTCCGCGTACGCCTCGGCGAAGCGGGTGCGATCGCGGCCGCGCTGGAAGGGCGCCCGGCCCGGCCGCGACTCGAATCCGCTGAGCCGGTCCGAGAGGTAGGCCGAGAAGCCCGACTTCGAGAACTCGCCATCGCTCGGGATGTCGATGCCGGTGGCGACCTGCTCCTTGACGGCCTCGTTGACGGTGCGGCGCAGCGTCTGCTTCTCCGCGTCGTCGAAGGGCTTGCCCGCGGGCCGCGGGAACATCGCGGCGACCTCGGGCGGGCGCACGAGGCTGCCGACGTGGCTGGTGAGTATCCGGTCCGTGCTGCGCTTCAAGCTACCAGAGCTCCTTCGTTGCCAGGGCGGCGCCTTCGGCCATCGCTCGCATCTTTGCCCAGACGATGCGCGTGTCGACCGTGTCCCAGGCGAAGTGGGTGCCGAAGCCGCAGTCGGAGCCGGCCATGACCCGCTCCTTGCCGACGACGCCGGCGTAGCGCTGCAGCCGCTGCGAGATCAACTCCGGGTGCTCGATGAAGTTGGTCG
>DATDPC010000162.1:0-11065 GCA_035292965.1 Dehalococcoidia bacterium | reverse complement strand
GCCTCGGCGAGGCGCTCGATCTCGTGCAGCATCCAGCCCGGCAGCTCGGCGAGGCGCTGGCGCAGGGCAAGGAAGACGCGCATCGAGGCCTCAGCGTCGGCGAAGGCGCGGTGACGCACGAGAAACTCGATGCTGAGCGCTTCGGCGATGCCGCGCAGGCTGTAGTCGTGCAGGCCGGGCAACAGCAGCTGGGCGAGGTCGAAGGTGTCGTAAGCGGGGCCGGAGGGCCAGACGCCGCCGCGGTTGATGAAGGCGATATCGAACATCGGGTTCTGGCCGACGATCGGGCTGTCGCCGATGAAGTCGGCGATCTCGGCGGCGATCGCGGCGAAGCGCGGCGCATCGTCGAGCTCGGCGGCTTTGATGCCGGTGAGGCGCTCGACGTGGTACGGCGGCGCTTGCAGCGGCCGGACGAGGCTGTTGTATTCGCCAAGGACGCCATTAAGGTCGAAGGCGATCGCCGCGACCTCAATGACCTCGTCGTTCTCGCTGTCGAGGCCGGTCGTCTCGGTGTCGATGGCGACGTAGCGGGTTGTCAACGGGTGTCCCGTCTAGAGCATCCGAACAGATGGGCGAATGCTACGGCGATTCTAACAACAAAGCGGTCAGCCGTCAGCACTCAGCCGTCAGCTTTCAAGTCCGCGTGTTGATCAAGGCGCCCCAGGTAGCGACGAAAAAAGGCACGCAGTAGGTCAGCGGTATCTTCCAGTACAGCGACTGCGCAAAGTGCCCCTGTACCAACACGTCCCCCTGGTTGATCGCCACGACGATGCTGCCGACGATCAGGGCTGTCAGGAATGACCGCCGCAGCAGCGAGAGGCGCAGCAGCGTGCAGCGCAGGCAGCGGAAACTGCCCGTGAGCGCGAAGGCGCGGCCCGGCGCCAATGAAACGCCGCAGCGGTTGCAGCTTAGAGGCTCTTTCGTGAGCGTCACTCGAAGGTGCTCCACTCCGCCAGCCACGGCATCAGCCAGCCGAAGGTCAGCAGGACGATCAGGGCAGCGGCGAGGATGTAGCGACGCGCCGGCGCGACAACCGCGAAGAGCGGCGCGACGACCGCAAGCGTAAGCGCGGCGACGAACAGCGTGAAGGGCGCGTTGGCGCTGCCCAGCGCCCCGTCCGAGTCGTTCATCGCCAGCAGCACGAGACCGAGGACGAGGCCGATCAGCGTCCAGAAAAGGAACAGCGCCCCGTGGAGGACGACGCTGAACTGGATCACGGACGCCTCCGGCACGACGCGCGCCAGCAAGTCGTTGTGGGCGCGCAGGCGGAAGATGCCGACCGCGACGGGTGCGGTGCTCAGCAGCGCCAGGATGTAGCCGGAGACGAAGCCCCCGAAGACCTCCGCCACCTAGACCTCTCGCAGCGCCGTCGACGCCGCGCGGTTGAGGCTGCGGCAGGCCTGGGCGCGCACGCCCCAATCGCGCTCCAGCTCGTGGCGGAAGAGCGGCGGTATCTCCGCGAACGGCACGTGCCCGTAGAAACCGGGGCCGCTGCCGCAGGCGTGCACGGCGATGCCGGCCTCGCGGCAGAGCGCCATCGCGCCGCCGAGCGACGGCGCCGCCTCGCCGACGTGGCGGTCGAAGGCGTTGCTCAGGTCTTCTTCGGTCACGGGCCGCCGTAAACGCAGCGTCTCGGCGAGGACATGGGCACGGGCGCCGTCCGTGAAGTCAGCGGGCGTCAGCATCGCGTACATGCGCCGCGTCTTGTCTTCGATATCGACATCGGCGAGGAACAGCGTCAGGTCCAGCGCGTCGCCGTCCGGCAACGGCTCGACGGCCTCGCCGCGGCCGGTCGCGAGAGCGGCGCCGCCGTGGAGGAAGAACGGCACATCCGAGCCGACGCGGGCTGCGACGGCCATGAGCCGCGCCATGCCGAGGTCCAGGCCCCAGAAGCGGTCGAGGCCGCGCAGCACGGCGGCCGCGTCGCTGCTGCCGCCGCCGAGGCCCATGCCCGCCGGGATGCCCTTCTCCAGCACGATGCGCGCGCCCAGCACGGGCAGGGCAGGAGGGGCCGTGGTTGGGTGCGGGCCCTGCCTTTCAGTCAACCGATCGCCTACCTCTTCGCGCAGCGCTACCGCGGCGGCGTAGGCGAGGTTGCGCGGCCCCTCCAGCGGCACGTTGCGCACGTTCTCACCGGCGACCTCGAGCTCGATGTCCGGCGCGTCGTCGATCAGGACGCGGTCTGTCAGGTCGATCGTCTGCATGACGGTGACAAGCTCGTGGTAGCCGTCGGGGCGGCGGCCGGTGACCTCGAGCGCGAGGTTCAGCTTGGCCGGCGCGATCAGCTCCAGCGCCACGTCAGGCCTCGACGCGCCGCGCGAGGCGCAGCCAGTCCTCGAGCTGCAGGTCCTGCGGCCGCAGCCGCGGGTCGATGCGCGCCGCGAAGATCGCCGCCGAAGCTCGATCGAGCGACACGTCGAGGCCGTTCGCCAGCGAGTTGCGCAGCTGCTTTCGCGGCGTGCTGAACCCGGCGCGCAGCACGCGGAAGAAGTGGACGCGCTCCGCCGGGGCGATCAGCGGCGTCTCGCGCACGTCGAGCCGGATCACTGCAGATGTCACCTTCGGGGGCGGGTAGAAGGCGCGCGGCGAGACGCTGAACAGCCGCTTCGTCGTCGCGTAGACCTGGTTCGCGACGCCGACAACGCTCATTGCGCCGGGGCCGGCGGTGATCGACTGCGCCACCTCGCGCTGCAGCATGACGATGAGGCTGCGCGGCGGCCACTCCGACTCGAGGAAGTGGCGCAGGACGGCGGCGCCGATGTTGTAAGGCAGGTTGGCGACGACGATGTAGGGCGTGCCGGAGGCAACGCCGGCGTCGCTCAGCAGCGTTTCCGGGTCGGTCTTCAGCACGTCGGCGGAGACAACGCTGAGGTTCTCCGCCGGCAGCTTCTCGCGCAGGCGCTGCGCCAGCTTCGCGTCGACCTCGACGGCGATGACGCGTCCCGCCGCCTCGACGAGGCGCTCCGTCATGTGCCCAAGCCCGGGCCCGACCTCGACGACGACGGTCTCAGGGCCGATGCCGGCGGCTTCGACGATGCGGTTGACGACGCTGCGGTCGGTGAGGAAGTGCTGCCCGAGCGACTTGGCCGGACGGATGCGACCCTCGCGTAGCTCGCGCGGGCGGTGCGGGCGCGGTGTACGTCGCGGTTTGGAAGGTCGGTTAGCCGAGGATGTAGACGTCAACCCAGCCTGTTCGCCAGTCAACCGGCACGCCGTCTGGGTAACCCAGATCGATCATGTTGCCGATGATGCCGCCACCGGTATCGGCGGCGATGGCGAAGCCGTAGCCCGGTATCCAGAGGCGCGTACCCAATGGTATCACCGACGGGTCGACGGCGACGATGCCGCGGACGAGCGGCCGGCCGGAGGCGGTGATGCCGTAGGCCGGGTCTGTCGCGGCTTTGCCGGAGCTGGCGGCGTTGTACCAGGTCGCGTACATGTGCTCTACCTTGCGCACGTCGAAGTTGTCGGCGGGCAGGTCGATGGCGCGGGCGCTTGCCTCGGCGAAGTAGATGATCGTGTTTACCGGCTCCGGGTCGAAGTACCGGCGCACGACGTTCTTCTCGACCTCTTCACCGTCCTCGATCGTGACGTGGTATTCGGTTATCTGGGTGCCATCGCGCCCCTGGGCGACGCGCGAATCAAAGCCGCTGAGATTCGGGTCGGACTTGAACACCGTCTTGCGCAGAACCGGCTCCTTCTCGAGGAAGGTGCGCCCGGCGACGCGCACGAGTCGCGCAGACATGCCGTCCGTAACCGGCGCATCGAGGCCGGGCTCAACCCGGTCGTCGGCGCCAAAGTTGAGGCCGATTTCGGAGAGAGCTTCCTTCAGGTACTCCTGCTGCGTGTAGATGACGCGCGTACTTGACCCGGTGCGAAGGCTGATCGCTTTGGCGTGCCGCACGTCGATCGCCATGCCGGCCGTGAGATCGCTGCTGACGGGCGGGAACACCTCGTCCGCCGGGCCGAGGCGTATGCCCGCCTCCGCCAGGGCGTCGGCGACGCTGGGACGGCTCGACTGGACGCTGAACTCGCGCCCATCCTCGACGATGGTCAAGGGGACGGCGCGCTTGATCTTCAAGAAGACGCCGCTCTCGTCGCGGTCAGGGAAGGCGCCGAAGCCGGCGAGCGAGCGCAGGGCGATCGGCCCCGGATAGATCGTGTCGGTCGGGCGCACGTCGATGCCGTTGTAGGTGATCGTGTCGTAGGGGCTGATGCCGATCGCCAGCTCATCGAGCAGCGCTTCGACGTCAGGGGCGCGGGTGCGCCAGGCGAGCATGCGCCCGTCCGCCTCGACGACGACGGGGATGGCGCGCTCGACCATGAGGTCCTTGCCCGACTTGAGGAGGACGTCACCGGCCTCCTGCTCGATGCCGGCGGAATCGAGCAGGCTGGAGATGTTCTTCTGGCGGCTCTTTATCGCCGTCTCGGAGCCGTCCGCGTTTATCGAGAGTGAGCGCGGCGGGAAGACAACGTAACCCAGCACGGCGACAACCGCGATCGAGACAGTCAAAGCGAGACGGAGGCGTGCCCGAGACGTTTGGATAAGGGGGTGCGCCGGGGGGAGAGTGGCACTTTGACGGGCTTCTGGTTGGGCGGGCGCGCCTTCCAGCCAATTCGTCAAGCGGCCTCCTCCTTGAGGCTATCGGACGGCGCCATGCCGTCCGGACGGAGGGTTTGGTCGTGCACCCGCTGTCGATCTGGATTCAGGCTTGCCGCCACTCGCCGGCTCAGGCCAGGTGTTCCCGCGGCGCCCGAAGATTTCTACTTACCGCTGCTTCCTTCCGGACCTGACGGGGTTCGCAGCTCTTCGCCGCGCAGGACCAAGCCCTCAACGCCACGTTGCTTAAGCAGTCCCCGTGCTCCAAGACCTCGAGCGGGAATTCGACCCCGCTATAGCGGATTGCGGGTACAGGGCACCGCTAGCTCCCCGTCTAGCACGACCGTTCGCGATCCTAACACAGGCCCGCGTCGCGCCGTCAACCCGAAGCGATGTTGTTATGTCGAGTGTAATGGGGTTGTAATAAAGTTGTCGCTCAGCCCAGCACTTCCGGGTTGACGCAGCACTCCGGCCGCTCCCCCCGGAAGAACGCCTCGATGTTGCGCACCGCCAGGTCGGTCATCCGGCGCCGCGTCTCCACCGTCGCGCTGCCGATGTGCGGCGACACGACGACGTTGTCGAGCCTCAGCAGCGGGTCGTCCGTCGGGATCGGCTCGACGGCGAAGACGTCGAGCGCGGCGCCACCGATGCGGCGCTCGCGCAGCGCCTCGACCAGCGCATCCTGATCGATGATGCCGCCGCGGGCCGTGTTGACGATCACGCCGGTGGGCTTCATCAGCGCCAGTTCCTTCGCGCCGATGAGGCCGCGCGTCTCCGGCGTCAGGGCGCAGTGGATGCTGACGTAGTCGGACTCGCGCAGGAGGTCTTCTAAGGAGCGCTGCTCGGCGCCGAGCTCGGCCTCTGCCGCGGGCTTTCGCTCTCGCGACGTGTAGAGGACGCGCATGCCGAAGCCCTTCGCCCGTCGCGCCGCCGCGATGCCGATCGCGCCGAGGCCGATGATCCCGAGCGTCGCGCCGTGGACGTCGCGACCGAGGTGGAAGCTGGGGTGCCATACCGGCCAGCGACCCTCCCGCAGGATGCGCTCGCCCTCGGGCATGCGTCGCGCCCAGCCGAGGATCAGCGCGAACGTCAGGTCGGCGACGCTCTCCGTGAGGACGCCGGGCGTGTTTGTGACCAGGACGCCGTGCGCCGTGCAGGCGGGGACGTCGATGTTGTCGTAGCCGACGGCGAGCTGGCTGACGATGCGGAGGCCCGGCGACGCATCAAGCAGCGCCGCGTCGATTCGCTCCGTGATCGTCGTGAACAGCGCCTGGGAGCGCGAGGCCTCGTCGCGCAGCGTCTCGTAGGGCGGCGGGTCGGAGCCCGGCCAGACGGCGACGTCGGCGGACGCGCGCAGGCGCTCGACCGAGTCGGGGCCCGGCATCTCGCGCGCGATGAAGACGCGAGGGCGGCTCAGGCTGTGCTCCTTAAGACGCGCCGGAGCGCATCGGCATGCCGACGCGCGTCGCGAGGTGGTAGACCAGCGCTGACATCAGCAACGCATCGAGGACATGAAGGGAGCGAAGCCACTGCGGGTCCAGGTCCTCCGCCGCCCAGATCGACTGCAGGATGGAGAGGACTAGCAGCGTCAGCGTCATCATGATCGTCGGCTTGCCCATGCGTCCAAGCAGCGAGACCAGGAACAGGACGATGACGATCAGCTGAATCAGCGAACCCAGGCCCTGGTGGGGGTCTATCTCCTCACCGCCCATAACACCGAGGCCGGCGAGGAGGAACTGCACCGGCAGCGCAAGAAGCACCAACCAGATCAACCACTGATAGATCTTCGCCGCGACCACCATCACGAGCCTCCTCGCCCCGAATCTCCCAGGCTTCGCTAATTCAGCACCCGCTGCAGCCAAGCGTCAAGATGCGGCGCGGTCTCCTCGACAGCGCGTTCGCTGTAGACGATGCCCCAGTGGCCTGCGTCCGGCACAGCGAGACTCTCGCCGCCGAGGTAGAGGGCGAGGCGCCGATTCGCTTCGGGCGAGAAACTCTGGTCGTCATCGCCGTACACGACAAGCGAGGGACAGCTAACGCCGCCTGCCGCGATCGAAATGCCGCGCTTGCGCTGGCGTCGCGCCATGCCGCTCTCGACCGCACCGGCGCTGTTTTGAAGAACGCGCGCGATCTCGTCGGCTCTAAGGTCGCGCAGGGCCTCGTGCGAAGACGCCCCGTCGTCCGGGTAGACACCGTAGACCTCGGGGCCGAATACACCCGCCGGCGTGCGGCGTACTTCGTCCGGTTCGCCACGGCCGGCGACTTCCAGCGGCGGACTCGGCGAGAAGAGGAGCAGCGCGGGCGTTTCGGGATGTTGGGCCGCGTGCATCATCGCAACGAGGCCGCCCATGCTCCAGCCGCCGATAACCGGCGGGCGACCCTTCGAGGTCGCGATCTGCGTGGCAACCGAGCCGAGGTCGGCCGCGTAGTCTTCCATTGTTACCGTCGATAGATCGACGGGCATGCTGCGGCCGTGACCGCGGAGGTCGAGGACGTTGGCGTCCCAGCCGAGAGCGCGCAGGTGACGGCGCCAGGCGTCCCAGACCCAGGCGCCGTTTGCGGCCCCGTGGACGAGCAGCAGGCTGGGGCGATCCCCACGTCTATCCATACGTTCGCAATATACGTTAGAGGAGCGCGGCGACCCTTGCGTTATGTAGAATGAATCGGATACTTATCGGATACTTAACGGTGAAAGAGAAAACGAATCGACGGTTATTGACAGCCCTTATGCCCCATGTTACGTTGCCGCTCGCCAGCGGCTTCAGGTTTGTTGCCGTTGGGCATTTTGCATTCAGGGGAGTTACTTAAAATAGAGACGGGCCGCTAGCTCAATTGGTAGAGCAGGTGACTCTTAATCACCCGGTTCCCGGTTCGAGTCCGGGGCGGCTCACCAAAACCTCGAAAGCCAGCAGGGAAGAGCAGGCGAAGGATTCGCCGATGAAGGGGAAGTGTCGGAATTGGCAGACGAGCATGACTTAGGATCATGTGCCGCAAGGCGTAGGAGTTCGAGTCTCCTCTTCCCCACCACGCCGATCGACACCGTCCTCCTACCCCGACGCGGTCGCACTAGCTTCGCTGCCGGCGCAGGAGAGCGCCGGACAGGGGGAAAGTAAATGGCGCCACTTCTACAGGTCAAAGACCTCAGGACCTACTTCTACACGGACGAAGGCGTGGTCAAAGCCGTCGACGGCGTGACCTACGACGTTCAGGAAGGCGAGACCCTCGCCCTCGTGGGCGAAAGCGGTTGCGGCAAGAGCATCAGCGCGCTCTCGCTGCTCAAGCTGATCCCGATCCCGCCCGGCCGCATCGTCTCCGGCGAAGTCATCTTCGAAGGCGAAGACCTGATGAAGATGGACGAGGACGACCTGCGCAAGATCCGCGGCAACCGCATCGCCATGGTCTTCCAGGAGCCGATGACGTCGCTCAACCCGGTCCTCACGATCGGCAAGCAGATGACGGAATCGCTGGAGCTGCACCTCAAGCTGAACAGCCAGGCCGCCACGGCCCGCGCGATTCAGCTGCTCGAGATGGTCGGCGTCGCCGAGGCTGAGCGACGCATCACCGACTATCCGCACCAGTTCTCCGGTGGTATGCGCCAACGCGTCATGATCGCCATGGCGATGGCCTGCAACCCAAAGCTCCTGATCGCCGACGAACCGACGACAGCGCTTGACGTGACGATTCAGGCGCAGGTCCTCGAAGTCATGGCTCGCCTGAGCCGCGAGTTCGGCACGGCCGTGATCATCATCACCCACAACCTCGGCGTCGTCGCCCGCTACGCCGACCGCGTGAACGTCATGTACGCCGGCCGGATCATCGAGTCCGCCAGCGCCGAGACGGTCTACGGCGACCCGCGCCATCCCTACACGCTTGGTCTACTGAACTCGGTCCCCCGCCTTGACCAGAGGCAGGGTGAGAAGCTGATCCCGATCGAGGGTCTGCCGCCGGACCTCGGCCGACTGCCGCCGGGCTGCTCTTTCTACGCGCGCTGCACGTTCCGAACCGACAAGTGCCGCGAAGAGTACCCCCCGCTTCAGCTGATTGAGGAAAACCATTACGCCGCCTGTTGGGTCGACGTGAGGAAGGGGAGTGCAGCTACCCATGGCAAGTGAGACGATTACAGCACCAACCGGCAGCACGACGACGTCAGGGGACGACAACCTCGTAGAGGTTAAGAACCTCAAGATCCACTTCCCGGTTACGGCCGGCTTCATCATTTCCAAGACGGTTGCCGAAAACAAAGCCGTCGATGGCGTCACCTTCGACGTGCGCCGCGGCGAGACGCTGGGCCTCGTCGGTGAGAGCGGTTGCGGCAAGTCGACAACTGGCCGCGCCATCCTCCAGCTCTACAAGCCGACGTCCGGCCAGGTGATCTTCGACGGTGTCGACCTTACGACGGTTCACGGCGGTGACCTTCGCCCCTACCGCCGCAAGATGCAGATGATCTTCCAGGACCCGTACGCGTCGCTGAACCCGCGCATGTCGGTGCGCGACATCATTGGCGAGCCTCTGCTGATCCACAAGCTCGGCAAGCCGGCAGAGCGCCGTGAGCGCGTCGCCGAGCTGATGCGCATCGTCGGGCTCAACCCGTTCTACGCCACGCGCTTCCCGCACGAGTTCTCCGGCGGCCAGCGCCAGCGCATCGGCATCGCCAGGGCGCTCGCCGTTTCGCCGGACTTCATCGTCTGTGACGAGCCGGTTTCGGCGCTGGACGTGTCGATCCAGGCGCAGATCATCAACCTGCTCGAGGAGCTGCAGGAGCAGTTCGGCCTCACCTACCTCTTCATCGCGCACGACCTCGCAGTCGTGCGCCACATCAGCGACCGTGTCGCGGTCATGTACCTCGGCAAGCTGATGGAGATGGCGGACCGCAACGAGATCTACGACAACCCGCTGCACCCGTACACGAAGTCGCTACTCTCCGCCGTGCCGATTCCGGACCCGGTGCTGGAGAAGAAGCGAGAGCGCATCATCCTGACGGGTGACGTGCCCAGCTCGCTGCGACCGCCGAAGGGCTGCGTCTTCCACACTCGTTGCCCGATCGCGATCGAGGAGTGCCGCCAGGTCATCCCCGAGTGGCGCGAGGTTGAGCCCGGCCACCACGTCGCCTGCCACCGGGTCTAGCGGGTTGGCGAACGCTCGGCTAAGATCGGCGAGACCTAAGGCTCGACAGCATCGGAGCGTAGCCCACCTATCTTGAGCAACGAGACCCATACCTTCGACCCGTTCTGCAACGAACCGGCTTACATCAAGCTGAACCATCAGATGATCGACCGGCTTCTGCGGCAGCTCAAAGGCCTCAAGTCGATCAACGTCCTCGACGTTGCCGCCGGCACCGGCCTGATGAGCCAGATCGCCCTCGAAAAGGCGGCAGCGGCGGGCGCCAAGCTGCGCACGACACTGCTTGACTTCGACCTGCCGGCGCTGAAGCAGGCGCGCATCGAGCTCGAGAACTCGCCGGACGCGCAGTACATCTTCGGCTCGGCCGACACGCTGCCCTTCGTTCCCCAGAACTACGACGCGATCATCTTCGCCAACTTCCTCCACCTGCTCGATAACGAGTCGAAGGAGAAGGCACTGGCGGAGGGCTACCGCGTGCTCAAGCCCGGCGGCGTCCTGGCGATGAACTCGACCTTCTACGAAGGCGCCTACCCGGAGGAGAGCAAGCCTTTCTACAGCCGCTGGATCCGCCGCGCGATCATGGAGATCAACCGCCGCCTGCCCAACCGCTCGAAGGGCGAGAAGGTGCAGGCGATGGAGTTTCTGCCGTCGGACCGCTACCAGGAGCTAATCAACGGCGCCGGCTTCAAGGTCGTCGAGGTTCGCGAGCGCCGGGCACTGCTCAGCCAGTCCGCCGTGCGCGCGATCAGCTCATACATGGAGTTCGCGAAGGGCGCGCTGCACGCGACGGATGAAGACGCAGAACAAGCGGCGCAGGCGCTGCAAGTCACCGTGAAGCAGACCTTCAACGAGCTGAGGATGAAGTACCTGCCGCGCAACTGGCTCGAAATCGTCGCCGTAAAGGCGTAGCGAGCAGACAGCCTCTACCCCAGGCGCTCAAACACCGCGGCGATGCCCTGGCCGCCGCCGATGCACATCGTCTCGAGGCCGAATTGGGCGTTGCGACGCTCCATCTCGTGTAGCAGCGTCGCGAGGATGCGGCCGCCGGTCGCGCCGATCGGGTGGCCGATCGAGATGCCGGAGCCGTTGACGTTCGTGCGGTCGAAGTCGCGCTCGGTGAAACCCCACTCGCGCGTCACGGCAAGCACCTGCGCCGCAAACGCCTCGTTCAGCTCGATCAGGTCGATGTCGCCCAGCGTCAGGCCGATGCGGTCGAGGAGCCTCTTCGTCGCCGGTACGGGGCCAATGCCCATGTAGGCCGGGTGGACGCCGGCGGACGCCCAGCCCTTCAGCTTCGCCATCGGCTTCAGGCCCAGCTCAGCCGCCTTCTCCGGCGTCGTGACG
>DATDPC010000161.1:0-12788 GCA_035292965.1 Dehalococcoidia bacterium | reverse complement strand
GGACGATCGTCTCGAGCGCCGACGAGCCGGGCGGTGGCGAGTAGCCGGTGTCGGAGGGCTGGTTCACCGTGCCAAGCGTCTGCAGCAGCTTGCCGTCCAGCGTGAACTTACGGATCGTGTGGTCGCTGTCGTCGGCGAGATAGGCGACATCGCCGGCGATCGTGATGCCGTGGGGCCGCGTGAAGATGCCCTCGCCCCAGGACGTGAGGAAGCGACCTTTGCGGTCGTAGACGATTACGGGGTGCTCGCTGCGGTTGAAGACGTAGACGCGGTCCTGCGCGTCGGTCGCGACGCCGGCGACGTCGCCGTGCTCCCAGCCTTCGGGTAGCTGCTCCCAGCCCTCCGCCAGCTCGTACCGAAAGTCGCCCTGCCCTACGATCATCGCCTTCGCCTTCCTGGCTTCTAACACCCCTGGGCGGACGCGTCTCGCTTCAGCGGGGCCTGGGGTGTCCCCAGCTCAGTTGTGAGAGATGCCCCGGAGCGGACGCGTCTCTCTTTAGCGGGGTCTGGGGTGTCCCCAGCTTAGATGTCGCCATATTAGCTCGCCCCCTCCTGGGCGTCTGCAATGCCGGGCGCCACGAGGCGATGGCGGGCATGACGCCGCGATCTAAGCCCGGCGGCACTGCAGGAAGCGCAGACGGTTGAGGCTCAGGCGGCTTCGCGGCTGGCTTTGTCGAGGAACTTGCGGATCGAGCTGCGGGGTTCGCCGAACATGAAGCCCTGGCCGCCCTGTACCCAGAACCGCTTCAGGCCTTCTTCGTCCAGCTGAATGCCCGTCAACATCGCCGGATTCTCCAGGCCCTCAGCGATGATGAAGGCGCCCGTCTCCCTGGCGAAGGCAACGATGGCAATGATCACCGCGCGGCTGAGGCCGCTATCGACCGCATCGACGATGACAGAGCGGTCGATCTTCACGTAATCGAACTTCATCAATCGCATCATCTCGAGGCCGAAGTTGCCGGCCCCGACGTCGTCGAGCGCGGTGCCGAAGCCAAGCTCGCGCAGGGCGCCTATTTGCTTCGCCAGCCGGCCCAGCGGCACGGACGTCTTCTCCGTGATCTCGAACACGACCCTGCCCGGGTCGACATTGCGATTCGTCGCAAGCTCCAGGAACTCATCCGCGGAGAAGCTCGAATGCATCAGCGTGCCCGGGTCAACGTTGATGAATATGCGCGAACCGTCCGGCAGCTCTCCGACGGCGTCAAGCGCCGTGCCGATGCACATGAGATCGAGGTCGCGAGACCGGCCCATCCGCTGAGCGATTCCGAAGGCTTCTTCCGGGCCGCTCAGCTCCGGCGCCGAGGGCAGCCTGAGCAGCGCCTCGAAGCCGAACACTTTTTGCGAGTTCAGCTCCAGGATTGGCTGGAACCACATCGATATCTCACCAGACGCGAGTACACGCTTGATCGCCCGCATCTTCTCGGCGGTCAACTCGCCGCCGTGGTCGAATTCAGGGCTGTAGACGACAATCTGGTTCTTTCCCCTGTGCTTGGCGGTGTAAAGCGCCGCGTCGGCGTTATCCCTCAGGACTTCTGGCTTGGTGTGGCCACCCTCGCTCGTGGCGAGACCGAGGCTGATCGTGACGCCTTCAGTCGAACTCGCCACGGACTGACGCATGCGCTCGAGGGCATCGAGCGCACCGTCCGCGCCGGTGTTCTGCATGATCAGCGCGAACTCATCTCCGCCGACGCGGTAGGCGCGGTCCTGGCCACGGACGTCTGCCATCAGCTTCGCCAATTCGGCGAGCACCTTGTCACCCTGAGCATGCCCACCGATGTCGTTAACCTCCTTGAAGCCATCGATGTCGATCATCGCAACGCTCACCGGTTGCTTCGACCGGTTGGCGAACGAGACGGCCTGCTTGAGGTCTTCCTGGAAGGCACGGTGGTTCGCAAGCCCCGTCAGCCCGTCCGTTATCGCGGCTCTCTCGAGCTGGCGCACCTCTGCATCCCGGGCGCCGGCCTTGCGTTCGTAGTGACTGGTCACCAGGAAGGACGCCAGGACCAGCGGGACGCCCAGACCGAAGGCGGCGAACGTCCACAGCGAGCGCGCGCGCAGCGAGTCCTGGGATACTTGCTGCAGGGCCAGAGCCTCGGCCCGCTTCTGCTCGGCGCGGTCGGTGACGATCTTCAACGCCTCGACAGCCTGGGCCGTATTCGTATTCATGCGAGCCTCGATCGTGCCGGCGGTGATCGCGTTAGAGATCGTCGTCTGAAGGTTAGCGATATCCTGCTGGTACCTGAGTCTTTGTTCGGCTATGAACACCCTGTCTTCGTCGTCGCCCGCCTCGGCTATCCGATCCAGTAGCGAGAGAGTGCGTAGCCCCGATGTTTGAAGCTGCAGCATGGCTTGCGCGCTCTGCGAGACCACAAACTCGGTGTTGGCCAGAGTCACGGAACTTACCTCGTTTGCCAGTTGGCCGTAGAGGTTGCCAATCTCGATCGAGCGGCGCACGTCACGCAGGTCCGAGCGATTGTTTTGGAGCGTGCTCAGGGTTAGCAGGGCAATGCCGGCCAGAATGACGATCATCGTGACCGTGCTGAACCAGGACGCCAGCTTGGGTGAGAAAGCGATCTTCATCTCTATAGAAGAATCGGCACTGCGAATGAGTTCGAGATGTGCCAGACGGCCTATACGCGGTGGACTAGCAGCCTTCTCCAACCACGTACACAAGAACCGGCGCCCCTCGCGGAGCGCCGGTCCGTTGGCGAAATAACGCGCCGTTAGCCCTGCTGGTCGAGCAGCGCCTCCAGCACCACCTTCGACGACATCGGCGCTCTGTAGAGGTGGACGCCGGCCGCCTCGGCGATTGCCGCCTGGATCGCCGGCATCGGCGGGACGATCGACACCTCGCCGACGCCGCGGACGCCGTAAGGGTGGTTCGGGTTAGGCACCTCGACGAGCACCGTTTCGATCATCGGCAGGTCGAGCGCCGTCGGCATGCGGTAGTCGAGCAGGCTGGCGTTGAGCATCTGCCCGTTCTTACCCCAGACGTACTCCTCTGTCAGCGCCATGCCGATGCCCTGAACGGCGCCGCCCTGCACCTGCCCTTCGACGTAGGAGGGGTGGATCGCCGTGCCGGCGTCCTGGAACGCCGTGTAGCGCAGGATCTCGACCTTGCCCGTCTCCTTGTCGACCTCGACGTCGACGATGTGGCCGGCGTAGGCCGGGGCGTTGCCCTGGCGCACCGTCGTGTTCGCCGCCGAGATCGAGCCGCCGGTGCTGTTCAGGCGGCCGCAGAGCTCCTTGAAGGTCATGCTCCGGCCATCGACGCAGCGCAGGACGCCGTCTTTGCCGTACTCGACCGTGTCGGCGTCGACTTCCCAGATGCGGGCGGCGCGTTCGGTGAGCTTGCGCTTCAGCTCCTGCCCGACCTCGAAGACGGCCCAGCCGCTCGAGTAAGCGGAGCTGCTGCCGCCGCTCATGCCCGTGTCGCCGATGTCGTCCGTCGGGACGATGTGGGGGTGGATGTCATCGTGGGCGATGCCCAGCGTCTCTGCGAGCATGATCGCCATCGAGGAGCGCAGGCCGCCGACGTCGACGTTGCCGGAGACGAGACCGACGCTGCCGTCCGGATTCAGTGTCGCGCTGACGCTGCGCGGGCCGCCGCCGTTGAACCAGAAGCCCATGGCGATGCCGCGGCCCTGGTTCTCGCCCTGCAGCTCAGAGCGGTAGTGGGGGTGGTTGCGCATCTGCTCCAGCACCTCGATGGCGCCGACGGGGCCGTGCGGCGCTCCGAACGGGCCCGGCATGCCCTCACGCGCCGCGTTCTTCAGGCGCAGCTCGATCGGGTCGATGTCCAGCTGCTTCGCGATCTCGTTGATCACGGTCTCGACGCCGAACTCGGACGCCGGGGCGCCGGGCGCCCGGTAGGCGGCGACCTTGGGCTTGTTCAGGACGACGTCGAAGCAATCGACCTGGCTGTTGGTCAGCGAGTAGGGACCGAGGGCGCAGAGGCCGCCGGCGCCGACAGGCGAGCCGGGGAAGGCGCCCGCCTCGAAGGCGAGGTGTACCTGCGCCGCCGTTATCGTGCCGTCCTTCTTCGCGCCGATCTTGACGCGCATGTACGTACCGGACGTCGGGCCCGTCGCCTCGAGCACCTCGGCGCGCGTCATCGTCAGCTTCACCGGCTTGCCGGTCTTCTTCGAGAGCAGCGCCGCCAGCGGCTCCAGGTAGACGATCGTCTTGCCGCCGAAGCCGCCGCCGATCTCCATCGGCACGGCATTGATCTGCGACACGGGGATGTGCAGCAGCGCCGAGCAGGAAGCCCGCACCATGAAGTGCCCCTGCGAGCTGGACCAGACGGTGAGCTTGCCGTCCTTGTTCCAGAAGGCGGTGCCGGCGTGCGGCTCGATGTAGCCCTGGTGGAACATGCTCGTCTCGAACTCGCGCTCGATGACGACGTCGGCTTCTTTGAACCCGGCCGCGATGTCGCCGCGCTCGAAGCGCGTTACCGAGGCGATATTCGTCGGGCCGTCCGTGAGGTTGAGGCTCTGCTTCAGCGGCTCCGGCGCGCGCGTCCTCAGGTCGTCGAGCAGGATCGGCGCGCCCTTCGCCATCGCCTCGCGCACGTCCTGCACGAACGGCAGCACCTCGTAGTCGATCTCGATCAGGTCGAGCGCGTCCTCGGCGATGTGCGGGTCCGTGGCGCAGACGGCGGCGATCGGGTGGCCGACGTAGAGCGCCTTCTTGTTCGCCATGATCGCCGCAAGCTGGTAGTGCATCGGGTTCGGCGCCGGACCTTCGCCGACGGGGCCATCGACGACCTGGGGCTCAGGGAAGTCGGCGGCGGTGATCACTGCCTTGACGCCCGGCAGCGCCAGCGCCCTGGATGCGTCGATCTTCTTGATCATCGCGTGGGCGTGGGGGCTGCGCTTGACGCGCCCGTAGAGCATGCCCGGCAGGCGCGTATCGACGCCGTACTCGGCGCGGCCGGTGACTTTGTCAGCGCCGTCCGGGCGGATCGGGCGCGTACCTACAACCTTGTACTCTCTCGTGGCAACCATAAGCGCTTCTCCTTGTCATCTGACCCGTTCGTCTGAGGCCCCTCGGAAGGCGTGGGTTCGCCCGCTCCAGAGGCTCGCTTGTTTACGGCTCAGTATGGCATAGCGCTGTAAAAAAGTTACTGGTGGTCAGGACCCCAGTTGTTCATCACCTGGCGCATGATCGCCAGCTCGCCGAGGTGGTAGGCGTTGTGATCGGCGACGACGAGCATCTCGCGCAGGATCGTCTGGCCTTCGCCCCAGGCGATCTTCGCGTAGAGGTCCGTCTTCGGGTCCATGAGCAGCGCTTCGAGCTCCTTCATGTCGCTCTCGAACGCCTCACAGGTCTTGCGCCAGTCCTCCGGAGTCGCCGTCTTGCCGGTACCGGGCCAGTAGTCCTCCGGCCACTTGATGTACTTGTAGCCGGGGTTGCGGGAGAAATCGAGGATGTCCCACTGGGTGATCCGGACGTGCTCCAGCAGACCCCAGGCTGAGTAGGAGCCATTGGGGAACGGCTTGTTGATGTCGTCCATCGGGAAGTCCTTCACCGCCTCAGCGAAGGGCATGTGGGCGTGGCCGCCCCGCAGGATGCCAAGGATCTGCTCCCGGATGATCGTCTCTCGCTCGTCCATTGCGCTCCTCCTTCTACATCTATGCCGGGGACACCCCGGTCCCGCTGAAGCCGGGCTGGACGATGCGATGCACTAGGAGTACAAGCTGATCGTCTCTCGCTCGTCCATTGCGCTCCTCCTTCTACATCTATGCCGGGGACACCCCGGTCCCCGCTAAAGCCGGCTGGACGACGCGATGCTGCCAGCATCTGTCAGTTGAAAACAGGATATGCCCGCCGCCATACTGAAAAACAGCCGGTTTCACAGATCCAGCAGGCGCTCGATCTCGAACTAGCTGCGTAGGCCAATCGCCGCCCCCTGCGAGGCGGCCGGGGGACAATGGCGGGATTCGAGCTGCACGACTACCTGGACGGCGAAGCGTTCTTCGACTCGATGGCGGAGGACGCGCGTGAGGGGCTGACGGCAACGCCAAAGCACCTGCCGCCGAAGTACTTCTACGACGAGCGCGGCTCCATCCTCTTCGAACAAATCACCGAACTCCCCGAGTACTACCCGATGCAGACCGAGGCCTCGATTTTGGCGACGATCGCGCCGCAGCTGATCGCCTCGATGGCGCCGCGCGAGATCGTCGAGCTCGGCTCCGGCTCGTCGACGAAGACGCGTATCCTCCTCGACGCCGACAAGGCAGCGTCCGTGCAGCGCTACGTCGCCTTCGACGTGAGCGAATCGATCATCCGCAGCGCCGCCGAGGACCTGCAGCGCCTGCATCCCAACCTCTACGTCTACGGCATGGCGGGCGACTTCAACCGTCACCTCGTCGCGATCCCGCCGGCGTCCGGCAAGCGCCTCGTCCTCTTCCTCGGCAGCACGATTGGCAACCTCCACGCCGAGGAGCGCGTGCGCCTGCTGCGCGGCATCGCCAACCTCCTCGGCCGAGACGACCGGCTGCTGCTGGGCATGGACCTCGTCAAGGATGTCGGGGTGCTCGAGCGCGCCTACAATGATTCTCAGGGCGTAACCGCCGCCTTCAACAAGAACATGCTCAACGTGATCAACCGCGGCCTCGATGGCGACTTCGACCCGGACGCCTTCGAGCATCGCGCCGTCTTCAACCGCGAGCTGTCACGCATCGAGATGCACCTCCGCCCGTCGACGCGTCAGGTCGCGCACCTCAAGGCGATCGACCTCACGGTCGAAGTGACGCCGGACGAGACGATCTGGACGGAGAGCTCCTACAAGTTCACGCCCGATTCGGCGAAGGCGATGCTCCAGCAGGCCGGCATGCAGCTCGATGCCTGGTACACGGACCCGAAGCGCTACTTCGCCCTCGTGCTCGCGTCCTGCGTCGGCTAATCAGGAGAAGCGACATGAACCAGCAGCCCGTTAGCAGCGCCCTCCTCGTCTCGCAGGACGCGAATGCGCTCGCGGAGCGCTTCCGCGGCGTGCGCGCCCGCACCGAGGCGATCTGCGCCCCGCTCGAGACCGAGGACTACGTCGTCCAGCCGATCATCGACGTCAGCCCGCCGAAGTGGCACCTGGCCCACACGAGCTGGTTCTTCGAGAACTTCCTCCTCTCAGAGCTGCAGCCCGGCTATGAGCGCTTTCATCCGCTGTACGCGTACCTCTTCAACTCCTACTACATCCTCTCCGGCAAGTTTCACCCCCGCGTCGACCGCGGCAACCTCTCCCGCCCCACCGTCGCCGACGTCTACCGCTATCGCGAGCACGTGACCGATCGCGTCCTCGATCTGCTCGCGTCCGCCGACGAGGCGACCATCGCGCGCGCCGCCGAGATCATCACGCTCGGGCTCAACCACGAGGAGCAGCACCAGGAGCTGCTCCTCACCGACATCAAGTACATCCTCTCGTCTAACCCGCTCGAGTCCGTCTTCAAGGCGCGCGACATCGCGCCGGCGCAGCCTCCGCCGCCGCTCGGCTGGCTCGACTTCGCCGGCGGCATCGCCGAGGCCGGTTACGTGAAGCATGACGACGGCTTCTGCTTCGACAACGAGCTGCCGCGCCATCGCGTGCTGCTGAACGACTACCGCATCGCCACGCGCCTGGTGACGAACGGCGAATACGTCGCCTTCATGGCGGACGGCGGCTACGAGCGCCCCGAGCTCTGGCTCTCGGACGGCTGGGCGACGGTGCAGTCGGAGGGCTGGCGTTCGCCGCTCTACTGGGAGAACCGTGACGGCGATTGGCACTCGTTCACGCTCGCCGGCGTGCGCAAGGTCGACGCGAACGAGCCCGTCGTCCACGTCTCGCACTACGAGGCGGACGCTTACGCGCGCTGGGCCGGTAAGCGCCTCCCCAGCGAGTTCGAGTGGGAGCACGCGGCCGAATCGCTGCCCGTCGCGGGCAACCTCTACGAGAGCGGCATCTACCACCCGGCGCCCGCGACGGCGGACGGACCGGCCCAGTTCTACGGCGACGTCTGGGAGTGGACGCAGAGCGCCTACCTGCCCTACCCGGGCTTCAAACCGCTGCCGGGCGCCGTGGGTGAGTACAACGGCAAGTTTATGTCGAGTCAGATGGTGCTGCGCGGCGGCTCCTGCGCCACGCCGGCGAAGCACGTGCGCGCCAGCTACCGCAACTTCTTCCAGCCGTTCCACCGCTGGCAGTTCATGGGGCTGCGTCTCGCCGAAGACGCCTAGATCTGCATTAGAGCCTAGCTGTCCTTCAGGTAGTCCTTGTGCTCGTAGCACCACACCCACGAGCCTTCGCCGAGCGGCATTCGCATGATGATCGGGTGGCCCGTCTCTTTCCAGTGCTCCGTGTCGTGCGAGTTCATCGACTCGCAGCAGCCGACGAAGCCGCAGGTGGCGCACATGCGCAGCGGGCCGTTGATCCCGCAGACCTGGCACTTCTCCGCCTTCGGCGTGACTTCCTTCTCGAACTCGGTCAGGTGGGTGCATTCCGTCTTCAGCATGCGTCGGCTCCTTCTGTAGCGAGCCTAGCTTAGCGGAGAGCGGCGCAGGACGCGACAGCGCCCTACCGGTGCCGCCCTGGAGATGGCTCCACCTGCCTGCCCCTGGCCCGTTCAAAGATTCACGTTGGTGGCCCATTCCTTACCGCCAGGTTATTGACGCGCTAACGAAGCGTGGGTTATTACAGCGATGCCCCGCCGGGAGGAACGCCGTGAAAACAAGCACCGACCGCATGCTCACCACCCACATCGGCAGCCTGCCGAGGCCACCAGCCCTGCTCGCGGCGATGCGCGCCCACGAGGCCGGCCTCAACGAGATTCACGAGAGCGTCGCCTGGGCCAAGCTCGAAGCGTTGGCGCAGGGCGCAAAGCTCGCGGCGAAAGAGCTCTGGGGGTAACAGATGACCAGCCAACCAACCGTCCAACAAGACCAGCGCGAATGGATAGAGCGGGCACGCTCGCTGGAGCCGCTCGTCGAGCGGCAACGCGACGAGGCGGAACAGCAGCGCCACTTGCCCCTGCCCCTCGCCGACGCGATGCGCGAACGCGGCCTCTTCAGCCTCTGGCTGCCGAAGTCGCTCGGCGGGCCGGAGCTGACGATCGAGACGTCGGTCCTCGTCATGGAAGAGCTGTCGCGACAGGACGGCTCCGTCGGCTGGAACTCGATGATCTCCGGCAACCACAGCATCCTCTGGGCGCACGTCGCCCATGACACCGCCGCGAAGATGATCGAGGGCGGCAAGAAGAGCATCATCGCCGGGACGATCGGCAGCGGCGGTACGGCGACCGCGCCCGGTGGCGGCGTCGCAACCGTCGTTCCCGGTGGCTACCGGATCACGGGCCAATGGCCGTTTGCGAGCGGTTGTCACCACGCCGACTGGATGGTCGCCAACGGCCGCATCTCCGAGAACGGCGAGCTGCGCAAGACACCGCAGGGCAACGTCGGCCTCTTCTCCTTCCTCATGTCGCCGAGCGAGGTCACGCTGATCGACAACTGGTACACGACCGGCATGCGCGGCACCGGCAGCCACGACTTCGAGGGCGAAAACGTCTTTATCCCCGAGGACCGCGTCTTCTCGACAAACGCGCCGCCGATGTACGAGCCGAGCCCGCTGTACACCACCGGCCGGACGACGCCGTGGTCGGCGAACATCGCCGGCGTCTCGCTCGGCATCGGCCGCTGCGCCATCGACACGTTCGTCGACATGGCGAAGTCGAAGCCAGCGAACATGGGACGCGCCACCCTGATGGAGCGCGAGACGATCCACCGCGGCGTCGGCGAGGCGGAGGGGCGCCTGCGCTCGGCACGCGCCTTCCTGCTCGAGACCTCGCGCGCCGTCGACGCCTACATCGAGCGCGGCGAGGACATCCCGGAGGACACCTGCGCGCTGATGCGCTGCGCCGCGTCGACGGCGTCGCTCGCGGCGATGGAGGTCTGCGACTCGATGTTCACGATGGCGGGCATGACGTCGACGTACAGCGCCAGCCGCCTCGACCGCTGCTTCCGCGACATCCACATGGTGACGCAGCACGTCGTCGGCGGGCTCTCCGGGCTGACGGCGTCCGGCAAGTTCTTCATGGGCCTCGGCCTGGGACAGTGGTAGCGGCCTAGGTCAGGGTTGCGCCCGGGTTGCGCCAGGCGAGGATGCCGTCGGCGCGGGCGCGGATCGCATCGTCCATCTCGCGGTCCGTGAAGATCCAGAAGCGCTTCTCCCGGATCGCGTCGAGGACGATCTGCGCCGATGCGTCCGTGTCGATGCTCTTGGCGCGGGCGGCGACAACCGCCGGGTCGTTGTACCAGGTTGGCGGCGGAGGGGCGGGCGCGCCTTCGTTCTTCAGCGCCTCGGGGCGGTTGCGGTCTGCGGCGCCGAGGTTCGTGCGCACGAAGCTCGGGCAGAGCACGGAGGCGCCGATCTTCGCGCCCTGCTCGGCGAGGCTGTAGTAGAGGTACTCCGACAGCGCGACGACGGCGTGCTTCGTGACGCCGTAGATGCCGAACATGTTCGACACGACGCCGGTCATCGATGCCGTGTTGACGACGTGCCCCTCTTCGCCGCTCTCGACCATCGCCGGCAGGAAGGCGCTGATCCCGTTGACGACGCCGTAGAAGTTGACGCCCATCGCCCACTGCCAGTCCTTCGCCGTCTTCTGCCAGACGGGGCCGCCGGAGCCGCCCGCGCCGGCAACGCCGGCGTTGTTGCAGAGGACGTGGACGCCTCCGTAAGTCTCCAGCGTCCTGCGCGCCAGCGCCGCGACCGAGTCCGCGCTCGACACGTCGGTTAGCACGCCGAGGACGTCGTGCTCCTGGCGCCGCAGCGCCGTGACGGCGCTCTCGATCGCGCCCTCTTCGACGTCGGCGAGGACGACCTTCATCCCTTCCTGCGCAAAACGCGTCGCCAGACCGAGGCCGATGCCGCTCGCCGCGCCGGTTACAACCGCTACTTTGCCTTCGAAGTCCTGCATCAGATCCTCAAACGCCGCGTCCAGCCATCTTTAGCGGGGCTCCGGGGTGTCCCCGGCTTTCAACGCAAAAGCGCCCGTAACCACGGCTACTTTGCCCTCAAAGTCCTGCATCAGATCCTCAAACGCCGCGTCCAGCCGTCTTCAGCGGGGGCTCCGGGGGTGTCCCCCGGCTTTCAATGCTCTGAGCGCTTGGTGATCTCGACGACGCCGTTGTCCGCGTCGACCTTGACCCAGTCGCCGGTCTCGATCAGCGCCAGCGGGTCCTGGTCCAGCTCCGTCATCGAGGGTATGCGCATGACGACGGCGCCGAGCGCGACCTTCGTCGTCATCTCGTTGAACAGCATCGCGATCGGCGCGGTGCCGCGCAGACGGGCGTTGTGGAAGGTGCCGGACCAGCCGGACGAGCCCTTCGCGCCCCGGAAGACGAGCACCTTGCCGGCGAAACTGACGCCGCGCAACTCGTGCCGCGTCTCCACGATCGTGCCGTCGTTGGCGTTGACGCCACCCCAGCCCGAGATCGTCTGGCTGGTCACCAGCGCCTCGCCCTCGGCGCAACCGCCGACGACCTTGCGGCCGTGGAGGACGATCTTCGTCGCGTCCTTCGCCTCTCGCGTCGTCATGGCGCCTTGCCGTCCCAGCGGCCGGTAATCGCCGCGTTGACGCAGTCCTCGGTGCTGCCGAACCAGGCCTGGATGCCCATGATCGCCGGCAGGTAGTGCGTCTGCTTCGCCGAGTCGAGCGCGACGACCTTCGTGCCCGGCGGCACCGTCTGGCCGATCGCCGGACAGGTGTCGGTCAGCAGGTGCCCACCCGCCGCCTTGATCACTTCTTCGTAGCCGCGCGCTTCCGCCTCGGCGCGAATCGCTCTCGATGTGAAGATCCAGAGGTCGCTGTTGCCGCTGATCTTGCGGCCGTCGAGCAGGCGGCACGCCTCTTCGATCTGCTCCAGCGCCGCGTGCGGGCAGCCGAGCATGACGAAATCGACGTTCGTGTCCGTCGCCGTCGAGTTGAGGTCGTCGTAGATCGCGCGACGCTCGGCGGCGCCGTACTTGAAGCTGCGGACCGGCTTCTTCGGCCCGAAGGCTTCTTCGACCGTAGGCGCCTCGGGCGTGACGCCGGCGAGGTGATACAGCTCGACGCCGCCGGACGAAGCCGCCGCGGCGCCGAAGTGCTTGTGGCGCATGACCTCCGGCCTGCTGAAGCGGCCGCTGAGGACCGGGATGTCCTCCTGCACCATCTGGCCGGCGTAGTAGCCGAGCATGCCCCAATCCATGATGCTCTCGACCGGAAACTCGACCTCGATCAGGTGCTGGCCGTAGCGGTTCTCCATCTGGTGCAGGCCCCAGTCCGGCACCTTGCCGGTGAGCATCGCCGCGCTGGTGCTCTCGCGCCCCTCGACGTTGGTGCGCGCGCCGAGCACCGAGTTGCAGTAGATGACGGCGGAAGACTCCATCCAGGCGCAGTGCTCGCCGAACGCCGGCACGTTGCCGGCGAGGTAGGGCGCGCACGTCTTCAGGATCTCGACGCCGTGGTCGACGGCGCCCTCTTCGCCCTGCCGCAGCGCGTCCATCGCCGCCGGGCTGGCGCCGAGCACGTCCGGGTGCTTCGGGTCGTAGCCGCCCTGCAGCTGGCAGGAATGGACGACGGTCTGCTGCGGGATCGGGACGACCTCGTCGCTGTCGAGGTCGTAGAGCGAGAAGATCGCGTCGTAGCTGCTGCCGGCGTCCTTGTACTTGTCGATCAGGTAGGGCGTCCACGAGCCCGGCACGCCGGCGACGTTGGTCACGTCGACAAAGCGCTCGGCGCCCAACGCCTCGGCGTAGCGCACGAGCAGCTCCATCG
>DATDPC010000160.1:0-2355 GCA_035292965.1 Dehalococcoidia bacterium | reverse complement strand
AGCCGGGCAGCCGCGGCGCGATCCGGCCAACGTTCCGCGCCTGGCCGAGCGAGCGCAACTGGGCGGTCGTCGAAGGGCTGGAGGCGTTCGCGAGCGCACACGGCTGGATGCTGCCACAGATGGCGGTCGCGTGGCTGCTCTCGCGGCCTCAGATGGCGACGGTGATCGCCGGCGCCGACCGCCCGGAGCACATCGAGGCGAACGTGAAGGCGCTCGACGTGTACTTCACGCCGGAAGACCTGGCGGAGATCGACCGGATAACGCTGGTCGAGGAGGACCGCAGCGTCGCGCCGATCTTCAGAGTGGCGCGGTTTACCTAAACGTGGCCTTCGTCATACGCGAGGCCAGCGTTGACGACGCCGAGGCGGTCGCGCGCGTCGACATCGATAGCCACGTCGCCGCCTACCGCCAGATCTTCGGCGAGACGTATCTCGACGGCGCCAGCCCTGAGCGCATGCTGCGGCGATGGCGGTTGTTGCTGACGCAAGACCCCAGCGTCGCCTACGGCAAGGAGCACTGGTTCGTCGCCGCGGCGGATGGCGGCGTCATCGGCTACATCGGCGTCGGGCCGTCGCGCGACGATGACGCGATGGGCCTGGGCGAGGTGCGGGCGATCTACGTCCACCCAGACGCCTGGCGTCAGGGCGCCGGCGGGGCGCTGCTCGACGCCGGCCTCGCGGCGCTAAGCAGCGACGGCTTCGAGGAAGCGATGCTGTGGGTGCTGGAGGACAACGCGCAGGGCCGCGCCTTCTACGAGAAGCAGGGCTGGAGCCTGGACGAGGCGCGTCGCACGCAGCACCGCGAAGAGGCCAGCTTCGGTGAACTCAGGTACCGCCGGCGGCTCTAGCGCTTGCTCTCGATCAGGTGGTTTGGATTAGTGTCGACGACGACATCGGTGCCGTCGAGGCGCACCGGGAACTGATCCAGGTCTCGTGGAGCTGGGCCGTATATCCGTTCCCCCGTCGTAGTCCAGGCGCTCCCGTAGCAAACGTCGCGGAAGACCCCTTTGCCTTCACGTCCGAAGCGCATCGGATCGATGTCTGGCCGCCAATCGACGAAGCAACCCAAGTGCGTACTCCGGGCGAAGAAGGCGAGGAACGTACCGTCTGGCTGCTTTACGAGCCAGAACTTGTGCTCACGGTCTAGCACAGGTTGCCCGACCTCGAAGTTGCCGAAGTAGCCAACGCCAACCTGCGACTCCTCGCCCGCGTTCTGCGGCCAGAGCATCGAGGCAAAAACGACGAGCGCGACGACCGCCGCGACGAGGACGGCGAACACCGCCGCGAGCGCGGGAAGGACCCGTGGATTCGTACCATAGACGGGATACGTTGCCGGCATCAGGAATGCCTCCCGTCTTTAGAATCGGCAGCGTCCGGCCGCCACGCGGTGGTTACTTAACCCCGATGGGCTCCTTGACCTGCACGCCGAGGAGCTCGGCGGCGTTGGCGCAGCTTAGTTTGTAGACGTCTTCCGGCGTCATGCCGAAGGCCTCGGCGTAGGCGCGCATCAGGCGCAGGCACTCGATCGAGTCAGGGAACAGCGGTTCGCCGGCGTCGCTTGCGAGCATGCAGTGCTCGGCGCCGACCTCGGCGATCGCGCCGAACATGTCCATCGGGTCGATACCGAGCAGCGGCGAGAGCTCGTCCCAGGTGAAGTTGAGCTTCACGCCGGCAGCGGCGAACTGCTTCATCTCGTCGACGCTGAGGCCGATGAACGGGCTGAAGGGGTGGTCGATGAACGCCTTCTTGTGGCCGTACTTCTTCAGCTCGTCCGTGATCATCCACTGCTCCTGGCGGCTGACGTGGCCGAAGGAGAGGACGGCGTCGTGGTCGGCGACGATGTGGATGACGTCGACGATCTCCGGCAAAAGCTTGCCGTGATCGTCGAGGAGGTAGTGGCCGGCTCGCTTCGCTTCTTCCATCGAAAGCGGCGGGTGGAGCGGGCGCTCGCGGATCGGCGCGGCGTTGGCGACGTGACCGGGCTCGTAGCTGCGGGTCGCGACCGTCATCAGCGTGTTGGCGTGGGTGAAGACGGGCATCCAGACGGCTGAGCAGCCGTCATCCAGGTGCTCCTCCACGGCCTTGTAGGAGATCTCGCTCCATCCGCGGCCGATACCGTAGGCCGACCAGAGTCTTGTGGGCGCGATCTTCTCCCCTTCGCAGTAGCGATCGAGTTCCTCCTGCACAGAGCGCACGGAGTCCGACGGGGTGCCTTCGCCGGCGATGGTCTTGAAGAGGATGCCGCCCATCCCGTTGCGGGACGCCTGCTTGGCCACGGCGAGTGCGTCCTGCTGGCCCGCGTGCGCGTGGCAGTGCGTATCGATGGCGCCCTGCACGCCGGGCACCTCGGGCGGCT
>DATDPC010000159.1:0-8929 GCA_035292965.1 Dehalococcoidia bacterium | reverse complement strand
GACCTGGACGGTCTCGCTGCGAGACTGGGCCGTCGAGCGCGGCGTCGAGGCGGTCGCGTCGGGGCGAGTCGAAGACACGCCCGGCGCTCGGGAGCCGGGCTGGAGCGTCGACCTCGTCGTCTCGGTGACCTACAACCGCATCTTGAAAGAGGCGTTCCTTCGGCGGGCGGGCAAGGCGCTGAACATCCACAACGGGTCGCTGCCCCAGTACCGCGGCGTCAACCCGATCAACTGGGCGCTGAAGAACGGCGAGTGCCGGCACGGCGTCACGATCCACGAGATGACGCCCGGAATCGACGACGGGCCGATCGTCGCGCAGCGTCTCTTCGCCATCGATCCGGCGGTAGACGAGGTGATCGACGTCTACGAGCGCTGCCTCGATCAAGGCTGGGAGCTGTTTCAGGAGACGATGCCGCGCCTCTGGCAGATCGAACCACAGCCGCAGGACGAGAGCCTGGCGCGGTACTACTCAGCCGCTGACTTCGAGCGCCTGGGCGAGCGGCGCTTCTTCACGCGCGCCGAGTCTGCCTAAACTGGCTGCATGCCGGACACCCGCGTCCCCGCTCCTCTTCTCTCCGTAACCGTCCTCAACTACAACTACGGCCGCTACCTGCCGGAGTGCATCGAGTCGATCCTGTCGCAGACGTTCGAGGACTTCGAGCTGATCGTGATCGACGACTGCTCTACGGACGGGTCATTGGCGGTGATCGAGCCGTTCCTGAAGGACCGCCGCGTCCGGCTCGTGACGCACGAACGCAACCTCGGCTTCCGCGATTCGCTGATCGAGGGTACGGAGCGCCACTCGCGCGGCGAGTTCCTGACCCTGCTCTCCGCCGATGACTTCGCCCGGGACGCGACGGCGTTTCAGCGCCAGATCGACCTGCTGAGGTCGGCCGGGAACGGCGTCTTCTGCTTCCCGGCCTGCACGACGCTGTTCGGCGACGGCAGCGAGCTGATCAACCGGCCGTTCCCGCGCGACCTGACGCTGGAGCCGGCGGAGGCTCTGCGAATGTTCCTCAACGGCGCCTGGGCGATGCACTCCGGCACGATGTTCCGCGCCTCGGCGTATCACGCCGCCGGGGGCTACCGCCGCGACATCACGATGCCGCTCGACGTCGCGCTCTACTTCTCGATCTGTATGCAGGGCCAGACCGTCTACTGCGCCACGCCGCTGTACACCTACCGCACCCACGAAGGCCAGATGTCATCGACGCGCATGCGCCTGAACAACCGCGAGGTGATCCGCGTTATCGAGGACGCCTGTCGCGCCGGCGAGGCGCGGGGCCTCATCGGCCCGGGCCTGACGTCGTGGGCGATCCGGCGCCACCTCAGGGGTTCGATCCTGAACGACGCGATCTACGGCACGCGGCGCCAGACGGTCGCGAGGATCATGTCGTGGCTGGAGGTGCAGCCGCTGAACACGCTGCGCTCGGAGGCGCCCTGGGTCGCTCTCGTGCGCATCGTCCTGGGCAACACGGTTTTCGGGCAACTGCGCTCGCTTCTGAGGCGACTCGGCTTCAGGACGCGGCTGGCGCGCCTGCCGGACCAGGCTTAGGGTCTCGTGACCATTAGCGCGCCCATTTGCTATACTGACTGAGCATTACGTCAAGAATCGCTGCCAAGTCTCCCCAACGGCGGTACTTCTGCCTGGGGAGATTCTGTTGATGGAGCCATAGTCATTTCTGAGATCAGACGCCAGGACATTCGTAACATCGCGATCATCGCGCACGTCGACCACGGCAAGACGACGCTGGTCGATTTCATGCTGAACCAGACGGGCACCTTCCGTGAGAACCAGACCGTCGTCGAGCGCGTGCTCGATTCCGGCGATATCGAGCGCGAGCGCGGGATCACGATTCTGGCGAAGAACACGGCGATCCACTACAAAGGCACAAAGATCAACATCGTCGACACGCCGGGGCACTCCGACTTTGGTGGCGAGGTGGAGCGCACGCTGACGATGGTCGATGGCGTGCTGCTGCTCGTCGACGCAGCCGAGGGCCCGCTGCCGGGGACGAAGTTCGTCCTCAAGAAGGCGCTGGAGCTGCACCTCAAGCCGATCGTCGTGATCAACAAGATCGACCGCAAAGACGCCCGCGCCCACGAGGTACTGGACGCGGTGTTCGAGTTGTTCCTCTCACTCGGCGCGACCGACGATCAGCTCGACTTCCCGACGATCTACTGCGTCGCCACCCAGGGCATCGCCCAGCGCGAGCTTGACCAGCCGAGCACGAACCTTGAGCCGCTGTTCGATGCGATCCTCGAGACGGTGCCGCCGCCGCGAGGCGACGCCGGGGGGCCGTTCCAGATGCTGATCACGACGATCGACTACAGCGAGTACCTCGGGCGCCTCGGCATCGGCCGGATTAGCCGCGGGACGATCCGTCTCGGCGGCGCGATGAAGGTCGTCCACCGCGACGGCAGCCTTGAAGACGCGCGCGTGACCAAGATCTACAGCTTCGACGGCCTCAAGCGCGTCGAAGTCGAGGAGGCGTCCGCCGGCGACATCATCGCCATCGCCGGCATGGAGGACGTCGACATCGGCGAGACGATCGCCGACGCTTCCGACACGACGAGCCTCGAGTTCGTTTCAATCGAAGAGCCGACGATCGCGATGAACTTCCTCGTCAACAACTCGCCCTTCGCCGGCCTTGATGGCCGCTACGTGACGACGCGCAACATCAGCGAGCGCCTCGAGCGCGAGACGCGCTCCAACGTCAGCCTGCGCGTCGAGCGCACGGAGACGGCCGACGCGTTCAAGGTGAGCGGCCGCGGCGAGCTACACCTCGCCGTCTTGATCGAGACGATGCGCCGCGAAGGCTACGAGTTCCAGGTCTCCCGCCCGGAAGTGATCCTCAGGCGGATCGACGGCGTGCTCAGCGAGCCGGTCGAAGAAGTCGTGGTCGAGGTGCCGGAAGAGCACATCGGCGTCGTGATCGAGAGCCTGGGGCGTCGCAAGGGCGAGATGAAGAACATGGTCGTCACCGGCGACAACGTCCGCATCGAGTTTCTCGTGCCGTCGCGCGGCCTCATCGGCTTCCGCGGCGAGGCTATGACCCAGACGCGCGGCACGGCGCTGGTGCACCAGAGCCTGCACGGCTACGAGCCCTTCAAGGGCGAGCTTTCCGACCGCACCCGCGGCGCCCTCGTCGCCATGGAGGCGGGGGAGGCGGTTGCCTACGCGCTGTTCCGTCTGCAGGACCGCGGCTCCTTCTTCATCGAGCCGGGGACGAAGGTCTACGCCGGCATGGTCGTCGGCGAGAACAACCGCAACGAAGACATCCCGGTCAACGTCTGCAAGACGAAGCAGCTGACTAACGTCCGCGCCGTCGGCTCGGACGAGGCGGTGCGCCTGGAGCCGCCGCGGCTCATGAGCCTCGACCAGGCGATCGAGTGGCTCGGCAGCGACGAGTACCTCGAAGTGACGCCTAACTCGATCCGGATCCGCAAGAAGCTGCTCGCGGCCAACGCCAAGGGCGCGCGCTCCGTGAAGCGCGCCGTCGCCGCGGCAACAGCAGCAGCCGTCTCGAACTGATCCTTCGTCCTGAGCTTGTCGAAGGACGCCGCGCGGTCGACCGACTCACGTGGTTCGACAGGCTCACCACGAACGGTATCTAAGCCCTAGTTCTTAGCCGTCTGGTCCTTTAGGCCGACCGTCGCCGTGACGCAGGGCTCGTTGCCCAGCGCGATCGTCGTGTGGCCTTTGCCGGTGATGTCTTCGACGAGGCGCGCGTCGCCGGGGCCGAAGACCTTCTTCGAGCCGTCCTCGAAGCCGATCTCGAGGCTGCCGCTGAGGATGAAGACGAACTGACGCTGCGGCGCCGGGTGCCAGTCCTGTACGGCGCCAGGCGGTCGCAGGCCGAACTTCACCTTCGTCACGTCCATGCCCGCCAGCCACTGCGGGTTCTTCGCCAGGTCGATCTCCTCCCAGCGGGCGATGCCCTGCGTGTCCGTGTACATGCGGTAGGTGTTGCTCACGGTTCCTCCTAGATGACTAGCGTTTCCGCGATTGTGCCACGTCGCTAGCCGACGGGCTCGTCCGCCGGACGGCGCCTGATCTCGCGAAGGCGCTGCAACCCGGCGCGCAGACCGTCCGTATAGATCGTCACGTCACTGCGCTGCGGCAGCAACGCCGAGCGGATCGAGGCGCCGGAGAGGTAACGGTAGGCGAGCGCCGTCAGGGCGAGGTCGAGGCTGTAGCCGATGCTCGTGCTCGCGGCGGCGCCGGCGACGCCGAAGAAGTGGATCAGCACCACGTTGCTCGGGATCGTCGTCGCCAGCGTGGCGATGCCGATCCAGGCGTTGAGGATCGGCCGGCCGCGACTGAACACGTAGGCGGCGAGGATTTTCGACCCCGCCAGCGCGACCGTCCCGGGCAGAAGCCAGACGTAGGGCAGCACCGAGTCCTGGTAGTCGCCGCCGAAGACGACCGGGATCCAGAAGCCGGCGATCAGCCCGGCAACCAACGCGGAGACGGCCGTCACGAGCAGCGTGTTGCGACAGACGATCGGCGTCAGGCGCGCCGCGTTCGCCGCATCGCCGGCCGTGATGTTCGTCAGCAGGACGATGGCGACCGAGTTGGCGACGATCCAGAGCCCCTCCGTCTGCGAGGTCGAGACGGTGTAGAGGCCGACGCCGGCCGTGTTGACGAAGATCAGGATCATGAAGACGTCGAGGCGGTAGTTCGCCATCTGGATCAGGTTGGTCAGCTGGCTCTGCCCGCCGAAGCGCACCGCCCGGACGATCAGCTCGACCGGCGCGAGACGGCGCGGCCAGACGCTCGGCCCGAGCATGACATAACCAACGAGCAGCGGCGGCAGGAAGGCGAGGCTCCAGGCCCAGACGGCGCGCGATACCGTCAGCCCGAAGACGAGCTCGCCGCCGCCGAGCGTCGCCAGCATCGACAACGGCAGGCCGAGCTCGAGCGCGTTCATCGCGCCGAAGCGGCCCTGCGCGCGCAGCAACGCCTCGACCAGGCGTAGCTGGATAAGCGCCGGGATCATCATGACCGCCAGCCCGTAAGGGATGTGATTCGCTGCCAGGTCGTCTCCCCAGAAGAGGCGCGCGATCAGCACGGCAACGGCGGTCACGGTGGCGGCGAGCAGCGTGATGCTCACCCCGGCCTCCATCGACTGGCGCTCCGTCATCTCCTTGCGCGCGACGAAGTAGAACGACGCCGAGGAGATGCCGAAGTTCAGAAACGCGAAGCCGATGCCGACCGCCGCCTGGTACAGTGCCGTCTCGCCGCGGCCCTCCGGCCCCAGCGCCCGCGCCAGCAGCACTGCGACGAAGAAGCCGACAGTGTTGCTGACCAGCGTCGCGAGGAAGACGAAGTTGATGTTGAAGAGGAAGCGCCCCGGCAGGGCGCCGGCGCCCTCGGCGGCGGCCGCGTCAGGCATGGGGCCGGGCAGATGTCAGACGGTTCGCCAGCACGATCGCGTACTCACCGCCGCGATCTTACCGCGACTCTCAGTATCGAATCGCCACGTCCTAGCCGAAGCTTTCGGGCGGCTGCGGCGTGGCGCGACCCGGCGCCGCGATGCCGAAGTGCAGCTGGGCTAGGCGCGGCGCCAGGGCGATCGGCCGGGCCGAGATGTGCATGCGGTACATCGAGACGTCGCGGTAGTAGCGGGCGAGTCGCGCGCCGGCCTTCGCGGCGTCGACCGGCGCGGCGTTCCAGATCTCTTCCATCGCGCGCCAGGCGAGGATGCCGGCCTGCTGCAGCGCCGCGAACTGGCGCACATCGTCCTCCGGCGAGAACGGCGTGCCCGTGTCTGCCCAGCGCCTGCAGTACTCCATGTGCATCTCACCCGAACGCAGCAGGATCATCTCCGCGGCCTCGAGCAGCGCCGTCGCGAGGCCGTACGACGTTTGGTAGCTGGTCGTCTCCATCTGAAGCGCCGGCGGCCCCATGAAGACGCGGTGCGTCCGCAATATGTCCTCGAACTCGTCGAGGGCGGCGCGGACGGCGCCGACCTGCGGCGCGACGAGGCCGGCGTGGTACATATCGCCGTGCACGCCGAGGTACATCGGGTTGTTGTGCAGGCGCGTGCCGGGCGTGCCGTTCGACTGATCGTAATCGCGGAAGTTGTCGATCACGAGCCAGTGTTTCGGGATACAGGCGTCCTTCATCAGCACCGTGTTCGAGCCGCTCGCCTGCAGGCCGAGGTCGTTGAAGTTGCCCCAGTCGTAGACGATCTCGTACTGGTCGCGCGGGACGCAGGCCCAGCACAGCGCCCCGTCCGGCGGCCCGTCCGGGTGTCCGCCCTCGATCCTGACGTGAACCAGATGGTGCGTCGAATACGGGCTGCCGGAGGAGTAGCGGAAGCGGCCGTTGATCACGTAACCGCCATCGACCGCCTTGGCGGTGGCGTCGCCGCCGGCCCGGGCGCCCGCGACGAAGTGGCCCTCCGGTCCGAAAATCTCGCGTTGCGCTTCCTCCGGCCAGAACGAGCCGATGATGATCGAGTGGTGGTGCGCCAGGTCGAGGCACCAGGCGATGCCGCCGGAGCCGCCGCGCCCCACCTCGATGGCGATGCGGTAGTAGGTCGGCAGGTCGAACTCGTAGCCGCCGAACATGCGCGGCTGGAGCATGCGATAGAAGCCGGCCTTGGTGAACGCTTCGTGCAGCGCTTCCGAGTAAAAGCCGCGCTTTTCCGCCGGCTCCTGGTCCTCGCGCAGCACGTCGCGCATCGCCGTAGCGCGGGCGATCATCTGCTGCGGCGTCAGGTCGGGCTCGGGGACGGGGACGCGCGTAGGCGCTTCTGTAGCCATGCGGTTTGTATCCTACTCTGTCGCGCGGTGCACCGCTAAGCTACCTTCGGAACAAGGGCATGACCTTCGAGGAGCGCGTCTCGAAGGGCTCGCGGCGGACGACGCGCAGGGTGCCGGCCTGGCGCCACATCTTCGCCATCGTCGCGCCGCCGCCGGTCGCGTGGCTGCTCTCGAGCGTCTCGAGCACGGTCGCGATCACGGCCGCCTCGTCGATCTCGCCGACGCGGGGTGAGACAACGATCGAGACCTGGGAGAGGCCGCTCTCCTGCTCCTCCTCGACGAGCTGGTAGTCGTTGATCCCGCCGCCGAAGCGCCCCGGCAGCACCTCCTCGACGAGGTCGTAGAGGCGGCTGCCGATGAACGTCGTGCCCTCGCTCGTCAGCTTCTCGTAGCTCCGGATCGAATGGAGGTGCGTGTTGAGGCCAATCTGGCCCATCAGGCAGTCGCAGGCGCGCTGCGCCATGACGGCGTAGTCACCGCTTTCGGCGTTGAGCATCAGCTTCGGGTTCGCCGGATGCACCGTCGTGTAGACGAGGGAGCCGACCGACTCGCCGGGCGCGACCTCGCGATCGCGCTGGATCACCGCGAGACGATGCGTGAAGAAGTGGACGTCGTCCAGCTCCGTGGCGTGCTCGCAGCTGACGGCGATGATGCCGCCGACCTCGGTCATCGGATAAGACGCGAGCGCCGTCGCGCCAACGCTGGCGAACGCCGCAGCCTTGGGGCCGGTGTAGGGCTCGCCGTAGACGAAGAACAGCGTGCCGGTGATGTCGAGTCCGTTCTCGCGCGCAGCGTTGCAGATCCGCACCGCTGGGTTCGAATGCGCGAGCATCACCGCCGGGGTGCCTCGCGCCGTCATCTCCGCCAGCCAGTGCGCGATCTTCACCGCCTCGTCCCTCGGTACGATCTCGGGCGCCGGGATGTGCTTGCCGAAGACGCCGCTGATGAAGCGCGTGTAGTTGAGGATCAGCTTCTGGCGCACGCCAGCGCTGTTCCACGACTGCTTGTGCGTGAAGTAGAGCTTCTTCGGCGGCCGGCCCGCCTTCGTGTACCAGAGCAACCCGACGACACCACCGGCGCTCCAGTAGGCGAAGGGCCTGTCGCCGAACTGGGCGACGGTGCCGATCAGCGCGTCGACGGCGGCGGCCTCGATGCTCTGAAGCGAGGCGCGAAAAGTGATCGTCCGGCCGGTCGAACCGCTCGTCGTGCCAATGAGGTGGGGCCGTCCGTCCAGCGGGTTGTCGAAGTCGGCGGCGGTGACGGTGATCTCGAGGCCGTTCCGCTGGATCGGCCTGCGGCCCTTCATCTCCTCTGACGAGACGTAGACGCCGGCCTCGTAGAGCGAATCGAGCGTCGCTTCGAGGCCGTCCCGGCGCACCTGGCGTCGCAGGTCGCCGAGCTCGGCCCCAGCGTGGGCGAGCAGTTTGCAGTACGGGCTCTCCGGCCGGGCGTAGACGGCGCGATCGAGGATGTCGAGAAACGACTCGTCTCTCGCAGCCAGGTGTTGCTCGATGCTGGCGCGCGCTTCGGCGAGCGTCATTGTGTGGCGCAGGTAACCGGCGAGCTCGGTCACGTAGCGAAAGTCGATTGCCAGCCGTTCGAGCGCGCCCAAAGCCCCCTCCGAGTCCCGTAATCGTCACACGAAGCCGCGCCGGGCGACAACCCGCCGGGGGGCGGGCGCGGCTACGGCTTCGCGAGCAGGCGGTTGGAGCCGTAACCGAGGATCGTCAGCGAGCCACAGTGCTCGACGAAGGCGGGTTCGCCGTTTGTTTCCTTGATCAGGTCGACGCGTAGCCGATAGCCCTCGCGCGCGTTCTCGTCGATGATCGCGAAGTCGTAGGCGGGCCGGAACCAGGCGCGGCTGTTGATCCAGTTGTAGTTGCCGAGCTGCTGGTGGACGGAAACGACCCTGAGCCCGCGCTGGCTCAGCTCCGTCGTGCGCTTCGCGTTCCAGTAGTCGCTGTAGCCGTACTGCAGCTGCCGCGCGCCGAGGACCGAATCGAGGCAGGCGACGTCGGCGGGGTAGTAGCCGCCGCGCAGGTCGAAGCCGTTGTCGATCACCTCGGCGACGGTAAACGCCAGCGCCGCGGCGCCGAGGACGCCGGCAGCGACGGTGATCTGGGCGCCGCGAGCCAGCCCGGCGGCAGGCGCGAAG
>DATDPC010000158.1:0-5098 GCA_035292965.1 Dehalococcoidia bacterium | reverse complement strand
ATATCCATTACGCCACGACGAGTGATGGCGTTGGCATAGCCTACTGGGCGATGGGCGACGGGCCGCCGCTGGTGATCCCGCCGATCCTCGTCTCCAGCCACCTCGAGCTCGAGTGGCAGATCCCCAGCCGCCGCGCCGTCTACGAGACGCTGGCGCGCGGCACCCGCGTCATCCGCTACGACAGCCGCGGCATGGGCATGTCCCAGCGTGACGCGATCGACTTCTCCGTCGATGCCGCCGTGCGCGACCTCGACGCCGTCGTCGACCGGCTCGGGCTGGAGCGCTTTGCCCTCCTGCGCATGCCCAGCTCCGGCGACCTGCCCTTCGCCTACGCGGCGCGCCATCCAGAGCGCGTCAGCCACTTCATCATCTGGGAGGGTCACAGCGTCCAGGACGATCAGGACCAGCCGCGCCGCCGCCAGATCCGCGCCGTCGACCCGGTGATGGACGCGGACTGGGAGCTCTACATCCGCATCCGGGCGCGGATCATCGCCGGCTGGGATGGCTCCAACGCGCCGCTGCTCGAAGACATCCTCCGCGGCACGCACACGCCGGAGTCTGCGCGCAAGATGGACGAGGCCGTCCTCAATGCCAACCCGGCGCCGTACCTCGGCGACATCAAGGCGAAGACGCTGGTGCTGTATCGCATCGGCAACCGCGCCCGCGAGTCGAACGCGCGCCTCTTCGCCTCGCGCATCAGCGACTCGCACCTCGTCGCGATCCGCGACCCGGCGATCGGCCCGTTCCCGAGCGAGCAGGGCGTCCTGGCGATGCTCGGGTTCGTCAACCCGGAGCGCGGTGTCTTCGCCATGGAGCCGACGCCGCAGGAGCAGACGCAGAGCGGCCTGCGCGTCATCCTCTTCACCGACCTCGAGCGCCACACGGCGATGATGCAGCGCCTCGGCGATGAGCGCGGACGCGCCGTCCTGCGCGAGCACGAGATCATCACGCGCGAGGCGCTCGCGGCCTACGGCGGCACCGAGATCAAGACGATGGGGGATAGCTTCATGGCGTCGTTCGGCTCCGCGACGCGCGCGCTCGAGTGCGCGGTCGCGATTCAAAAGGCCTTCGCCGACCGCAACGCCACGGCGGACGAACCGATGCGCGTTCGCGTCGGCCTCAGCGCCGGCGAGCCGATCGCCGAGGCGGACGACCTCTTCGGCTCGTCCGTGATCATGGCGGCGCGTATCGCCGATCAGGCGAAGGGCGGCGAGATCGTCCTCGCCAACGTCGTACGAGAGCTGGCGGCGGGCAAAGGCTTCGTCTTCGATGACCGCGGTGAGGTGACGCTGCGCGGCTTCGACGAACCGATGCGCCTCTACCAGCTGAAGTGGGACGAAATCCTCTAGTAGCGCAGCGAGCAAAGCAAAGGGCTCGTCACGAGACGAGCCCTTTTCGTATTCGGGGACGCTGCGTTAGCTTCTACGTCGCGCGCGAGCCGTGATCCTGTAGCCGGCGGCGAGCGCGCCAACGAGTACGACAACGAATGTCAGGTTAGACATGCGGTCGTCGAACAGACCGGCGTCACCGGTGCTCGGCGGCTTCAACGTCCCGACGGTGGCTGCCGGCGTGCCAACTTGGGCTGCTCCGGCGGCGGCCGTCTGGTTCTTCTTTGCCGCGTTGCCCAGCGCCGGGAAGGCGCCGGTGCGGGGCGCTCTTTCAGGCCTGGTGTTTCCGAAGAAGCACGCGGCGACTATGATAGGCGGCTGGTTGCTCGGCAGCGTGATCTCGCCTCGATTATTGCTCGAGCTGGCCTGGACTAGCGTTTGCGGGTTCGCTTCGCATTCCATGGCGTAAAGCTGCCAGCCGGACAGGTGCTCCTCGGTGACGAAGGTCGTGCCTACGTTCAGCTCGATCACCGCAAAGCCGCCATAAAAGTCCTCATCCAACAGGATGTCGGTCACAATTGAGACCTGCGTATTGGTTGCGCCGGACAACGTGAAGCTGAATGTGTCGCTCTCGCCGAGCGAGAACTTCTCGATGACCAGACATGGCAACCGCCCAGGACATTCAACACTCTGTGCGTTCGCCACGCGCGCTGAATCGTGCAGCGCGCCGAGCACGAGCGCAAAGAATGCCAGCGCCGCTCCCAGCGTGACCCACAAGACGAGGCGGCCCCGAGGCCGACCGCTGTTCAATCGATCCATGACAATCTCCTGCTTCCTTGCGCCGCTGGCCGGAGTATACATGAGAAGACCGGTCGCGACGATGGGGCCCCGCTGCCGCCTGTAAAGAAGCCGGCCCTTCCAACAGGGCCGGCTTCGGCTTAAGGGGCTACGCGCAGCCTGGCTGCTACCCGGTGCGCTGGCGCCTGATCGCTATAGCGCCAGCCGTCACCAGGGTGATGGCGCCCGCAAGCAGTGCGAGGCTGACATCGCTGCTGCTTTCGGCGGCGAGGCCGGCGTCACCGGTGCTCGGCGGCTTCAACGTGCCGGCAGCTGGTGCCGCCGCCTTTGCAGCTGCTCCTGCCGCCGCCGTCTGGTTCTTTTTCGCGGCGTTGCCCAGGAACGGCAGCGCGCCGGAGACGTTCTGGCGCTGGTCGTGCGGGTCGTTGATGAAGAAGCAGAACGCGGAGGAAGAAGTTTGGTCGCCGAGGAACTCGTCCAGGTCCTGAGGCTCCGCCTGTAGCACAACCAACGCATCCGCCGGTTCGCCGGCGACCCCGTTGATTTCCACGGAGCCGGACGAGATGTCGACGAAGGCGAACATGTTGTCGGACGTGTGGCAGTCGATGTCAACAAGGTCGAAGCCGGACGAATGTGCCTCGGTGACGACAGCCGGCGAGGAGAAGAAGTCGAACTGAGCGCCGTCACCGCCCGACAGGAAGAAGTTGTCTGTGCCCTTGCCCATCTGGATCTCGAACGCGAAGCTGGCGTCGCCGCCGGTCGTGATCTTGACGATCGTGATGCACCGGTTGCCGGTTCCGCCGATGCAGGCCTGCTGCGCGTTCGCGACTCGGACGTCGCTTCGGAACGCGCCCGCGGCGAGCGCTGCAAACGTTGCCAGCGCGACCAGCATCGACGCGAGCGCAATCTTCTTAGCCTTGGAGCTTGGTGCGAACATGCGACCCTCCTGGTCTGCTGCGAAGTGGAGCCTGGCCGAAGTTTACATGGCTCACGCGCTGGCACAAGCCTTGGAAGCAGACTTAATCCGCGCATAACCAACCAACGCCTGGTGCAGAGGTTAACCAACGGCAGCAGGAAATCGCGGATCCGTCGAAGCCCGGTGGTGTCTTCCCTGCGCGCTGCCGATGTGGGATGGTAGGCAAACCCACCTCGCCGAGACGCTTTCGGAGAAGCCATGCGCCTATCACGCCGCATCGAGAAGCTGCCGCCCTACCTCTTCACCGCGATCAGCCGCAAGATCGCCGAAAAGCGCGCCGCCGGTGTCGATATCGTCACTTTTGCGATCGGCGACCCGGATATTCCGACGCCGAAGCACATCATGGAGTCGCTCCATAGAGCCGCCGACGACCCGGCGAACCACCGCTACCCCGAATCAGACGGCCTGCCGGAGCTGCGCCGGGCGATGGCGAACTGGTACGAGCGCCGCTTCGGTCTCAGCTTCGATCCGGACAAAGAGGTACAGCCGTTGCTCGGCTCCAAGGAGGGGATCAACAACGTCGCCCTCTGCCTCGTCGATCCCGGCGACGTCGTCCTGATCCCCAGCCCGGGATACCCGCCCTACACAACGGGCACGATCTTCGCCGGCGGCGAGCCCTTCTACATGCCTCTGCGCGAGGAAGACGGCTTCCTGCCCAACTTCAGCGCGATCCCGGACGAGATTGCCCGGCGCGCCAAGGTCATGTGGCTCAACTACCCGAACAACCCGACCGGCGCCGTCGCCGACCTCTCGTTCTTCGAAGAGGCGGTGCGCTACGCGAAGCGATACGACCTCGCGATCTGCCACGACGGCCCCTACAGCGAGGTCGCCTACGACGGCTACAAGCCGGTCAGCTTCCTCCAGGCCGAAGGCGCCCGCGACGTCGGAATCGAGTTCCACTCGCTCTCGAAGAGCTTCAACATGACCGGCTGGCGGATCGGCTGGGCGATCGGCAACGAGACGCTGATCAACGCCCTGTTCCGCGTCAAGGACAACATCGATTCCGGCATCGCCCAGGCGATCCAGCGCATGGCGATCACCGCCCTCGAGGGCCCGCAGGACGCGATCGAGGAACACAACCGGATCTACGAGAAGCGCCGCGACCGGCTCGTCGGCGCGCTGCGGGCCGCCGGCTTCCGCGTCCAACCACCGAAAGCGAGCCTCTACATCTGGGCCCACGTACCGGAGGGCTACACATCGGCGGAGCTGGCGTCGCAGCTGATCGAGGATATAGGCGTCGTCGTTACGCCGGGCAGCGGCTACGGGGAGTACGGTGAGGGCTACGTGCGCCTCTCGATCACGACGCCGGACGAACGCGTCGAAGAGGGCGCGAGGCGCATCGAAGCATGGCGTGGCAAGACTTAGTGAGATAGAGGGTCCTTGACCTCAGACGCAATCGAGTTCGGCACGGCGCGCCGGTTGGCGCAAAGGCTGCCTTTCTACTACGGCTGGGTCATCGTCTACATCTCATTCCTCGGTGTGTTCCTAATGGGTGCAACGACCTATTGGGGGCTGCAGGTCTTCGTCAAGCCGATGCACGACGATACCGGCTGGTCGCACGCCAGTGTCATCGCCGGGTTGTTTGCGCGTTTCGTCTCCGGCGCAATCGCCAGCTTCTTCGTGGGGCGCGTCGCGGACCAGAAGTTCGGCGCCCGAAACCTGATGCTCATCGGAACGGCGATCGACGCCATCGCCCTCTCTTCGCTTCGCTTCATCGATAGCCCTCTGCAGTTCGTCCTGCTTTACGGCGTCCTCGGCGGCATTGGTAACAGCGGCCTTCGACTGGTGCAGGCGTCGCTGATTCCGAAATGGTTCGTATTCAAACGAGGCTCCGCGGTCGCCATGGCGACAATGGGCGGTGGCGTCTCGGCCCTGCTGATGGTGCCGCTGATCACTTTGATGATCGCCCAGCTCGGTTGGCGCGACGCCTGGCTTGCCCTCGCGATCATCATGGTCGTGCTGACGCTGCCCTGCCTACCATTGACCGTGCGAGCGC
>DATDPC010000157.1:0-2835 GCA_035292965.1 Dehalococcoidia bacterium | reverse complement strand
GGCCCGTCCGTGGCTTGCGGACGGGCCTTCTTCGTTCTCGGCCCGGTGGGGCTGGGCCGAGAACGTCTACGAGGCCGCTGCGCCGCCGGCAGGCCGGGATAGCCGCCGCCAGGCGACGTAGGCCGGCGCCGCGACCAGCGGCAGCCACCAGCCGAACACGACAACCGTCACGAGCACGCCGGCGATGCCGCCGAGGAACGCGAGGCTCGCGTCCCACGCCTCGCTGACGACGCGGCCGAGGCCATCGTTGCCGCCGGTCGAGACCGGAACCGCGAGCGGTCGCAACGTCACGCCGATCGTCGCCATCTCGCTGAGCTTGTCGAAGAGCTGCATACGGCCCTTCACCTGCTCGATCTCGCTGCGGACGTTGTTGAGGCGGTCCTGCACCTGCAGGATCTCGGCGATCGTGTTGGCGCGGCCGAGCAGCGTCAGCAGCTGCGTGTCCGTCGCCTCCAGGTTGCGCAGTCGCGCCGACAGGTCGGAGTACTGCTCCGTCACGTCGCTGGCGTTCGAGGTCTCAGCGTCCACCTTGGCGCCGAGGCCGCGCAGCTCGCCGAGCACGTCCTGGTAGCGCGCCGCCGGCACGCGCAGCGTCACCGTCGCGACCTGCAGGTCGGAGCCCTGGTTCGTGAAGTTCGAGCCGCCGACGAAGCCGCCCGCCGCCGTGGCGATGCGGCCAACCTCGGCGAAGCTATCGCCGACGTTCTTGACCTGCAGCTTCAACGTCGCCTGCTGCACGATCTTGCGGTCGTCGACGCTGGCGAGCGCCGTGCTCGGGCTCGACGCGACCGGCGACGCGGACGGGGCGACAGCGCCACCGGAGCTGCCATTGCGACCGCTGCCGGACGCAGACTCCTGAGCGCTCTGCTTCTTCGGGTCGATGTTCAGCGTCGCGAGGTCGTCGCGGGCGATGCTCCCGTCTACCGGCTTGCCAAGGGCGTTATCGATCTGGGCAAGCAGGTCGCCGGCGCCGTCCTCAAAGCCTGCATCAGGCGCCACCGTACCCGCCATCTCGCCGTCCGAGTCGCCGCGTCCGTTCACCGCCGCCGCAGCCAGCGCCAGCACGCCGGCGGCGAGCACGGCGAAGACGGCGTAACGCAGCGCGCGATGGCTATCGAATGTTCGTTGCATGTCTTGTTCCTCCTGCTAAGAGACCCTATGGAGGACAAGACGCTACGCGCCCGCGATTTGTTCCCGGCCAGAAGTAAATGCGCCGCGGATCCAGCGCAACGGACGCAGAACCGCTCATCCTGAGGCTCTCGAAGGACGAGCGGTGCACGAATCTAAGACAAGGCGGCGGACGTGCTACGCGGTGGCGACGGCCTCGACGATCAGGCGACCCATCTCGGTGGTCGAGACGACCGCTTCGCCCGCCGAGGCGATGTCGGCGGTGCGCGCGCCCGCGGCGAGCGCGGCGTCGACGGCGCTTTCGACGGCCGCCGCCGCTTCCGGCAGGTCGAACGAGAGTCGCAGCATCATCGCGGCGCTGAGGATCGCGGCGATCGGGTTAGCCTTGCCCTGACCGGCGATGTCCGGCGCCGAGCCGTGGATTGGCTCGTAGAGCCCGAAGCCATGCTCGTTCAGCGACGCCGAAGGCCCCATCCCCAATGAGCGCAGCAGCCCCGCCGCCTCGTCCGAGAGGATGTCGCCGAACATGTTCGAGGAGCAGATCACGTCGAACTGGCGCGGGTTGACGATCAGCTGCATCGCCGCGTTATCGACGTGCATGTAGTCGAAGGCGACGTCCGGGAACTCCTTCGCGACGCCATCGACGACCTCGCGCCAGAACAGCCCCGTCGACATGACGTTCGACTTCGAGATCAGCGTCATCTTCTTGCGACGGCCCTGGGCGAGGCGGAAGCAATCGCGGGAGAAGCGCGACACCTCATGCTCGTTGTACTGCTCCGTGTCCCAGACTTCGCGCTGCAGCTTCTCATGCGGCCCCTCGATCTGGCGCTCGCCGCGCGGCCCGAAGTAGATGCCGGAGGCGAGCTCGCGGCAGATCAGCATGTCGGTGCCGCGCACGTACTCCTCTTTCAGGGGAGAGAGGCCGAGCAGCGCGTCCGGCACGACAACGGGGCGCAAGTTCAAATACAGGTCGAAGTGCTTGCGCAGCGGCAGGATCGCGTTTTGCTCTACGCCCTGCCACTTCGGGTTGTTGATCTCCTGCGTCGGCCCGCCGAAGGGCCCCTTGAGGATCGCGTCGCCCGCGGCGCAGGCGTCGATTGTCGATTGAGGCAGGTGCTCGCCGTGAGCCTCGTATGCGGCGCCACCGGCGAGCGCCTCCGTGTAGCGAAACTCGTGACCGAAGCGCCGCGAGACGGCATCGAGCACGCGCCGCGCCTCGGCGATGACCTCCGGGCCGATGTAGTCGCCGGGGAGGACGGTGATCTTGAACGTGCTCATGGCAACGCGCCTTTCAGCTAGTCAGCCTGTACGTCGGAGAATAGCCGAAGCCCGCGCTCCAGCGAAGCTAGCGCCTCGCGCGGACGACGAGGGTGCTCGCGGGGAAGCGGATGCGGCCGTCACGCAGGTAGCGCTTCGTCGCTTCGAAGACCTCTGCTTTGACGCTCGCCTGGTCGGCGGGGCTGAGGCTGCTGTAGGGACCGGCGCTGTTCACCGAGCGGTTCTCCCAGAACTCCTCCGGCGTCGCGAAGTCCCACTCAAACGCGAGCGGTTGCGCCGTGGCCTCGCTGAAGCTGCCGCCGCGCAGCAGGCGCTCGAGGTCGCGCGGGTCGGTGAGGCGCAGCGGACCGGGGGTGTTGCGGTCGTTCGGCGGGACGGCGGCGCCGTGCTTCGCGATCGTCTCGTTTATCAGCGTCATGTAGGGATTCT
>DATDPC010000156.1:0-11487 GCA_035292965.1 Dehalococcoidia bacterium | reverse complement strand
GACGGCGTTGAGCGCTTCTTCGCCGACGGGCTGCGTCGCGCCGACGTGCGCGAGCGCCTGCGCGAGATCCCGGACGTCGAGCGCATCGTCGGCCGCGTCGTCGCCGGGCAGGGAACGCCGCGCGACCTCGCGGCGCTGAGGCGCGGACTCGAGGCGTACCCGGCGCTGCTCGCCGCCGCGGGCGAGTCGAGGGACGAGGGTGTCGCGGCCGCGGCCGAGGCACGGGCGCTGCTCGCCGAAGCGATTGCCGATGAGCCGGCGCCTGCGGTCGGCGAGGGCGGCGTCGTGCGCGAGGGCTTCTCGCCGGAGCTGGACGAGGCGCGCGTCCTCACCGGCGACGTCCGGCGGGCATTGGCGGAGCTGGAGGCGGCGGAGCGGGAGCGCACCGGCATCAGGTCACTGCGCGTCGCCTACAACCGCGTCTTCGGCTACTACATCGAGGTCAGCAAAGCGAACCTGAGCCTCATCCCGGACGACTATCAGGCACGCCAGACGCTTGTCGGCGGCGAGCGCTTTGTCACGCCGCGCCTGCGCGAGCTGGAGGAGCGCATCCTCGCCGCGCGCGAGACGATCGGCGAGCTGGAGGCGGCCTTATTCCGCCGCGTCTGCGCCCAGGTCGCCGCGCTAGCAGATGGGTTGCAGGCCGCCGCGCGCTGCATCGCCGAGATCGACGTGTTCAGCGCGCTGGCGGAGACGGCGGCACGCAACGACTATGTCCGGCCCGTCGTCGACGACGGCGAGCGCGTCTTGATCCGCGACGGCCGCCACCCCGTGGTCGAGCGCAACCTCGGCGACGGGCGCTTCGTGCCCAACGACGCCGACCTCGCGTCCGATGACGCCCAGATCGCCGTGCTGACGGGTCCGAACATGGCCGGCAAGTCGACCTATCTGCGGCAGGTGGCGCTGATCGTCATCCTGGCGCAGGCGGGCAGCTTCGTGCCGGCGGCGGAGGCGCGCATTGGCGTCGTCGACCGCGTCTTCGCGCGCATCGGCGCGATGGACGACCTGGCGCGCGGCGAATCGACCTTCATGGTCGAAATGCTGGAGACGGCGGCGATCCTGCGCGGCGCGACGCGTCGCTCGCTGGTGCTGTTCGACGAGGTCGGGCGCGGCACGAGCACCTACGACGGCCTCGCGATCGCCCGCGCCGTGGTCGAGTACCTGCACGCGCGCCCCGAAAGCGCCGCCAAGACGCTGTTCGCGACCCATTACCACGAGATGACGCAGCTGGCGCAGACGCTGCCTCGCGTCCGCAACCTCAGCGTCGCCGTGACGGAGCAGGACGGTCGCGTCGTCTTCCTCCATCGCATCGTCGAGGGCGGCGCGGACCGCAGCTACGGCATCCACGTCGCGGAGCTTGCGGGTATGCCGGCGCCGGTGGTTGAGCGGGCGCGCGAGGTGCTGCGGACGCTGGAGGAGACGGGTCGAGGTGGATCGGCGCGGCGCGCCTCAGCCGCGGTACCGCAGCTGCCGCTGCTCGCGGACGCAACGCCGTCGGAGGTAGAAGCAGCGCTGGCGTCGCTCGACCTCGACGCGCTGACGCCGCTGCAAGCGCTAACGAAGCTGTACGAGCTCCGGGCGAAGCTTCAGCGGAAAGAAGGCTCCTAATTGTCTTTGCGAGCCCGGAGGGCGAAGCAATCTCGGGACTACGGTTCGAACCAGTATTACGTCTACATCTTGAGCAACAACGCCGGGAACGTCCTATACACCGGCGTCACGAACGACCTGATCCGACGCGTGTATGAACATCGAGGCAAGTTTGTCGATGGCTTCACATCGAGGTACAACGTGATCCGGCTGGTCTACTACGAGGCTACCGATGACGTCGAAGGCGCTATTACGCGGGAGAAGCAGATCAAGGCAGGTCCGCGAAGGAAGAAGATCGAGCTGATAAACGCGCTCAATCCCAGATGGGACGATCTCTACGACGGGCTGGCGTAGCCGAGATTGCTTCGCTTCGCTCGCAAAGACAGACTAGACGCCCGTCGATACGCCGATCAGCTTGCCGAGGCCGAAGGTAACAGCCGCCGCGAAGCCGCCGATCACCAGCTGACGGCCGCCGCTGAACCAGACGCTGCGACCGGTGAAGATCGAGAGCAGGGCGCCGACGCTGAACAGGGCGATGCCGCTGAGCGCCAGGCTGACGCCGACGAGCGCCGTCGAGGCGCCGAAGAAGAACGGCACGACCGGGATAATCGCGCCGATCCCGAAGGCAAGGAACGAGCTCACCGACGCGCCGATCGGCGAGCCAAGCTGCTTCGGATCGAGGCCCAGCTCTTCGCGCACCAGCGTGTCGAGCGCGATGTCTGGGTCTTCGGTGAGGCGGCTGGCGAGGCGGTCGGCTTCCGCCTTGGAGAGGCCCTTGGCGCGGTAGATCATCGACAGCTCCGCGACCTCTTCTTCCGGCGTTACGGCCAGCTCCGCCGCCTCGAGCTCGATCTGGCGCTGGAACAGCTCGCGCTGCGCCTTCATCGAAACGTATTCGCCCGCCGCCATCGACGCCGCCCCGGCGAGCAGTCCGGAGAGGCCGGCGAGGAGAACGAACTTCGCGTCCGCCTGGGCGCCGGCGAAGCCCATGACGAGGCTGAGGTTGGACACGAGGCCGTCGCTGACGCCGAAGACGGCGGCGCGCAGCGAGCCGCCACCGGCGCTGCGGTGCCAGGTCTCGGCCTGGGCGGCGGGTGCGCCGGAACCGCGTGAGAGCTCGCCGAGCGTGCGTGCGTGGGTGCGCTCCTCAGGCGCCAGCGCCGCCGTGGCCCTGTCCTGCGCCGCGTAGTTCGCGGTGCCGCTGATCTCCCAACCGTGCAGCATGGGGTAGACCGCGCGCGGGCCCCACCATCGCGCCAACTGCTTCAGGATCCGCGTCCTGAAGCTCGTCCGGTGCGCCGGAACGGTGACTCCCTGCTCGCGCATACCGTTCGCCATGATCCGGGCGTGGCGCGTCTCCGCCTCCGCCATCTCTCGCAGGAGGTTGGCGCGCTGCTTATCGGTCTCGCGCCCCGCGAGATAGATGTATAGGTCGGCGGCGTCCAGTTCACCCTGCCAGTTGGCGAGCAGCAGCTCCGGCTTCGGCGCCGGGCGTTCTTCGGTTGGTGTGGTCATGACTCCATGCTAGGCGGGGGCAACGCAGGCAGTCCAGAGCAACGCCGAAACTTTGGCGGCGCTAAGCCGAACGATTACGCCGTGGCAAATCCGGCCTGACGATGGTCAGCCGTGGCAGCGCTAACTACAATGACGACGAGTTGCCGATCCGAGTCCTCCCGCCAGAAGTCGCCAGCCGGATCGCCGCCGGCGAGGTGATCGAGCGCCCCGCGTCGATCGTCAAGGAGCTGGTCGAAAACGCGCTCGACGCCGGCGCGACGCGGATCGCGGTCGAGGCGAACGAGGGCGGCGTCGCCCTGATCCGCGTCGTCGATGACGGCTGCGGCGTCGAGCCGAACGAGCTGCCGCTGGCGTTCCAGCGCCACGCCACCAGCAAGCTCGTCGACGATGCCGACATCGAGGCCGTCGTCACGTTGGGCTTTCGCGGCGAAGCGCTGCCGAGCATCGCCGCCGTGTCTGAGGTCGAGGCGATCTCGGCGCCGGAAGGTGCTTCGAAGGCGGCACGCGTCCGACTGAGATACGGCCAGCTCACCGACCAGGGCGCCAGCGGCGCGCCCCAGGGCACGTCGATCACGGTGCGCAACCTGTTTCGAGAGCAGCCGGCGCGGCTCAAGTTCCTCCGCACGCCCGGCGCCGAGGCGTCTCAGATCGCGTCGGTCGTCAGCCACTACGCGCTGGCGTACCCGGAGGTGGCGTTTTCGTTGCGGATCGACGGCCGCGAGACGTTTTCGACCAGCGGCTCCGGTGACTGGCGCGAGGCCGTCGCCGGCGTCTACGGCAGCGCCGTCGGCGCGGCGCTGATCGAGGCCGAGGAAGCGGACGAGACGCATCATTTACGGGCGCTGCTGGCGCCGCCATCGCTGTCGCGGGCGACGCGCAACTACGTGACGATCTTCATCAACCGGCGCTGGGTGCGCAGCCGGTCGCTCGTCTACGCCGTCGAGGAGGCGTACGCCGGCCTGCTGCCGACGGGCCGCTTCCCGCTCGCGGTTGTCGACCTGCGGCTGCCGCCGAGCGAGGTCGACGTCAACGTCCACCCGGCGAAGGCGGAGGTACGCCTGCGCGACGAGCGCCGCGTCTTCACCCTCGTGCAGCGGCCGCTGCGCCGCGCGCTGCAGTCGCTGGCGCCGGCGACGTCCTTCGTCCAGGGCGGCTGGGCGACCGGCGGGCCATCGAGCGTGCGGATCACGCAGTACCCGGAGGCGCCGCCGTCGCTGCGTCTCGAAACGATGCCGGTGCAATCGATGCTGCAGCCGCACGCCGCGACGCCGGAGCCGATGGGCGAACAGACACCTCTCCCCGGCGCGATGCCGCTGCTGCGGCCGTTGGGGCAGGCGGGCACGACCTACGTCATCGCCGAGGGGCCGGCCGGGCTCTACCTGATCGACCAGCACGCGGCGCACGAGCGCATCCTCTACGAACGCTTTCTCGCCCGAGAGCACCAGCCGAAACAGGAGTCGCAGCCGTTGCTGGTGCCGGTGGTGCTGGAGCTGACGCCGTCGCAGCAGGCGCTGGTCACTTCGTTGGCGCCGGCGCTATCGGCGCACGGCTTCGAGATCGAGCCGTTCGGGCCGGGAGGCTACCTGCTTCGTGCCGCGCCTGCAGGGCTGCGACGCGACGACCCGGCTCGCGCCTTCGGGGCGCTGCTCGACCTCCTGACGCGCGAGGACGCGCCTGCGGACCCGCACCACCGCGTCGCTGCGTCGCTCGCCTGTCACGCCGCCGTTCGCGCCGGTCAGACACTGGCGGTAGAGGAGATGCGTGACCTGATCCAGCAGCTTGAGGCCTGCGAGCTGCCGCAGACCTGCCCCCACGGCCGCCCGACGATGCTCCACCTCAGCGCCGACGAGCTGGCGAAGCGCTTCGGCCGCAAGTAACGCCCGTCGCCCCTCGCAGTTGACGTAACCGCTTGACGTAATCACGCCGATGGATTGCGGCGGCCTTCCCGGGAATTCCTCTCTCACTGTCGTCCCAGATAGTCCTGCAGGCTACAGGTCGGGCGTTTCCTGACGACTATTTATAGGGAAACCGCTTAGGGATCGCGCGGGCATTCCCTTAGAAAAAACCTTGGCCAGGGCCTCAAGGACGTAGCCCTCCCGCCTGAAACACGGAGGGCTCGTCATCAAACTGCCTTACCTCGCCATCCTCGCCGTCGGCGCCAGCGTTTCGATTGCCGCCGGACTCTTCTTCGTGGGCCAAAGCGGCAACGCGAACGAAGCAACGGGCAGCGGCATCGCGCCGCTGACGCTTACCGGCGGCCAGACGCCGGCGCCAAGCCAGTACGCGATCGCGCCGCAGCCGACGCTGACGGACGCCACCGAACCGTCTGCGCCCCAGGCGCCGCTAGACCCGACGGCCACCGCCCCGGCGCCACCCGCCGCGCCGACAGAGCCGCCGCCACCGGCTCCGACTCAGCCGCCCGCGCCGACCTCGACGCCGGCGCCGCCGAAGCCGACCGCGACGCCCCCTCCGCCGCCGCCGTCGCTCAACTCGTTCGAGCAGCAGCTCTTCGCGCTGCACAACAGCAACCGCGCCCAGTTCGGCGCCGGCCCGTTGAGCATCGACGCGACGCTGCAGCAGATCGCCGAGCGCCGCGCTCAGGACATGGCATCGAAGGGCTACTTCTCGCACACCTCGCCCAGCGGCGAGACGGCGTTCACGCTGATGGAGCAGTTTGGCTTCAAGTACGCGATCGCCGGCGAGAACATCGCCCGCAACAACTACCCTGACGCTGATTCGGTGAAGGTGGCGATGGACGGCTTCATGAACAGCCCGGGCCACCGCCAGAACATCCTGGAGCCGCGCTTCACGAAGGTCGGTATCGGCTACGCGATGGGCTCTGACGGGATGAAGTACTACGCCGTCGTCTTCGGCGGCTAACCTCAGCACCGGCTGAAGACGGAGAGGGGGCGCTCACCCGAGCGCCCCCTCTCTTTGTGACCGGGCGTGCTCCTGTGCTCAGAGGCGCTGGTTCAGGGGACGCCCCGTGGTGTGCGCGCGCCTAAGTCTTGGGTTGAGGAGATGACGTGGTGTCGACGGAGCCCAAGGAGCCCGACGCTGACAAGGCAACGCGGACGAAGGGAGAGGGCGCCCGCGCGGGCGCCCTCTCCTCTGTGTGCTAGGGTCCGAAAGCTACATGACCGGGCCGGTCGACTCCTCATGGTCGTCGATGAAGTAGGAGGCGCAGGCGAGGTCGATCCATTCCGGCGTGAAGTCGGGCTTGCGCCGCTGGAACGACGAGATGTCCAGCACCAGGTCGACGATGTCGCGCGGGTGGACGCCACGGAAGTGACGCGCCCGCGGCCGGTAGTAGCGCTCGATTAGGTAACGGCCGGCCGCGTCCGTGTACTCGATGTCGTTGGCGGCGCAGGCGCGGCGCAGGATCTCGAGGAAGGCGCGCTCGTCCGGGTCACCCACCTCGATCTTGTGGCGGATGCGGCGGAAGAACGCTTCGTCGCCGAGCTTCTGCGGCGGGATGTTGGTCGAGAAGACGAGCAGCAGCTCGAACGGCACCTCGATCGTCTCGCCGCTGAGCAGCGAGAGGTAGTCGACGCGCGCCTCCATCGGCACGATCCAGCGGTTGAGCAACTCCTTCGGCTGAACCAGCTGGCGGCCAAAGTCGTCGACGACGAGGACGCCGCAGTTTGCCTTCATCTGAAGGGGTGCGATGTAGAACTTCGACTGGGCTGAGAACTTCAGCTCGAGGTCGGAAAGCGTGAGCTCACCACCGGTGATGATCAACGGCCGCTTCGCGATCACCCAGCGCAGGTCGCGCCGGCGTTCGGCACGCGTGGGGCCGTTGAGGGCGATGTCTTCCGGTACCGGCGGGCGTGTCTCCGTGTGGACGCGCGGGTCATAGACGCGGATCGTCTGGCCGCTGACGTCGACCGCGTAGGGGATCAGGACCTCGCCCGTGAGCATGCGTCCGATTCCCTTGGCGATCGAGCTCTTGCCGTTGCCGGGGTCACCATAGAGCAGGAGCGAGCGCCCGGAGTTGACCGCGGGGCCAACCAGGTTGCGCGTCGTACCCGTCAGCACGAGGTCGCCAAGGCCGACGCCTACGGCGTCTGCATCGACCTTGAGCTTGCGGACGGACTGCTCGTGGACCACCTTTACGTATTCGTCGAAGGGAATGGGCGCGGGGCCAACGTACTGGTTACGCTCCAGCGCCTCCGCCGCCTTCTCGTTGCCGCGCTCGGTCAGCGCGTACTGGTACTGCTGCTCACCGATGCCGACGGAACCGACGACTTCGATGAACTTCTCACGCTTGAGAAAGCTGATGATTGTTTCGACCACGTTGAACGGCAGCGCCATCTGCTCCGCAACTTCGCGGGCAGATGGACGGCCGCCGTAATAGATCGTCTTTGTGCAGAGATCCAGCAGCTGGCCGAAGCCGATGCCGGTTTCTTCAACGCTATTAGGCTGTGGTCGAAAGGGGGCGGTGATTTCTTCAGGGCTTTCCTGCTCACCGTAGCGCATCTGCGCGACCGCCTCCATAGGCTAGTACTCTCCTCGGGGATAAGTGGGTGTCCCCTAGAATCTTCGACACTTTCAAGGGAGACTGGAGTCGTGACGAAATAGAAAGGCCTGCGCGATGCAGGCCTGCGTCTACTTCTGGCAAAAAATACGGGTCCGGGACCGGAGGCTGCGGCCCAGGCCCCGCCTCCTGTGCCTCAAGCTTCCGGTCCGGTCCCGATGACGATTACGTCCTTCACGGGGAAGGACGGGGAACCAGCTAGGTCATTTGGCTCCGGGTGCCCATCCTTCGCTTCCTTGCTCGGGACGGGCGGTTTAGAGAGCCCCTCTGCTTCGTTTTGTGGTGTCGCCACCAGACCAGCGAAGCGCGCACATCGTGCCATAACATTTTGCGTTAAGTCAAGCCCTTTACGTACATTTTTCGCAAGACTGCCAGATCAGCCTTCAGACAAGTCCAAATTGAGTCTAACGAGAGCTAACCGAAGCGTATAAGGCACGCAAGTTTGGCAAACCTGTTACCGCGCCCGCCTCTGCCTATGAATAGTCGGGCGATCTTCGCCGAGTATAGGTACAGGAGTTCCCGCGTGATACGTTTTGCTGCCCTCGCCGCTGTCTTCCTCGCTCTGTGCGTCGGCGCGTCTTCCGCGCCTGCCGCCGCCAGCCTCCGTCTGGAGATCGCCGCTGTCGAAGAGACGCCGGGCCAGATCGCCGTGACCGTCAACGTCGCCGACGCTGGCGGTCGCGCCGTCACCGGACTGACCGCGTCAAACTTCAAGGTCGCGCTCAACGGCGGCCAGGTGGCCCTGGCCAACGTGCAGGCGCCGGACGCGACACGTCAGCCGGCGTCCATCCTGCTGCTCGCTGACGTCAGCGGAAGCATGCTCGGCGCGCCGATCGACCAGGCGAAGGCCTCAATGCAGACATTCGTTGCGACGCTGGACCCGACGGACCGCGTCGCCGTCGTCTCGTTCGGCGCGAGTGTCCAGATCCTCCAAGACTTCACGACTGATCGCGCGGCCCTGAACGGCGCCATCGGCCGTATCGTTGCGGTAGGCGACACAGCGCTGTACGACGCCGTCATCGGCGGCGCCAACTACATCGCCGCTCAGCCGCCGGGCCGCCGCCTCGTCGTTTTGCTGAGCGATGGCAAATCGACGATCAGCCTCAACAAGCGCGCCGAGTCGCTCGCCACGGCGAAGGCCGCCGGCGTTAGCTTCGTCAGCCTTGGCCTCGGGCCCGAGATCGACCGCGCCTACCTGGGTGAGCTCGCAACCGCAACGGGCGGCCGCGTCTTGGAGGCAGCGACGCCGGCGCAGCTGAAGCAGGTCTACACGGACCTTGCGAACTACATCAAGAACCAGTACACGGTTTTCGTCACCGTGCCGCCATCCGTCGACCGCAGCGTCGACACGAAGCTGTCGCTGACCGTCCAACTGAAGGGCGACTCAGGCGCCGCCGAGAAGGTGCTCGGGCCGCTAGCAGGCGCACCGCCGCCACCGTTCGTGATGACACTCAACGGCATCAAGTTCGGCGCCAAGCTGAAGACGGCGACGAACATCGAACCCGTACCGCCGAGCGGCGTCACCTTCGCCAAGGTCGAGTACAAGCTCGACGGCGAGGTCGTGCAGACGGCGGTAGAAGCACCGTTCGCCGCGGCGCTGGACCCGGCTCAGCTGACGCCGGGCCTCCATTCGCTCGAAGTCGTGGCTACGGACGCGCGCGGTCGCGTCGGCGCAACCCAGGTTAATTTTACCGTTGCCGCCGCCGGCAGCGGAGCTTCGACAATAACAATGCTGCTGCCGGTGATCCTGCTGCTCGGCATCGTCGCGCTGCTCATTATCTTCATCAAGAAGCGCCGCAGTCGCGTCGATGGCTACGCGAGCCGCGTGAAGCCGTGGGCGGGGCGTCTCCCGGTGCAGCACACGGAGCGACCGATGGACTGGCCCGAGCCCGCTCCTTCCGCAGCGCCGGCGCTGCCGCCGGCCGCGACTGTCGATCCCGCCACCGTCGTCCGAGGACGCGTCGTCGTGATGAACGAAGGCGCGATCCGCGAAGGCGCGCTCGACGGCATTCATGAGTACGAGATCAGGACAACGCCGCTCATCTTCGGCAGCGGTTCCCACTGCGACATCCAGGTCGATGACGATGGCGGCCGGATCGCCGCCGAAGAGGCGCGTATGTGGGTCCAGAAAGGCCACCTTGTCTACCACAAGCTGACGACGCTCAGCGCCATGGCGACTGAGGGCGTCACGAGTGGCTGGGAGTTCCTCGAGAGCGGTGAGGACCTTCGTGTCGGCCCGTACCGCATCGTCTACCAGGCTGAGGAGCAAGAGCCGGAGTACGCCGAAGAGCGCGTGATGCCCACGCCCACGCGGCTGCCGCGCGAGCACGGCATGGACCTGCGCGAGCTCTGGACTCGTGCCGCCGAGGATGGACGCGTTGACCCCGCGATCGACCCGACGCTCGATTCGCCTTTCACGCCGCAGCCCGAATAGCCCTTTAGACCCTTCGATAAGAGCCGATCCTCCTTGTGAGGGAGCATTCCATATGACCGCAGTGCCTTCCGAGGCAAGCGACGCCGAGCAGCCAGACCAGGCCGCGATCGAAAAGAGCCTAGAACGTGAAGCGGAGAAGCTCCTCGTTCACCGGGCAATTGAACGCGATACAGCCGCCTTCGCTCAGCTTTACGACAAGCACGTCGTCCGTATCTACCGTCACATCTACTACCTGGTGAATGACGCGCGAGAGGCGGAGGACCTGACTGCCCAGACCTTCCTGAAGGCATGGGAGGCGATCGACCGCTACAAGGAGCGGGGCGCGCCGTTCGTCGCCTGGCTGCTGCGCATCGCCCACAACCTGACGGTCAGCTTTCTGCGCGCCAAGCGCGACCACAGCGTCCTTGACGAGACCTATGTCGACCAGAAGCAGAACCGTAACCCGGAGGACGCGCTGGAGCGCTCCGCCGACGAAAAGACGGTGCGTGAGGCCGTCCTGCGCCTGCGTGACGAGCAGCGCCAGGTAATCATGCTGCGCTTCGTCGAAGAGCTCGACTATCGAGAGGTCGCGGCGGTGATCGGCAAGAGTGTTCCGGCGGTGCGGGTGATCCAGCACCGAGCGCTGGGGAATCTTCGGCGGATCATGCAGGGATGACCACAGAAATGTGTCTGCCGGTCGAGACTATGAGTGAGTCACACAAGAACCGAGAGGAAGCTGCTATGGAGATCAAAGACTTTTCGTCCAGGCTAGTCGCCCGCAATGAGGCGCTCGATACGGTGGCAGCCAAGATTCAGCCCCTGCCGAAGAACGTCGTGCCCTCCGAGGAGTTCCTCGCGCGGATGCGGATGCGGCTGCTGAAGCTGCGTCCCGCGATCACCACTCCCGGACACCGCGCCGCCTAGGAGCGGATGACCACCCCGTCAGACGCCAACCCGCTCGCGGGCGCGCCAGGTTACGCCTCCGCCTCGCGCGCCGGCTTCCTGCGCGCCCTCGGCCAGGTCGGCCGCGTCGCTTTGCTGGCCGGCATCATCGTGATCATGGTCCTGCTGCGCAGCCAGCCGAACCTGGTCATTGGCCTGTCGATGACGGCTGCCGCTGCCGGCGGGCTTTGGCTGGCGATCGGCCGCGAAGGCGGCGTGCGACCGCTGGTCATCTACCTGATCGGCTTCGGCCTCTTCGCCCAGCTGCGTGCCTTCGCAGACCAGACCGGCGTGCCGGTCCGCTTCGACTACGTGGTGGACATGGAGGCTTCGGTCTTCGGCCGTTTGCCGAGCGTCTGGCTACAGGACCAGCTGTACAGGCCGGGCAGCATAAACCCGATCGATGCCGCCAGTGCCGGCGTCTACATGAGCTACTTCGTCGCGCCCCACATCGTGGCGCTGATCATCTGGCAGCGCGCCCGCGATCGCTTCG
>DATDPC010000155.1:0-3675 GCA_035292965.1 Dehalococcoidia bacterium | reverse complement strand
CAGGCTGAAGGAGGCGCTGGGGGCGCCGGCGTCTCGCGCGTCTTGTACATGTAGACACCGGCGCCGCCGATCAGCCCAACGCCGGCGAGCGCCGCGACGATCAGCAGGATCGTCGTCGTGCTATTGCCGCCGTCTTCCTTCGCGGGCGTCTGGGTTCGCGGCGTGGCCGCCGGGCGCTGCGTCGGCGCTGCCTGGGCGCCACCGGCGTTCGGGTCGTTCGGCTTCAGACCGACGGACTGGCGCCAGGCGTTCTCGAGGCCGAGCGTGTCGACGCCAAAGGCCGCCTTCATCGCCCCGTCGGCGGTGTCTCTCGCCATGCCGTGGACGAACTGACCGAACTTCGCGTCGCCGTAGGTCTGGATCATGAAGCTGACGATCGAGCCCGACTCGGCGTAGAACAACGACACCTGATCGGCGTTGGCGCGCGCGGCAGTGTTGAGCCGCGAGATCGGCAGGGCGCGGTCGAGCCTGATCGCGGTATCGAGCGCCTGCTGCTCGCTGGCGAGGAGGCGGTTCTGGATCCAGGTCGAAAGGCCTTCGTTGACCCAGACGGGGATCTCGGTGATGTTCCCCCGCGTCGCGCGGCGCGTGACGATGTGGGCGATCTCGTGCCGGACGATGTTGAGGAACTCCGTATCGCGCGAGACGAGCGCCGTGTCGGAGGCTGACACCTCGCCGAGGGTCTGGACGTTGTTCGTTGCGCCGCCGGTACGGGTCTGAATCGCGGGCTGCATGTCGCGGGCCGTATTGTAGATCCAGATGTGCACCGGGAAATCGACGGTCGTCTGCACCAGCGCGCTCATGCGATCGATCGTCTCCTGCGCTGCCTTCAGCACGGCTTGCAGAGTCGCGTCATCGCCGAAGTAGTAGTGGGCTGTCAGCCCGCCGACAGTGACGGCCTCCCAGCGGAAGCGCGTGTCGTCGTAGGTGACGCGGTCTTCCGCCGATTGCGCCCGCCCGCCGGCCGAGTCCTCGATCTCCCAGTGGTAGACGATGATCGCGCCCGGCACGATGTACGAGTCCGCCGAGGCGCCGACCGTGGCGGCGCAGTTCGTCGGGTTGCCGGTGGTGCACTGCGCGCGGACCGCGACGTTGTTGCCGTCCGGCAGGACGCGGAAGATCAGGCGCGCGTTGTTGACCGTGGCATCGCTTGCGACCAGCGCCGTGAAGCGCACGCCGTCCGGGAACAGGTTCTGCGCCGTCGCCGAACGCAGTTCGAGCGCGGCGTCGGCCGGCTTCGCGCTCGAATGAAACGAGACGGCGAGCAGTAACAGAACTGCGGCGGCGCTTAGAAACCTCATACCCCACTCCCCATCGTCGTCTTTAGATACGCCTGAATGAACCCATCTAGATCACCATCGATCACGGCTTGCGCGTTTGACGTCTCGAAGCCGGTGCGGTGGTCCTTGACCATCTTGTAGGGATGGAGCACGTAGCTGCGGATCTGATTGCCCCAACCGGCCTCGATGTGCTCGCCCTTGAGGCGCGCCTGCTCTTCGATTCGACGCTCCAGCTCTTTCTCGAGCAGCCGCGCTTCGAGGACGCGCATCGCTGATTCCTTGTTGCGCCCCTGCGAGCGCTCGTTCTGGCAGGTGACGACGAGGCCAGACGGTATGTGCGTGATCCGCACCGCCGTCGCAACCTTCTGGACGTTCTGGCCACCATGCCCCGACGAATGATAGATATCGATCCGGATGTCTTCGTCCTTTATGTCAACGTCGACGCCCTCTTCGGCCTCCGGCATAACCTCGACGAGCGCGAAGGACGTGTGGCGCGCGTGCGCCGAATCGAACGGCGAAAGGCGGACGAGCCGGTGCACGCCGCGCTCGCTCTTGAGGTAACCGTAGGCGTTGGGGCCATTGATCTCGATCGTCGCGCTCTTGATCCCGGCCTCTTCACCCATCGTCGTGTCGAGCACTTCCGTCTCGTAGCCGTGCGCCTCACACCAGCGCAGGAACATGCGCAGCAGCATCTCCGCCCAGTCTTGCGACTCGGTGCCGCCGGCGCCGGCGTGGACGGCGAGGATCGCGTTGCGCCGGTCGTATGGGCCGCCGAACGATAGCTCGAACTCGAGCGCCGCCAGCTTCGCCTCGATCGCATCTGCTTCTGTCTCGACCTGAGCGATCATCTCGTCGTCGGACTCGGCCTGCGCCAGCTCCAGCAGCTCTTGCGCTTCGGCGACGCGCCTCTCGAGCTCGCGCCAAGGCTGCGTGCGTTCCTTGAGGGACGATAGGCGCCGCATCGCTGACTGCGCGGCGTTGTTATCCGACCAGAAGTCCGGCGCCTGGATAGCGAGCTCGATGCGGGAGGCCTCTTCTTCTAGCGCGGCGAGGTCAAAGACGCACCGCGGCGTCTTTGACTCGTTCGGCCAGGGCGGGAAGGCGTTCGCTAATGTCCAAGGTTTTCTCTCCTGCTGATATCAATTGTAGCCGACCGCGAAAGGCAACTTCATTGCCACGCTTTCTGCTGCGTCTGGTATCATCCGAGGCGGTTTGGGGCGCCCTCTCACTGCTACTCGACTCGCGATCCTCCTCGCCTTTCTCGCCGCGCTGCCGGCGTGCGGCGTCGACTTCAACGGCGAACCCGACGGCACCGAGCTGCTTCGCAGCGTGCGGATCGAAGGCGAACGCGTCGCCGGGTCTGAGCTGACCCTGACGCTGGCGGTCACGCAGGCGTACCCCGTGCCGGTGCGCGTCGGCTGCTACTACGAACCGAAGCGCCCCGAGACGACGGAGCTGAAGCGCTTCTCGATCGACGAGCGCGGGACGCGCGTCGGTGAGATGATCCTCGATGCCTCAACCGCGCGGTCGGCGGGCGAAAAGGTACCGCAACAGGACCTGACGTTCAGCTTCAAGGCGCCGGTGGCCGGGTCCTACAAGCTCACCTGCATCACGCCCTCGGCCTCGACAAACAAGCTCGAGGCCTACTTCACGATCGCGGGCGGTTGAGCCGCGAACAGCGCGCCGAGTTGCCTCCAGTCGTCGCGCTGCGCCAGGTCGTCCCGGTGGACGAGGGCACGTCTGCCGGGGTGGTAAAGCGCCACGAGGCGGCGTCCGTGCCAGTCGATCGCCACGCCGCAGCCGTCGCGCAGGCGCAGACCGTGCGCTTCGATCCGCCCCAGCGCGTCGAGCGCGACCTCGCCGAGGGCGACGGCTACCTCCGGCCGCACGACTTTGATCTGTTCGCGCAGGAACGGCAGGCAGCGGTCGACCTCGCTGCGCAGCGGGCGCCGGTTGCGCCTCTCGATATCGAGCGGGTTGCAGAGCACGGCGTTGGTGATGAAGACGCGGCCTCGTTCCAGGCCGGCCTCGGCCAGGAAGGCCTGGAAGCGGCGGCCGGCCACGTCGGAGGTCATCGGCACGCCGGTGCGCGCGGCGCCCAGGCGGCCCGGCGCCTCGGCGACGAAGAGCACATCGGCGTCGAGCGGGCCGTTGACCTCGCCCAGGACGTGGACGTGGTTCATCGAGGAGCACGTGAAGCAGGAGCGGACGCGTGCACAGAGCGCCTGGAAAGCGGCGCTGTCAGCAGATCGATTCGAATTCGGTGCTTTGGATCTGGCACGCATCAGCGTAGGTCAGGGGTCTTCAGACCCCGACCCGGCAGCCGCGAGGGTCTTGCGCCAGAGGCGCATCCGCCTCCGGCGGAAAAGACCCTCGCCTACTTCGGCCCAGTCCA
>DATDPC010000154.1:0-5089 GCA_035292965.1 Dehalococcoidia bacterium | reverse complement strand
GGCGAGCACGGCGTCGCGCGTATGTACGTCCTCAGCATCGAGCTGCGCGACCGCGACGACCCGCCGTTCCGTCCGGTTCCTGAGGACGTCGTCGCCAGCATCGGCACGCACGACCTGCCGCCCTTCGCCTCCTGGTGGCGCAACAGCGACATCGAAGAGCGCATCGCCCTCGGCGTCCTCACCGAAGAACGCGCCGCCATCGACCGGCGAGAGCGCTGGCTGCAGCACGAGGCGCTGGCGCGCTACCTTCGCTCCGAAGGCCTCCTCGCCGAGGACGACGAGTCGCTCGAGGGCGTCCTGCGCGCCTGCCTGGCGCTGCTCGCCCGCAGCGACGCAAAACGCCTGCTCGTCAGCCTCGAAGACCTCTGGCTCGAGGACCGGCCCCAGAACGTCCCCGGCACGATGGCGGACGAGTACCCCAGCTGGCGCCGCCGCGCCCGCTACAGCCTCGAGGAGATCACCGGACGCCCCGAGCTGACGGCAGCGCTTGACGCGGTTTGGCAGCATAGAGGCAAGCCGTGAACGACTTCAGCCTCCTCTCCGACGACGACCTCTACCTCTTCAACGAGGGCTCGCATCTGCGCCTCTACGACAAGCTCGGCGCCCATCCGAGCGACTGTGAAGGCGTGCGCGGCGTCTACTTCGCCGTCTGGGCGCCGGACGCGCAGGCCGTCTCCGTCGTCGGCGACTTCAACCACTGGGCCGCCCGCCAGGCGCCGCTGCACCCCCGCGGCGATTCCGGCATCTGGGAGGGCTTCGTCGCCGGCGCTGCGGTCGGGGACTCCTACAAATACCACGTCGAGTCTCGACATAACGGTTACGTCGTCGACAAGGCGGACCCGTTCGCGCGACGCGCCGAGGTGCCGCCGAAGACCGCCTCGATCGTCGCCGACCTCGACTACGTCTGGAACGACGCCGGCTGGCTCGCGTCGCGGCCCGGGCGCCAGAACCTCGGCGCGCCGATCTCGATCTACGAGCTGCACCTCGGCTCCTGGCGCCGCGTCACCGAAGGGGACGAAGCGCCGCGGCCGATGACCTATCGAGAGATCGCCGCGCCGCTGGCCGAATACGTAAAGTGGCTCGGCTTCACCCACGTTGAGTTCTTGCCGCTGATGGAGCACCCCTTCTACGGCTCCTGGGGCTACCAGACGACGGGCTACTTCGCGCCGACGTCGCGCTACGGCTCGCCGCAAGACCTGATGTACCTGGTCGACTACCTGCACGGCGAGGGCATCGGCGTCATCCTCGACTGGGTGCCTTCGCACTTCCCGACGGACCAGCACGGCCTCGGTTACTTCGACGGCAGCCACCTCTACGAGCACTCCTTCTACGAGAAGGGGTTCCATCCCGACTGGCAGAGCTGGATCTTCAACTACGGCCGCAACGAAGTGCGCAGCTTCCTCCTCAGCAGCGCCGCCTTCTGGCTCGACCGCTACCACGCCGACGGCCTCCGCGTCGACGCCGTCGCCTCGATGCTGTACCTCGACTACTCGCGCAAGTACGGGCAGTGGATGCCCAACCAGTACGGCGGCCGCGAGAACCTCGAAGCGATCGACCTGCTGCGACGCCTCAACATCGACCTCCACGGCGAGCACCCGGACGCGCTGATCATCGCCGAGGAGTCGACCTCGTGGCCGATGGTCTCGAAGCCCACCTACGTCGGCGGCCTCGGCTTCGACCTGAAGTGGGACATGGGCTGGATGCACGACACGCTGCAGTACATGCAGCGCGATCCGGTGCACCGCCACTACCACCACGGCGAGATCACCTTCCACATGCTCTACGCCTTCAACGAGAACTTCCTCCTCCCCCTCTCACACGACGAGGTCGTCCACGGCAAAAGCTCGCTGCTGCACAAAATGCCCGGCGACGACTGGCAGAAGTTCGCCAACCTGCGCCTGCTCTACGCCTACATGTACGCCCAGCCCGGCAAGAAGCTCCTGTTCATGGGCGGCGAGTTCGCTCAGCGCGACGAATGGGACCACGATGCGAGCCTCGATTGGCGCCTGACCCAGTACGCGCCCCATTCCGGCGTCCAGCGCCTCGTGCGTGACCTCAACCTCCTCTACCAGGGCGAGCCCGCTCTGCACGCCTACGATTGCGACGCGCAGGGCTTCCAGTGGCTCGAAGCCAACGACGCCGACCGCAGCGTCCTCGTCTTTCTCCGTCGGGGCGCGAACCCCGGAGGGAACGCGGGTAGCGATGGGCTGGAGGGAGGGCGCTCTTCTTCAGGTCAATCAGACGTGGCGCTCGTGGCGCTTAACTTCACGCCCGTGCCGCGCTACAACTACCGCGTCGGCCTGCCCGTCGAGGGCCGCTGGCGCGAGGTGCTGAACACGGACGCGGAGGCCTACGGCGGCAGCGGGCTGGGCAACTTCGGCGGTGTCGACACGGCGCCGATCCCGTATCAAGGCCAGAACTGGTCGGCGGTGATCACGCTGCCGCCGCTCGGCGCCGTCTTCTTCAGACCGGAGCCCGAAGCATGAGCGAACGCTACGTCTGCATCCACGGCCACTTCTACCAGCCGCCGCGCGAGAACCCCTGGCTCGATGACGTGGACGTCGAGCCCTCAGCCCACCCGTTTCACGACTGGAACCAGCGCGTCACCGCCGAGTGCTATCGCCCCAACGCCTTCGTCCGCATCCTCGATGGCGAATCGCCGGTGGAGCGCATCGTCAACAACTACGCGCGCATCAGCTTCAACTTCGGCCCCACGCTGCTGACCTGGATGCAGTGCCACACGCCCGACGTCTACGAGGCCGTCATCGCCGCCGACCACGAGAGCCGCGATCGCTTCTCCGGCCACGGCTCCGGCATCGCCCAGGGATACGGCCACGCGATCCTGCCGCTAACCAACGACCGCGACCGCCGCACGCAGGTGCTCTGGGGCCTGCGCGACTTCGAGCACCGCTTCGGCCGCCGGCCGGAGGGCATGTGGCTCCCCGAAACCGCCGTCGACACACCGTGTCTCGAAACGCTCGCCGAACAAGGCATCGCCTTTACGATCCTTGCGCCGCATCAGGCAAAGCGCATCCGTCCCCTCAAGGGCAAGCCGGGGGGCTGGCAGGACGTCCCGGACCAGAGCGTCGACCCGCGACGCGCCTACCGCGTCAACCTGCCCTCGGGACGCTCGATCGCCGTCTTCTTCTACAACGGCCCGCTGTCCCGCGCCGTCGCCTTCGAGCAGCTGCTCTCCAACGGCGATGACTTCGCCTGGCGCCTGATCGAAGCCCTGGGTGACGGCGATGACACGTATCTCAGTCACATCGCCACCGATGGCGAGACCTACGGCCACCACCAGCGCCACGGCGACGTAACGCTCGCCTACACCCTCGACCAGATCGAGTCGGAAGCGGGCGCGCGCCTGACCAACTACGGCGAGTACCTCGAACGGCATCCGCCGCACTACGAGGCCGAGATCGTCGAGGACTCGTCCTGGTCGTGCGCTCACGGCATCGAGCGCTGGCGCAGCGACTGCGGCTGCAACACGGGCGCCCACGAAGGCTGGAACCAGGGCTGGCGCGCCCCCCTGCGCCAGAGCCTCGACTGGCTGCGCGACGAGCTCGCCAACCGCTACGATGCGGTCGCGGCGCCGATTCTGCTCGACCCCTGGGCCGCCCGCGACGCCTACATCGACCTGATCCTCGACCGCTCGCCGGAGCGCGAAGCCGCGGTGCTCTGGGAGCAGGCGGGGCGCGACCTGGACGACTTCGAGCGCGCCTCCGCGATTCAGCTGCTGGAGATGCAGCGCCAGGCGCTGCTCATGTACGCCAGCTGCGCCTGGTTCTTCGACGACGTCGGCGGAATCGAGACGGGGCAGGTGCTGATGCACGCCGGCCGCGCTATGCAGCTACTCCAAGAGGCCACCGGCGAAGACCTGGAGCCCGTCTTCCTCGAACGTCTCGCCGCGGCGAGAAGCAACGCCGAAGACGTGAGCGACGGCGCCTCGGTCTACAAACGCGTCGTCGGCCCCTGGCGCGGCCGCTAAGGCGCGCGTCACACCGTAGCCGAGGCTTTCCAGCCTCGGCGGCCAAACGGTTTGTCTAAGAAGCTAAGACCCCGACTCGAAGATCCGGCCCAGCGTCACGATCAGCACGCCGATCAGCGTGATCACGACGAACTCGCTCACCACCGGCGGCCGCAGGTCGTCGTTGAGGTGGTGCTGCACCAAACCCGACGTCACGTAGAAGACGAGTAGCAGGAAGACGCCCGCCAGGTAGCTCTCCAACGGCAGGAAGTAAAGCGCCCAGCGCGCCTCCGCGACGATCGTCCCGGTCACGCCGGCGAAGACGAGCGCCCGCACCGGGTCAGCCTCCGCCTCCCGCAGCACTTCGACGGCGAGCAGGAGGCTGATCAGCCCCACGGTCAGCGCCGCCGGCACCAGCGACACGTCGAAGGCGTAAACGACGGCGTAGAACGCGAACGCGGTCAGATACGTCCCGAGGTTGAGCACGAATCGCGACGCCGGGTACATCGAGTTCTCGCCGTCGATCGAGATGTGCTCGGCGTAAAGGATCGCGCCCATGACGATGCCTGCGACCATCGTCCCCGGCAGCACCCAGTAGCCCGACAACGCGTCCTCGAGGAACAACCCCGCGCCGAGCGTGAACAGCACCGGCAGGAAGAGATACGGCGCCGTCCAGGCGGCGTCCTCCTCGTAGCCGGCGTGCGGGTGCTGGCGGAAGATACCATCCGCGGCGATGCCGACAAGGCAGGTCACGGCCAGCAGGATCCACGGCTTCGTCGGCTCGATCGCCAGGAACAGCAGCAGCCCGAGGCTGAAGACGAGCACCAGCAGCGGCACCCGCGCCGAACGGAACGCCGAGGACGAGCCAAGGTAAGGCCCCGCCGGCAGTATCTCCAGCGGCTCCTCAGCCTGCATATCTAACCAATCTTCTTCAGTCGCCACTTGCAGTGGGGCAATCGGCTGTCGCTCTCGAAACGGAGCGGCTTTGAGCCCTTGGCCCCTTGATCGGCGCGGAGTCCGTGTCGTTCATGGTAACGCCCCGAACGACCCGCCGATTGTAGGCACGCCCCGCGCGCGGGGGCAAGCGCGCGTTTACGCCACCGCCGCCGCGCCCGTAAGCGC
>DATDPC010000153.1:0-9531 GCA_035292965.1 Dehalococcoidia bacterium | reverse complement strand
CGGAGAACCCGCCTAGGCTCAACCCCGCCGACGCCTCGGGAACGTCGTAGGCGACGGCGTCGTAATCGAAGGCGAAGTCGGCGGGGTCGACCGGTCGCAGCTGCTTGCCGGCGATGAACGCGCCGGCGCCTACGACAACGGCGATGCCCACCCAGGCGACGAAGCGCCGGCTGACCTTGAAGCCAAGGCTGCGGAAGTCGGGCTTCTTCATTTCGGCGCCGCCAGCAGTTCCTTCGGGATCAGGACGAAGCCGGTGAGCGAGTAGACGGACTGCGCGTGTGAGATCGCGCCGCCGTTCAGCCAGTCGCCGACGCGGACCTCGGCGAACGTGGCGGCGCGGAGCTGCTCTCGCTTGAGGTCACTCGAGAGCTTGTAGGTGCGGGAGGTGCCGCTGTCGCTCATGACGGTGATGCTGTCGCTTGTCTGGGCGCTGAGCGTGCCCTGGACGAGCGACGCCTCCGGCTGCGGCGCCGGCGCCCCGGGCGCCTTTGCGCCGCGCGTGTTCGCCGTCAGGTAACCGAGGACGGCGCAGACAAGCGCCACGGCCAGCAGGCCGAGCAGCGGCGCGACCGCTTCCTTCAGCTTGTCGCGCGTCAAGGCCGGCTCACGAGGTCGGGCAGCTCCGGGGGCTTAGTCGCCGAGGGCGGTCGTGTAGTTGAGGCCGATGACCTCTTCGACGTACTGCGAGCGCCACTCCGGCTCTGGTATGCGCATGTTGTGGTCGCGGAACCAGCGGTGGTAGGTGAGGTACTCCTCCTCGAGCCGGGCGCGCCACTGCGTCTCCTCTTCGAAGACGTCGGGCGCCACTTCTTCGAGGCGCGTCGTCACTTCGTCAGGGCCGATGTCGAGGTCTTCCTGCCAGTAGTCCGCCAGGTAGTCGAGGCACTCTTCGAGGTCCTTGCGGCAGTCCTCGATCAGCAGCGTCATCATCCCTTCCTGGTCGACAGGCCGGGCGCGCAGGCGAAGCTCGCGGGCGCAGTTCTCGCAGAGGAAGACGAGCTTGCGAGAATCGCAGTCTTCCTTGTGGGTGCAGATCTGGCAGCGGGGTGCGTACTCGGCCGCCCAGGGGGCGCGCGAGTAGCCGGCGACAAGCTGGGGCGTCAAGACACCGCAACGGGGGCAACTCACCTGGTCGGCGAAGATGTCCTCAATCGTCTTGGCCCAGTCGAATGTCATTTACCTTCCCTCCGCCAGTCTGGAGTCGATACCGATCATAGCCCGGCGGCCCTTCCTGTCAAATGAGAGGCGGCATCGCCAGGGTCGCTAGGGAAGTATCGGCGGTGGCCCGAAGGAGTCTATCGGGGCTCCTTCTACTCTCCCAGCGTGATGTTGTCGATCAGCCGCGTCTTGCCGATGCGCACCGCCAGAGACACGAGCGCCGGCCCCTGCAGCCGATCGAGCTCACGCAGCGTCTCCGGGTCGGCGAGCGACACGTAGTCGATCGCCGCGAGCGCTTCGCCTTCGATCAGCTCCGTCATGCGCGTCCGAAACGCCTGCGCGTCGCGGGCGCCGCGCGTCCAGATCTCGCGCGCCAGCGACAGTGCTTCCCACAAGACGATCGCTGCTTTGCGCTCGTCGGCGCTGAGGTAGGCGTTGCGGCTGCTCAGCGCCAGTCCGTCCTCCTCCCGCAGCGTCGGCATCGCGACGATCTCAACCGGCACGTCGAGGTCGCGCACTATGCGCCGGATCATGACGAGCTGCTGCGCATCTTTGCGGCCGAAGTAGGCGCGCGCCGGCTGCACGACGTTGAACAGCTTCAGCACGACAGTAGCGACGCCGCGGAAGTGCCCGTGACGAAACGCCCCTTCGAGCGCCTCCGTGACGCTGCCAACGTCGACGTAGGTCTCGAAGCCGTCTGGGTACACCTCCGACACGTCCGGCATGTAGACATAGTCGACGCCCTCGGCGCGCAGGAGCTTGAGATCGCGTTGTGTGTCGCGCGGGTAGGCGGCGAAGTCCTCGTTCGGGCCGAACTGGGTCGGGTTGACGAAGATGCTGACCCAGGTCGAGGCGTTGGCCGCCTTCGCGGCGCGGACGAGCGAGAGGTGGCCTTCGTGCAGCGCGCCCATCGTCGGCACGAAGCCAACGTCGCCATCGACGTGGCGTCGCGCGTCGCGCGCGGCGGCGACCGTGGTCAGGACTTCGACGGCTCGCTCTCCATCAGCTCGGCGAGCGCCGCTTCGCTCATCGCGAAGCTCTCTTTCGTTGTCGGGAAGGTGCCGTCACGCACCTCGGTCGCGTAGTTGGCGATCGCCTCGCGCATCGCTGTGCCGACGTCGGTGTACTGCTTGACGTGGCGCGGGATGTGGCGCGGAACGAAGGTCGTCGAGTACGAGAGGAGGTCGTGCCAGACCTGCACCTGCCCGTCGCAGCCGGCGCCGGCGCCGATGCCGACCGTCGGGATCGATATGCGCTCGCTGATCAGCTTCGCGAGCGGCGCCGGTATCGTCTCGAGGACGATGGCGAACGCGCCGGCAGCTTCGAGGGCGATCGCGTCTTCGAGCAGGCGCTCCGCCGCTTCCGGCGTCTTGCCCTGCAGCTTGTAACCGGACAGCTGGTTGATCGACTGCGGCGTCAGGCCGATGTGGCCGCAGACCGGTATGCCGGCCCCGACGATGCGCCGCACCGTCTCCGCCATCGCCACGCCGCCTTCGAGCTTTACCGCCTGGCAGCCCGTCTCCTGGACCAGACGGCCCGCGCTCTCCAGCGCCTGCTCCGGCGACACCTGATAGGTCATGAACGGCAGGTCGGCGATCACGAGCGGGCGCTCGCAGCCGCGAACCACCGCCTTCGTGTGGTGGATCATGTCCTCGAGCGTCACGGGCACGGTGCTCTCGTAGCCGAGGACGACCATCCCCAGGCTATCGCCGACGAGGATCACGTCGACGCCGGCCTCCTCGGCGATGCGCGCCGAGGGGTAGTCGTACGCCGTCAGCATGACGATCTTCTCGCCGCGCCCCTTGTGCGCCTGAACGTCAGCGATCGTGATTCGTGCCATCAGTGCACCTCCGAAGCCACGCCGTGCTCGACGCGCGTGATCTTGTTCGCCGAATCGACGTGGACCAGAGCCGGGTTCTGCTGCCGCGCCTGCGCTTCGTCCACGGTCTCGAATGCAAGAATGATGATGATGTCGCCCACCGACATGACCCGCGCCGACGCGCCGTTGAGGCAGACGACGCCGGAACCGCGCTCGCCGGGCACCGCGTACGTCTCGAGGCGCTCACCGTTGTTCACGTCTGCGACCAGCACCTGCTCGAAGGGGAGAATGTCCGCCGCGTCCATCAGGTCGCCGTCCAGCGTGATGCTGCCCACGTAATCGACGTTCGCCTCTGTCACCGTGGCGCGGTGGATTTTCGCCCTGAGCATTGTCCGCATAACAAATAACCCTCTCGGCCGAACCAAGAGGGCACAAAGCGACGCATCGCGACGGCTATGTGCTGTCTCGGTCCGAAGATCCAAGCAGCGTTTGTGCCTCTCAGTATAGCTCAATCGTGGCGAGTCAGCAGCCGCAACGCGTCTTCCAGCGTCGCGAGGACGATATCGGCGCCGGCGGCGTCCAGCTCTGCCTCGGAGTGACGTCCCGTGGCGACGCCTACCGCGATGGCGTCGTTCGCCTTGCCCGCCGTGACGTCGTGTGGCGTATCGCCGATCACGAAGACGGTCGTGTGGCGGCCGTGGGCTCGCGTCGCGGCGCTGATCCCCTGCGCCACCAGCGTCGGCCGGTCGCCGGTGCGGTCACCGAAGCCGCCGTGGCGGAAGTAGCGGTCGATGCCGTAGTGACGCAGCTTGTGCATCGCGCCGGTGCGAAAGTTGCCGGTGCCGAGCGCCAACGTCGCGTCCGAGTCGCGCGAGAGCGCTTCGAGCAGCGACGGCACGCCGGGCAGGACGCGGCCGTCGAACGCTGCCAGCGTGCCGGGCAGGCGGCGGAAGTAGGCGCGCTTGAACCGCCGCATCGCCGCCGGGAAGTCGTCACCGTTCTCGATCGCCGCATCGAGCGCGTCCTGAAAGATCGCGAGGTCGCTGCGGCCGGTGAACTCGACGTTGCGAAAGCCGTCCTCAACGCCCCAGATCGCCGCGAAGGCAGCACGCATCGCCGCCGAACCGGCGCCGCCGGTGTTAACCAGCGTCCCATCGATATCGAAGAGGTAAAGGCGATCCTTAGCCATCAGCAGTCAGCTTTCAGCACTCAGGAAGCGCTTTCGGGCTGACACAGCTGCTTGCTGAACGCTGACCGCTACTCGACAGCGTAGCCGGCCTTCACCCAGGCTTCGGTGCCGCCTTCGACGTTGTAGAGGTCGCGGAAGCCCGCCGCCGCCGCAAACTCGGCGGCGAGGGCGCTACGTGAACCCACCTGGCAGATGAAGACGAGCTCTTTGTCGGCCGCCAGCTCCCCTTTGCGCGCGATGATCGACATGTGGGGGATGTTGATCGCACCCGGCGCGTGGCCGCCTGCAAACTCGCCCGGCGTCCGCACGTCGATCAGCTGCACTTCGCCGCTGTCGGCTTTGTCCTTAGCCTCCGAAACGGTAAGACGCGTGAACGGTTCACGCGGGTCTTTCGTCGCCATTTGTCTCCCTCATTTGCTTCGAGTCGTATCTGAATTAAGTATACAATCTACGCGATCACAGACCTGAACATACTCGAAGGTGAACCGATGCCCAACGCCAAGCTCGACCCGATGAAGATCAAGCAGACGCAAGAGCTGCTGCAGAACGCGTCGTTCGGCGCTTTCACGGTGGCGATGACAGGCCTCGGTTGCCGGCTCGGGCTGTACAAGGCGCTCGCCGGCGCCGGCGCTGTCACGTCGGTCGAGTTGGCGAAGCGCACCGGACTGCACGAGCGCTGGCTGCGCGAGTGGCTGCGCAGTCAGGCCGCCTCCGACGTCCTCGTCTACGAGGGCGACGGACGCTTCCGGATCACGGACGAGACCGCATCTTTCCTCGCCGATGAGGACGCCCCAACCTACGCCGGCCAGCGCCTGCTGTCGCTGCCGGAGCTGTTTAGGTCGCTGTCGCGGTTGCCGGAATCGTTTCGCACCGGCATTGGCTACACCTGGGACGAGCGCGGCCGCGAGGCGACCGCGAACACCGACCGCGCCCGCGTGGGCTGGTACCGCCGCGAGCTCGTCCCAAAGACGTTGCCCGGCGTCGACGGCCTCGTCGCGAAGCTGGAAGCCGGCGCGGAGGTCGCCGACGTCGGTTGCGGCACCGGCTGGGCGTTGTGGAACATCGCCAGGGCGTACCCGCGCTCGCGTTTCCACGGCTACGAGATCTCCGAAGACGCCCTCGATCTCGCCCGCGAGAACGCCAGTGAAGCCGGCCTGACCAACGTCACCTACCATCAGGCGCTGACCGACCCGATGCCGCAGACGCCGACCTTCGACCTGATGCTCACCTTCGACTGCCTGCACGACATGACGGAGCCTCGCGCCGCAGCCGCCGAGATTCGTCGCGCGATCAAAGACGACGGCACCTGGCTGATCATGGAGATCGACAGCATGCCAACCTACGAAGAGAACCTGGCGCGCAACCGCGGCGGCGCCGCCGCCGGCTACGCCGTCTCCGTCCTCGCCTGCCTCGCCTCGTCGATGGCGGCGCCAGGGGCCGTGGGCTACGGGACGCTGGGCCTGCCGGAGCCGATCCTGCGCGAGCTGGTGCAGTCGGCCGGGTTCAAGCGCTTCAAGCGCCTGGACCTGCCGGCGCCGGTGATGAACGCCCTCTACGAGGCGCGACCGTAGGCTAGCCGGCGTTAGCGGCGACCTTGACCTCGATGATCGTCGTCGGGCCGCCGGGGATGTAGCACTTCAGCTTTACCGTGCCTGCCTCGCCCGGCGTCGTGTAGTTGATCGAACGCGTGCGCCCCTTGGGGATCAGCACCTCTTCGAGCTTCGTTCCCTCGATGCCTTCGAGCTCGCGGTCGCCGTTGGCGTTGTTCACGAACTTGAACGTCAGCTTCTCTTTTGGCGCGGCGCTTATCGTCGCCGGCGTGCAGCCCTGGTCCGTCGCGACGACCTCGATCTCGCGGCCACCACCCGAGGCAGAGCAGGCGACCAGCACGGCGGCGGCGATACCGGCGAGCACGTAGCTAAGCTTTCGCATCGTCTAGCCCTGCGCCACGGGTTCGGTCTGAGCGGCGCTCGGCCGAGGGCTCGGAGTGCCGATGCCGGAGAGGAAGGCGCTAAGACCGCCGGCAAGGAAGCCCCAGTAGAGGATGATCTGTCCCCACGTCGGCGCCGAGTCATAGCCGATCAGCGTGTGGAGGAACTTGCCCAGCGTCGTCGTCTGGGAGAGCGTCGAGTCCGTGTCCCAGGGCCGCGAGCCCAGGTGGAACAGGCCGGACTCCTGCAGCTCGGCGATGCCGTTCGAGAGCAGCCCGGCGGCGATGATCAAGACGAGGATGCCGCTGACCGTGAAGAACTGGCGCATCGGGATCGCGTGCGAGCCGCGGTAGACGGCGTAACCCAACGCGCAGGCGATGGCGCCGCCGGCCAACGCGCCGAGGAGAAACGGGCCGGTGTCGCCGCGCTGCACAGACGCACCCGCGAACAACAGCAGGACCGTCTCCAGCCCCTCGCGCAGCACGGCGCTAAACGCGAGCATGACCAGCGCGATCAGCGAGCCGTGTTCGATTGCGATGTCGACCTGGTGGCGCAGGTCACGCCCGATCGAGGCCGCCTGCCGCTTCATCCAGAAGACCATCCAGGTCAGCACGATCACCGCGAACAGCATCGTGAAGCCTTCCAGCATCTCCTGCGCGGCGCCGGACAGCTCCGCCGTCGTCAGCTCCAGCACGGCGCCGGCGACGATGGAGATCACCAGCGCGGCGCCGGCTCCGAACCAGACTTGAGGGAACAGGTGCGTGTTGCCGGTGCGCTTCAGGTAGCCGAGGACGATGGCGAGGATCAGCGTTATCTCAAAGCCCTCGCGCAGCAGAATCAGGAAGGAGAAGAGCACGCGCGCCCCCGACTAATTAGTAGCCACTAATACTGACGCAAGGATAAGGCTAACTTCCGGGCATGTCAACGAGATGCCGAGCAGCGTGTCGCTAGTGGTGGTCGCGCACTTCCCTGCGCTGCGAGAGGTATGCGCCGAGGCAGAGCGTCGCGAGACCCAGACCGACGAACATGATCCGGATATCGACCGCCGATGCCAGCGCGCCGACCGCCAGGAAGCCGATCGGCCGGATGCCGTAGGTCGCGGTGTAGTAGGTGGCGGAGACGCGCCCCCGGTCGTGGTCGGAAGTGGCGCTCTGCAGCATCGTCGCCTGCGCGACGTTGAGCGAACCGATCGCCATGCCCGCGGCGAGCATCGCGAAGAAGGGCGGCCACAGCGTCGGCGGCAGGCTCGCGACGCAGATCACGCCACCGAGGATGAATACAGCCGCGATCGTCATGCGACCGAGCCCGAATCGCCGCGCGATCGCCGGCGCCAGCAGCGAGCCGAGGATCAACCCGACGAGCAGTCCGAGCACGAGGAAGGTGAAGTAGCTTGCGCCCTCGTGCTTCACGTATCGAACGAAGAGCGGCAGCAGCACCTGGATCGGCGCCACGACCAGGTTGAGGCCGAAGCCCAGCAGCACGGTTACCTGCAAAAGGCGCGACTTCAGCAGCGCCTTGAAGCCGTCAAGCGACTGGCTGCCGACCATCCGCAGCGAATGGGCGAAGTTCTCCGACTGGACTGCCTCACGGCGCGGCGCCCGCCACCTGATCAGGAACACGGTGACGGCGGAAACGAAGAAGGTCACGCCGTCGAACAGCATGATCGAGGCCGGACCCAGCAGCGAGGAGACGGCGCCACCGGCCAGCGGCGCGATAACGAAGCCAATGTGCCTCGACACCTCGATCAGCGAGTTCGCCGGCCGCAGGTTCTCGCTATCGACCAGGTTCGGCATTAGCGCCGCCCGCGCCGGGTTGAACAGGTTCGCCAGCGACGCCTCGATGAAGATCACAGCGAACAGGTGCGTCGCCGTCAGGGTGTCGAGGTAATAGATCACCGCCACCGACATGAATGCGACGGCCCGAATCGCGTCGACGACAACGATCGTCCGGCGGCGGTCCCAGCGGTCGACGAAAACGCCGCCGACGAGGCCGAACAGCAAGATCGGGAGGAACTGGAAGAAGTAGGCGAGTCCAAGCTGGAACGGCGAGTTCGTCAGGTCGAGGACGAGCAGCGGCAGCGCCAGCTGGACGGCGCCGTTGCCGATCTCGCTGCCGAGCTGGCCGACGAAAAGGAAGGAGAAGTCGCGACTGGCAAGGGCGCCGCGGAAGCTGGCCCCCGGCGCCGGGTCGACGCCGAGCGTCGCCTCCTGCGTCGTCATGCTACCTGACATAAACGGTTGTGGATGGTCGGCGAATCCTGAGGGGGCAACGTAGGGAAAGGCGCCCGAAGTCGAGCCACGTCCCGCATTATACCGGCTGCGCCGCCGCATCCCGCACGGGGCCTGCTTCAGACGACGCTGACGGGGCTGCTAAAATGCCTGCGATACGAGAAACACGATTCCCAGGAGACATTCGAACCCGCCATGGCCGGACATTCCAAATGGAAGCAGATCAAACGGCAGAAGGCCGTCGTCGACCAGCGCCGCGCTGCCGTCTTCACCAAGCTCGGCCGTGAGATCACCATGGCCGCCCGTCTCGGCGGCGGCGACCCGGACGGCAACTCGCGTCTAAGGCTCGCGATCCTCAAGGCGCGCGAAGGCAACATGCCGATGGACATCATCGACCGCGCCATCGCCAAGGCCGTCGGTGACGGTGACAGCTCCCAGCTCGACGAGATCGTCTACGAGGGCTACGGCCCCGGCGGCACCGCGATCATGGTCGAAGCCCTGACCGATAACCGCAACCGCACCGTCGCCGAGCTGCGCAACGTCCTCAGCCGCGGCGGCGGCAACCTCGGCGAGTCTGGCTCCGTCGCCTGGGTGTTCAACACGCGCGGCGTCCTCACGATCAACCTCCCCACGGGCGCAGACGCCGACGAGATCGCCCTTGTAGCCATCGACGCCGGGGCCGAGGACTTCGAGGTCGAGGATGACGGCCTCACGGTCTACACGAAGCAAGAAGACCTCGAGAGCGTCCGCCGCGCCCTGATCGAAGCCGGCCACGAGCCCGAATCCGCCGACATCGCCCGCGTGCCCACAAACACGGTCCCGCTGGACGAAGGCGCCGCCACCCAAACGCTGCGCCTGCTCGACAAGATCGAGGACCTCGACGATGTCCAGCGCGTCTACTCCAACGCCGACTTCCCGGACGCAGTCCTCGCCGCGTTCACCGGATAGCTGGCCGGTGTGAGCGAAGCCAACCCCGCGCCCGTAGTCCTCGGCATCGACCCCGGGCTGCGCGTCTGCGGCTGGGGCGTCGTCCGCGGCGGCCCCCGGCCCGAGTTCATCGGCGCCGGCGCGATCAAGCCGAACACGCGCGACAGCTTCGCCCAGCGCCTGCTCTTCCTCCACGCCGCCGTCGCCCGCCTCGTCGAGACGTATCAGCCGGACGAGTTCGCGATCGAGGACCCGTTCGTCGGGTCGCTGAACCCGGCT
>DATDPC010000152.1:0-22773 GCA_035292965.1 Dehalococcoidia bacterium | reverse complement strand
CCGACAATCGTTGCGCCGACCTGGGCGTAGCGCGTCGCGTAGCGGGCGAAGTAGGACGGGTCGGCGCTGTACTGGAAGCGCCCGTCGACGAAGGTCGGCGAGCCGGCGTTGGGCTGAGCGACCAGCGGCAGCGACGTGTGGCGGCTCAGCTCCGAGAGGATCTCGAGCAGCCCCTGGGGCCCCATGGTGCAGTTGGCTCCCAGCGCCGCGAGCCCCATGCCATCGAGGCGTCTCGCGACTTCGGCGGGCGTCTCGCCGGCGAGCGTTCGGTTGTCGTCGAGGAAGGTCATCTGGGCGACGAGCGGCAGCTCAGGGGCGGCCTCACGCGCCGCACTTATCGCTTCGGTTAGCTCTTCCAGGTTGCCAAACGTCTCGAAGAGGATGAAGTCGACCCCGCCCTCGGCCAGCGCGGCGATCTGCTCCCGAAACGCCTCATGCAACACCGAAGCGGCGATGCGGCCCCGCGACGGCGGCGGCGTCGCCGGGCTGACGGAGCCGGCGACGAGTACCTGACGCCCCGAATCTTCGACTGCGGCGCGGGCGATGCGCACGGCGGCGACGTTGATCTCGGCGACGCGTCCCTCGAGGCCGTAGCGGCTGAGGCGCGTGCGGCAGGCGCCGAACGTGTTCGTCTCGATAATCTCGGCGCCGGCAGCGATGTAGGCGCCGTGGATCGCCTTGACCAGCTCTGGACGCGAGACGCTCAGCTCCGGCAGCGATAGGTCGAGCGAGACGCCCGCGGCCTGGAGCATTGTGCCCATGGCGCCGTCACACACGAGGATCCGGCTGCCGATGAGGTCGGCGGCCTCGCGCTGGGGTGCGCGCCGCGCCGTTGGTGTTCGAGCCATAACTGCTGCCCCGCTGTGGTTGCGCCACAAACGCACAAACGCAAGTGGTCACCCACGAGCCAGTATACGGCAGTGAGACGGCCTCGCCACTGGAAGAAAACCCTAAACCGGGCCCCGCAGTGATACGATGCGCGCGCTGGAGAAACAAGGTGGCCGTGCTCGATAGGATCGGCGACTATCTGCGCTTTGTGGGCGATGCGCGCAGGTTCTTGCTCGAGCCTTACAAGACGCGCACGGCGAAGGTGCTGCCGTTGCACATCCGGCGCGAACGATCGTCGGAAACGCTGCGCTAGCATGAACCCCTAAATGCGCGTAATCGAAAGGCTCACCGGCTCTGCGCGATTTGTCGCGGACGCCCGCCGGTTCCTTCGCGAGGAGATCACGCCCGAGCAGGCGCGCGCCGAGATCGAACGGCGCCTTGCTCGTCGTGTGCAGTCCTTCCTCCACGTCATGGAAGACGGCGTATACGCGCGTCCAAAATCGCTGTACGCCCGGCTGCTGCAAGAGGCGAACGTTAGCTTTGAGGACCTTCGCCACCTCGTAGACCAAGCTGGTGTCGAGGGAGCGCTCCAACGCCTCTACGACGCGGGCGTATACGTAACCAACGAAGAGATGAAGGGCCGCCGGCCAATCAAGCGCGGCTCTCTCGAAATCCTCGCTCAAGCGTCAGACTTCGCCAATCCCTTTATAACGAGGAGGGCGATGAGGCTGCATAGCAGCGGCTCAACCGGCACGCCGGCGCCGACCGATGTCGACTTTAACGGCTTCTACGATTCGACGCTCGCGGTCGCGGTTTCGCTGCAGAACCACGGCATCTACGGCCGGCCGATAGCCGGCTTAAGCGTCGCAGGTCTGCCCGGGATGTGGCTGCTCTGGTACGCGAAGATTGGCACGCCTCTCGAAAAAGTCTTCAACCTTCTGCAGACCGGTTCGCTGCTGGGCAATCTCTCACGCGCCACAACAATGACCAAGCTGGGTGTCTCTGTTGTCTACGCCGCCAAGCGTCATCGATTCGTGAGGCCAGAGTTGTCGCGTCACGGCCAGATCGAAAGAGCCGCGCAATGGCTGGCCCGTAAGCGATCGGAGGGCACGCCGGCGATTCTTCGCGCGATCACAACTCCGGGCGTGCGCGTTTGTCTTTCGGCGATGGAGCAGGGTCTCGACATCAGCGGTAGCTACATGCGCCTCGGCGGAGAGCCGTTTACGCCTGGTAAAGCGCAGGTGCTTGCCTCCGCCGGCGTCCACCCGCTGGTCATTTACTCAACGAATGAAACGGGCGAAATCGGAGATGCATGCGTAACGTCGTCCGCGCTCGACGACCTCCACCTTCTCACTGATCGGATAGCAGTGATCCAACGTCAGAGGCAGATCGGGCCAGATGCGTCGGTCGGCGCGCTTGTACTGAGCAGTGTAGTGACTAGCGGCCGGCGTCTGCTCCTAAATCTCGAAAACGGCGACTACGCAACGATGGAGCAACGAGCGTGCGGTTGCCTGCTCGGCGAAATTGGTTTGACAACCCACCTGAAGGACATTCGCAGCCATGAGAAGCTGACCAGCGGCGGCGTCACGTTCATCGGCAGCACGCTGCACGAGCTCATCGAAGAGATCCTACCGGCCCGCTTCGGCGGTACAGCCGCAGATTACCAACTCGTCGAGCAGGAGGACCAGGGCATCACCAAAGTCAACGTCCTCGTCGCTCCAAGCGTCGGCGTCATCGACGAAGCAGCGGTTCTGTCGACAGTCTTCGAGGCGCTACGCGCACCGGGTCCGGTCGCGCGGGTATGGAGCGAGATATGGTCCCAGGGTGAAACGCTTCGCGTTGTCCGAGAAAAACCGCACGAGACGCGGACCGCGAAGGTCTTGCCGCTGCACATCGTGCGCGAAAAAGCGCCAGAAAAGTGAGCTAGCTACGGCGCGAAAACGACCGCGCCCGATCCACGACAATACCGCGATTCAAGACAACGGCCCGCGGCCGATCAGAAGAGACCCATGACGTTGCCGTGCTCGTCGATGTCGACCTTGCCGGCCGCCGGCTCTGACGGCAGGCCCGGCATCGTCCGGATCGTGCCGAGGTAGGCGATGAGGAACCCCGCGCCCGCCGCTGGTCGCACCTCGCGGACGCTGACGCGGAAGCCCGTCGGGCGGCCGCGCTTGTTCGCGTCGGCGGAGAGCGAGAAGTTCGTCTTGGCGATGCAGATCGGCAGGTTGCCGAGGCCCCAGTCGGTGTACGTCTGAATCTGGCGCCGCGCCTCTGGCGTGATATCGACGCCATCCGCGCCGTACATCTTCGTCGCGATCGCGTTGATCTTGTCGGCGATCGGTTCGTCGTCTTTGTAGAGGAAGTCGAAGCTGTTCGGCTGCTCCGTCGCGGCGACGAGGGCGCGGGCGATCGCTTCGCCGCCGGCGCCGCCCTTCTCCCAGACCTCGCTCACCTCGCAAGCGAAAGCGCCGGCCGCCAGCGCGCGCTGGCGCACGAGCTCGATCTCAGCGTCTGAGTCGTAGGAGAAGCGGTTGACCACGACGACGGCGGGTAGGCCACCGTGATTGGTGACGTTCTCGATGTGCTTCTCGAGGTTGCCCATGCCCTCCTCGACCGCCTGTAGGTCCTCGTTGCCCAGCTTCGGGTCGAGCGGACGGCCGGCGACGATGCGGTACTTGCCCGAGTGCGCCTTGAGCGCGCGCACGGTCGCGACGATCACGGCAGCGTCGAGCCGCAGGCCGGATTGTCGGCACTTTATGTCGACCATCTTCTCGAAGCCAAGATCGGAGCCGAAGCCTGCTTCCGTAACGACCATGTCGGCGAGCTTGAGGCCGATCTGGTCGGCGAGCACGGACGAGTTGCCGTGGGCGATGTTGCCAAAGGGCCCTGTGTGGACGAAGACGGGCGTGTGCTCCAGCGTCTGCAGCAGGTTCGGCTTGATCGCGTCGCGCAGCAGCACCGCCATCGCACCGGCGCCGCCGAGCATCTCAGCCGTCACCGGCTTCTTGGCGCCGTCCTGGGCAACGATGATTCGCCCGAGGCGCGCCCGCAGGTCCTGCAGGCTGGTCGAGAGGCCGAGCACCGCCATGACCTCAGACGCGACGGCGATGTCGAACGTGGTCTGGCGCGGCACGCCGTCTTCCTTGCCGCCGAGGCCGATGATCACGTTGCGCAGGGCGCGGTCGGAGATGTCGACCACCCGCGGCCAGGAGATCGAGAACGGGTCGATGCCGAGCGAGTTGCCCTGGTGGAGGTGGTTATCGATAAGCGCGGCGAGCAGGTTGTGGGCCATCGACACAGCGTGGGTGTCGCCCGTGAGGTGGAGGTTGAAGTCCTCCATCGGCACGACCTGGGAATAACCGCCGCCGGCGGCGCCGCCCTTGATCCCGAAGGTCGGGCCCAGGCTCGGCTGGCGGATGTTGGCGATCGTGCGCTTGCCGATGCGGTTCAAGGCCTGCGCGAGGCCAACCGTCGTCAGCGTCTTGCCTTCGCCCAGCGGCGTCGGCGTCATGCCGGTGATGACGACGAACTTGCCCGACGGCTTGTCCTTCAGGCGATCGAGGACTTCGAGCGAGATCTTCGCTTTGTACTTGCCGTACAACTCGACCTCGCTGTCCACGAGGCCGAGTGACTTGGCGATGTCTTCAATAGGCTCAAGCGTAGCTTCCTGGGCGATCTCGAGGTCGCTCTTCATGCCTGCCCTCCGGGTCGTCTAAAGCGGAGCGGGGAACGATCGGTCGGGGTTCCGACCCCGCAATCGTACTCGCGCGGGCATTCGGACAACATTGTGAGGCGCCCACAATAAGTCAGCGAGGAGGTTTGGGCGCCCCGCCGATGCACATCCGGAGGCGTCAGCGGAAACTATGCCCAACAACTCGCGACGGACTGTCTGAGACCATCATTCGACAGCGCACCCCGTGCTCGCCAGGGAGAAATACTTGAACCGCAATGCTGATTCGCCCCTCAACCCGGGCCGGCGGCCGTCCGGCCCAACTTCCCTGCTCGGTCGAAGCTCATGGAAGTAGCGTCCCTCTACGCCAACCCGAGGTTATGGCCGGTGTTCTCGGCCGAGACGTTTCCGACCGAGAACTTCCGGCCGATCGATCCAATCCTCAAGACCGTTGAGGAACTGCTCCCGTATATCCAGGTCGTCACGACTACCTGGGGTGCGCTCGGCAGCCCGCGCGGTGGCACTCCATCCGTGAGCCGGATTATCCACGAGAAGTTCGAGATTCCCACCGTTGTCCACCTGAGCATCCAGGCTAAAACCAAGCGGGACATGGAGAGCATCCTCCGCGGTCTGCATCTAGACGGACTCAACAACGTGCTCGCTCTCGGTGGCGATCCTCCCGCTGGAGTCGTCGACTACGTGCCGGCCGAACTCCGTCATAGATACGCTTCCGGCTTGGTAGAGCAGATCGCTCACATGAACGCGGGACTCTGGATGGATGCCGAGGGCAAATACACCCGGACCGGCGTCAAGACTCGCTTCGGGATCGGCGTGGCCGGCTTTCCGGAAATCCATCCTGACGATTTCCGGGCCGACGAAAGCCTCGAACTCAACATGAAGCGAAACATCGAACACCTGAAGATCAAAGTCGATGCCGGCGCCGATTACATCGTCGAGCAGATGATCTTCGACGCAGACCTCCACTTCCGCTTCGCGGAGGCTGCCCACAAGGCAGGCATCCGTATCCCAATCATCCCGGGTATCCTTCCGTTTGACCGATATGGACAGGCCGCACGCTTCATCGGCGAGGAGCTTCGGATATCGATGCCCGTCAAGATACAAGCGGCGCTCGAGGCCGCGTCCGAGGATGACCAGGGGTCGATCGCCGCCGAATATATGTCGGAGCAGGTAAGAAAGATCCTGGACTCGGGCGTACCTGGAATTCACTTCTACTGCATGAATCGGTCAGGGCCGACGATCGAGCTACTAAGGCGAATCGGGTCCTGAGAGGCCCCGCGCCTTCGGGCGGGCATTGTGATGCGACCACAATGAATCTCTGAACACGTTGGGGCACTCCGCTGATGCAAGTCCAAGCAGGATCGCTGAGACTGTTACTGTGGCAGAAAGCGCTCATCACAGCTCCGGCGATCAGCCGGCGGCTAACACCTTCCCCACGCGCCCGTATGGGCGTCTGCACCAAAGGCTGGCCAACGGCGAGTTTGCGATAACGGCAGAAGCCGTCCCGCCGCGTGGCGCCGACCTCGACAGCATCCGTCGCGTGGCGCGCAGCGTGCGCGACTGGGTGGACGCTGTGAACGTAACCGATGGACAGAGCGCGGAGGTCCGCCTCCCGAGTTGGGCCGCCTGCATCTGCCTCCTCCAGGAACAGGTGGAGCCCGTAGTGCAGTTCACTTGTCGCGACCGCAACCGGATCGCGCTGCAGTCTGATCTGCTGGGCGCCGTCGCGCTTGGCGTCCCGAATGTCTCACTGATGACCGGCGATGCGATTCACCTCGGGGACGATCCTGACGCCAAGCCGGTCTTCGACCTCGATACTCTCGGTCTGATTCGGATGGTATGCCGCATTCGAGATCAGGGCGTGCTCGCCTCCGGACGCGAGCTCACTCGGGCGCCGCGCTGCTTCGTCGGTGTCGTCGAGGACCCGTTCGCGCCCGATAGCGCAAGCCGCCTTGAAGCGAAGATCGAGGCGGGGGCTCAGTTCGTGCAGACACAATTTGTCTTCGATGTCGACCGATTCGGTCAGTGGATGAAGCAGGTCCGCGACCGCGGCCTCGAAAAGCGCTGCTACATACTCGCCAGCGTTGGCACCGCGCGGACGCCCAGCGCCCTCGAGCACCTGAAGTCGTTGCCCGGCGTATACCTGCCGGAGGCAGTCGAGCGCAGGCTTCGCGGCGTACCCTCAGACCAGTTGGAGTCAGAGGCCATTTCGCTCTGTGCCGAGACGGTTCAGGCGCTGCGGGAGACCGCCGGCGTCGCTGGTGTCCACGTCGTCGCGGCCGGTGCGGAGCTGCCAGAGGTTCTCAAGCGGGCAGGCATCGGCCGCCGGACGCCGCTCGTGGTGAGCTCCGCTTCCAGCAGCAGTGAGGGGGATGCTTAGTGCAGATAGATATTCGCGCAACCGACAGGCTCCGGGGCGAGAAGGCGTTCGACATCGGCCCCGTTCTCAGCTCACTCGCTCACGCCGTCGCCGGCAGCGACCTCGATCTCGCGCGCCTGCGCGTCGTCTGCGACTGGGTGCAGTACCGCCAGGCCTTCCGCCGGCCGATAGACCTGCGGCCGATTCTCCCCTCAGCCCTGCAGCCCTCCGACACGTTCGACGCCTACGAGCTCGCGCTCGACCTGCGCCGCGCCGGCAACATCGACATCGAGGCCGAGTTCGCGAAAGTGCTGGCCGAGCAGGCGAAAGGCAGCAAGGGCCAGTACATGGAAGACTGGCGCAACGGCAGCGAGAGCTGCATCTGGGACTTCAACGGTCTGTACTGGAACGCGCTCGGCCTCTGGGAACAGGGCACCGGCCGCGAGTATGAACAGGCCCTCCCCGGCGGTGAGAGCGACGCGCGCAACACCGAGGCGGCGCGAGAGTTGATCCTGCGTCTGTTTAGCACCTGGGACCAACTCGCGGCGCGCCAGGCGCTGCCGGAAGACCTCCACATCCTCGAGCTCGGCGTCGGCAACGGCAACCAGGCGCGCGTCTGGCTCGACGAGTTCCGCCGCCTCGACCGCGAAGCCAACCGCGACTACTACCGCCGCCTGCACTACCTCATGGGCGACTACTCGCCCCACGTCCTCGCCAGGGCGCGCGAAAACGTCAAGGCGCACGCAGACCATACGAGCAGCCTCGTCCTCGACGCGCGCGTGCCGAGCGAGACGCTGGGCTTCCTGCGTTCGAAGGCGTTCCTGATCTACATCTCCAACGTCTACGACAACCTGCCGACGGACGAGATCGTCCGCATCGGCGGCCACCTCTTCCGCGTCGAAGTGCGCGCCTACATCCCGACCGAAACCGCCGAAAAGGTCGCCGCCGATCTGAAGCTCGAGCCGAAGGACCTGCCCGACCTCGTGCATCGCCTCGTCCAGCTTGGGCCGGAGCTTCTCGCCGCCGCGGCGCCGGAGCGCTTCCCCGGTGGCCCCCTCACCGTCGTCGAGTTCTGGCGCGTCGTCTGGGAGTCGATGCGCCTCGACGAGCGGTACACGCCGCTCGAGGGCCTCGACACCTACCGCGTCACGCCGAACATCAGCGGCGAGGTGATGCGCCCAATCGTCGAAGCCAATGGCGACCTGCGCATGCACGTCAGCAACGGCGCCGTCGCCAGCTTCCTCGACTCGCTGCCGCTGCTGCACCCCTTCGGCATCCTCGAGTGCCACGACATCTTTGTCACCAACGTCCAGCAGTACGAGACGAGCTTCCGCGGCCCCGGTAAGTACGACGGCTCCGTCGTCAACTGGGTCAACGGGCCGATGCTATCAGCCATCGGCCGGCGCAACGGCTACGAGGTCAACTACGAGGCTTTCACCCACCGCACCGGCTCCAACATCACGACTCTCACCGCGCGAGTGCAGGAGTAGAGACGCATGACCACGACACGAACCCGAACGCCCGCCCGCTCTCGCACGACCTCGAAGACGACTGACGCGCCGGCGCGGCCGGTCCGCCCCGTGCCGAAGCCGCTCGCGACCTCGGTCGTGGGCTCTTACTCCGTGCCGGAGTGGCTGGAGCGCCTGAAGACGGACTACTACCAGCGCCGGATCAGCAGCGACTACCTGCGCGAGATTCACGAGGTCGCGATCAAGGCGGCGCTGAAGGACCAGGAGACGGCCGGCGTCGACATCGTCTCGGACGGTGAGCTGCGCCGTGACAACGACATCGACTACTTCCTGGCGCGCATGCCCGGCGTCGAGGTGCCGCAGCTCGCGAAGGCGTTCTACGCCGACTACTACGACGCCGTCGTGACGCGTGCGATCCCGGACGATGACGAGACGGCATCGCCGCTCGGTCTCGTGGACGACCTCAAGTTCACGAGCGAGTACGCGTCGAAGCCGGTTAAGTTTTCTTTCACCGGCCCCTTCTCGCTCGCCCGCCGGATCAAGAACCAGTTCTACAAAGACGAAGCCGACCTCGTCATGGCGCTCGCCCGCGTGCTCAACAGGGAGGCGCGCGCGCTCGCCAAGGCAGGCGTCGCCGTCCTGCAGGTGGACGAGCCGCTGCTCGCCGGCTACCCGGACCAGGCGAAGCTCGCGGTGAAAGCCCTGAACAAGGTCTTTGAGGGCGTCGATGGCAACCAGACGCTGCGCGCCGTCCATGTCTGCTACGGCAACCGCTACGCCCGCCCCTTGTGGGAGGGACACTACGACTTCCTCTTCCCGCCGATCCTCGACGCCGAGATCGACCAGCTCGTGCTCGAGTTCGCGCGCAAGGGCTACGACGACCTCGAGCTGTTCCGCCGCTACCCGAAATGCCCCTTCTCGCTCGGCCTCGGTGTGATCGACGTCAAGAGCCGCGACCTCGAGACGGCCGAGATGGTCGCCTCGCGCATCCGGCGCGCGCTGAAGGTGCTGCCGCCGGAGCGTCTGATGGTCAACCCGGACTGCGGCCTGCGCAACCTCCCCGGCGAGCTCGCGCGCGCCAAGCTCCGCGCCCTTACGGAGGGCACCGCCATCGTGCGCAAGGAGATCGGCCTCCGGAAGTAGCGCCCTACTCGACGCCTACCGCCGTCTTCACCTCGTGGGCTTGCAGCGCAGGTAGAACGTCCGCGGCGAAGCGGCGGATCTGCTCGATGAACATCTCGTGCGGCATAACGCCGCGGTTCATGCTGACGATCACCGTGCTCGCGCCGGCGAAGTCGGCCTCGGCGATGATCCGGTCGCGTACTTCGTCCGGCGGGCCCCAGGGCAGGTTCTGCGCCTGGCGCTCGATGTCCGCGAACGTTATGTCACGATACGACTCGCGTCCCCTGGCGACGGCGGGCAGGTTCTCCGGCCGCACGTAGTCGAAGGCGGCGGAGCTGAGGTAGCCGGCGTCGCGCTGCAGGTTCGCCTCCGTGATGTTGCCGTGGCTGAACAGCGTCTGGTTGAAGTAGAGCGCGTGCGGCGCCGCCTCCCGCACCGCCTGCTCCTTGCTGTCGGCGACGTAGACGCTGGACTGGATGCTGAGGTGGTCCGGCGTCAGGTGGTGGCCGTTATCCTCCAGCAGCTTCGCGTAGTAGCGGATGATGTCCTCCCGCAGGCCGCGGCCCGCGCCGGGCGTAATCGGCAGGTTGCGCTTGGCGGCGAACTCGATCGTCTCTTTGCTGCTCGTCACCGGGATCCAGACCGGCGGGTATGGTTGCTGCAGCGGTCGCGGCCAGATCGCGACGTCTTTGTAGGACCAGAAGCGCCCCTCGAAGCTGAACTGCTCCTCCGTCCAGGCGCGCGTGATGATCTCGTACGCCTCCTCGAAGCGCTGGCGCGATTCGGTCAGGGGCACGCCGAAGACGTTGTACTCGCGCGGGATGCCGCGGGCGAAGCCGGAGATTATGCGCCCGTTCGACATGCAGTCGAGCATCGCCAGCTCCTCAGCGAGACGCAGCGGGTCGTGCAGCGGCAGCAGGTTGCCGTACATCAGCAGCTTCAGGTTCTTCGTCCGCTGCGATGCCGACGCCGCCATCAGGTTCGGCGAGTTCATCAGCCCGTACGGCGACGTGTGGTGCTCGTTGAAGCCGACGCCGTCGTAGCCGAGCTTGTCGAGCAGCTCCCAGGCATCGAGGTGCTCGGCGTAGGTGCGCGCCGCCACTTCCGGCTTGAAGAAGCGCTTGTCCAGCGGCCACGGCAGCTCCTTGCCGCCGTTCTTCAGGTGGCCCAACTCCTCGCCGTAGGGCAGCAGGTCGAAGACGATGACTTTCACGCGCGCACCCCTTTCGCCACGGGAGTATCCCGCCGAGTCGTTTGCGCCGTCAAACGCCGCGCCGATCTGCTATTCTCGCGCCGCCATGAGCGCACGCCTTGTCGCTCGATTCGCCCTTTGCGCGCCGCCGGCGCTGCTGACGGCCGCCGGCCTGCTGCTCCTGATCGCCACGCCCGAAGCCTGGGACGCCGCCGCCCACGTCGACCAGCCGGCCTGGACGCCGGCGGTCTGCGGACTGATCTTCACCGCCGGAACGCTGGGCGTCGGCGCCTGGTCGCTGCGTGACGCGCTGAGACGCACGCGCGCCGATTTCACATCGATCCGCTTCCAGGTCATCTTCACCGGCGCCTTCATCGTCATCTTCGCGCTCGGCGCGACGGTCATCGCCGCGCGCCTGCCCGAGCCCGCGACCTACGACCGGCTGCTCGACGACGACACCGGCGACGCGATGTCGACGGTCGCGTTCCTGATCTACACGTCGATCGGCGCTGCCTTCTTCACGGCGTTGGCCGGCGCGCTCGCCTACGCCTACAACCACGCGATCGACCCGCGCCCGACGGGACGCTTCACCCGCGTCGAGGGCGAGGTCGACGGCGTCGGCGAGATCCTGCGCCGGCGCGACGGCCCTTAGTCGGAAGTCGAAAGCGTCAGCGTTTACCCTGAACGACGCCGCAATGACAGGTGCATTACAATAAGCCTCCCTAATCGAACGAACCGGGCCACGACGGCCCGAGGAGGTTGCGATGCCCAGGCCGCTATGGAAAGGCGCAATCAGCTTCGGGATGGTGACGATCCCGATTAAGCTCTACACCGCCACGGAAGAAAAAGACGTCCACTTCAACATGCTCCACAAGACGGACATGGCGCGGATCAAGCAGAAGCGCTTCTGCAGCGAAGAGGACATCGAGCTCGAGCAAGGCGACATCGTCAAGGGCTACGAGATCACGCCCGGCAACTACGTCGTGATCGAGGACTCAGACTTCGAGAACGTCCCCGTGAAGTCGACGCGCGTCATCGAGATCACCGATTTCGTTAACCTCGAGCAGATCGACCCGATCTACTACCAGAAGACCTACTACCTTGAGCCGGAAGACATCGCCCTGAAGCCGTTCGCGCTGCTGATGCGCGCCCTCGAAGAGACGGGGCGTGTCGCCGTCGCCAAGGTGACGCTGCGTCAGAAGGAGCAGCTCTGCACGCTGCGCATCTACGGCGACACGCTCGCGCTCGAGACGATGTTCTACGCCGACGAGGTGCGCTCCACGGAGGAACTGAACGTCCCCGGCACGAAGACAGACGTCTCAGACAAAGAGCTGACGATGGCGAAATCGCTGATCGACATGCTGATGAACGACGACTTCGACCTCAGCGCCTACAAGGACGAATACCGCGATGCGCTGCTCGATGTGATTCAGAAGAAGGCCGAGGGGCAGGTAATCGAAGCGCCAAAGGCAGCGCCGGCGAAGATCACCGACCTCACGGAGGCCCTGCGAGCCAGCGTCGAAGCGGCGCGTCGCAGCAAGTCGAGCGCCGGCCGCACCGAGGACGAGACCGAAGAGGCGCCAAAGCGCCGCAAGAAGTCTGCCTAGTCTCGTGTTGCACTCGTAGGGACGAAGCTTCAGCTCCGTCCGAACCGCGTCACGGACGGAGCTGAAGCTCCGTCCCTACTTTGACGCCTCTTTGACCACGTGCGTCCGATCTTCTAAGCTCCGCGCGGAGCTTAGAGACCTGGGGGTAGAAGCATGACGCTCAAAGGCCAGTCAGCCATCGTTACGGGCGGCGCGCGCGGTATCGGCCGTGCCTGCGCCGTCGCGCTCGCCGAAGAGGGCGTCAACGTCCTCGTGGCCGACCTCAACGCCGAAGGCGCCGCGGCGATCGCGCGCCAGGTCGACGACCTCGGCGGGCGCGGCGTCTCGTTTGCCGCCGACGTCACGAACGAAGCGCAGGTCCAAGCGATGGTCGAGCGCGCCGTCAGCGAGTTCGGTGGCCTCGACATCCTCGTCAACACGGCTGCCTGGCTCGACCCGCCAATCCCGGTTGTCGACATGCCCTTCGACGAAGTCTGGCGCCGCGCGCTTACAACCGACCTCGATAGCGTTTTTCTCTGCTGCAAGCACGCCCTCAAGGTGATGATCCCGGCGAAGAAGGGCCGCATCGTCAGCCTCTCATCCGGCGCCGGCAAGCGCGGCCGCGCCCTGCGCGCCTCCTACGGCGCAGCCAAGGCCGCGATCATCAACCTGACGGAGTCGATCGCCCTGGAGGCAGCGCCGCACGGGATCACGGTGAACTGCATCTGCCCCGGCGCTGTCATCGGCAACCGAGCCGAGAACATCTTCATGGACCTGGCGGAACGCGGCGGCAAGACGCGCGAAGAGGGCCTGCAGGAGTACGAGAAGCTGAAGGAGCGTTTCGTCAGCGAAGAAGAGGTCGCCGACCTGGCCATGTACCTGATCTCGGAGCGCGGAGCGCGGATCTCGGGCCAGGCGATCAGCATCGCCTGAGCGCCGCGCCGTTCACGGTCCGGCCCGAGTAGCTCCGTGCCGATTCGTTACAGTTTCATCGCGAGTATGGGTAAACCTCGGCCTGCGGGTTGACAGCGACGCTGCAACGCTTATGTAATATTGGCGATGTATTCCCTTAGCGACCCGCAAGCCCGAAGATTCAGCCGCCGCGAAGTCATGGGCGCCTCCGCGGCGCTCGCCGCCGGTGGCCTCGCGATCAAAGCGCTCGGCTCTGCCAAGCCCGCCGGCGCCGCCGCGACGCTCAAGCACCTCGTCTGGGTGTGGCAGTTCTCAACCGACGGCGAGCCGAACGTCGTCGGCAAGCGCCTGCGCGATAACGGCCTCGGCATCGTCCTCAAGACGCACGACGGCCTGCAGTGGATGTCGGAGTACGACAAGTCGTCTTTCGCCGTTAGCGGGCCCGCGCAGGTAGGCGTCCTTGCCAACTATTTCGAGACTGCCGGCGTTCCGTTTCACGTCTGGGCCGTAGTCCAGGGCGTCGACCCGATCCGCGAGGCGCGGATGGCGGCAGACGTGCTCGCCGCCGGAGCGCGCAGCATCTACCTCGACGTCGAGCCGCACTCCGGCTTCTGGCGCGGCACCGCGGCGGACGCGCAGACCTTCGGCAACGAGCTGCGACGCCTCCAGCCAAACGCCCACATCGTCCTCTCGCTCGACCCGCGGCCGTGGATCATCGAACGCGTGCCGATGGCGCAGTTCGCGTCATTCAGCAGCGAGATCGCGCCGCAGCAGTACTGGAAGACGTTCGACACGTCCGCCAACTACGAGAAGTACGGCCTCAGCGGCTACGCCGTCGGCCCGGGTGGCATGACGCCCGAGTTCCTGATCGGCGTTACGAGCGCGATCTACGGCAAGTACGGCCTGCCGATCACGCACGTGGGCCAGGGCTCCACAACTGACCCCGCCGAGTGGTCACGCTTTATCGACAACGCCTACGCATCCGGCTCGAACATCGTCAGCGTCTGGCGCTACGGCGTCACGCCGGACAGCATCCTCGGTATCCTGCGCGACACGCCGCCGAAGCAGCCTCCCGCTCCCGCCGCGGCGTCCGTTTACGTCGTCGTCGCCGGCGACACGCTTGGCGGTATCGCCGCCACCTTCGGCGTGAGCGTGGACGACCTCGTCGCCGCGAACGGCATCGCCGACCCGAGCTATATCTACGTCGGCCAGGAGATCATCATTCCCGGCGGCGCTGCCGCGCCCGCGGCCGTCGCCGCGACACCCGTGAGCACGGCCGGCGGCGGCGCTGGTGGCGCCGGATCCGGCCGCAGCTACACCGTCGTCGATGGCGATACGCTCTACAGCATCGCCGGCCGCTACGGCACGACCGTCGACGCGATCGTCGCGCTCAACGGCCTCAGCGACCCGAACTACATCTACGTCGGCCAGGTCCTCGCGGTCTAGGTTTCCTCAGAACCGCGCGCCGCGTACCATCGCGGCATGACCAGCATCGCCCTCGACATCGCCGAGCAGACGCTGCGTCCCGATGCCGCGCGCGCCCTCGCGGCCTGGCGCGCAATCGTCGAGGCGGAGCGCGACCAGGTGGAGCGCCTGCCGAACCGGCCGCGGCCGGAAGACTTCTACGCCCCCATAGCGGAGGCGTTTCGCGCCGACCCGCATCGCACCGACGAGCCGACGCTGACCCGGCTTCTCGACCTCGTGAGGCCGGACGAGACGTGGCTCGACCTCGGCGCCGGCGGTGGACGTTACACGCTGCCGATCGCGCTGAAGGCGCGTCACGCCTACGCCATCGAGCCCTCCGCCGGTATGCGCCAGGTCCTGACAGACAGCGCCCGCGAGCACGGCATCGAGAACGTCGATATCTACGGGGAGCGCTGGCCCTCGCCGGTTAGCGACGCACCGGTTGCGGACGTGGGCTACCTCAGCCAGGTCGGCTACGACATCGCCGACATCGGGCCGTTCCTCGATCAGCTCGAAGCGCATACGCGCCGCGTCTGCATCGACGTGCTGTTCGATCGCGCGCCGATATCGGATTTCGCGCCGTTGTGGGAGCCGGTGCACGGCGAGCCGCGCGTCCTCCTGCCCGGCCTCGCTGAGCTGATCGCGCTGCTCTACGCCCGTGGCCGCCTGCCGCGAATCGATGGCTTCATGATGCCCAGACGCCGCTTCGAGAGCGTAGAGGCGCTGCACGAGGCGTCCCGCCGTCCGCTATGGGTCCTGCCGAATACGCCCGAAGACGAGCGTCTGGGGCGCGCCGTGCGCGATCTGGCCGTAAAGCACGAAGGCGGCTTCGCGTTGAGCACGCGAGACCGCTTCGTTGCCTTTGTTAGCTGGGAGCCGCGGGGCGAGGCTTAGGCCGCTAGCGCGTACTCTTCTTCGCCGAAGTCGAGGTGGTCACCCACCTGCGTGCCGGAATTCTCGATGACGCCGACAGGCAACTCGATCGCGTAGTAGGCGCGTAGCGGCGCGCGCACCAGCTTGAACGGATGGACCGCCACCGCCTTCTTCAGCACCTTGCCGTGCTTATCGACGAACAGGATGTCGATCGCGAAGCTCATGAAGAAGGTGTGCAGAGAAGAGCAGCCCTTGAACATCAGCCCCTGACCATCGTTCAGGCACTCACGGCCCAGCAGGCCACGCGCGCGCTGAGCCGCCGTCGCGGCTACTTCAATCGCCTCGCCGAGGGAACTCTCGCGTTCGACGTTACGTACGTTCATGGCCGGGTGATGAACTGTTCGTAGATCGTGATGCCGGCCGGCCCGAGGATGACGATGAACAAGCTCGGGAAGATGCAGAGCACCAGCGGGAACATCATCTTGATCGGCGCCTGCTGGGCCTGCTGCTCCGCCCGCTGCCGGCGCTTCGTCCGCATCTGCTCAGCCTGGACTCGCAGCACCGTGGCGATGCTCGTACCCATCGATTCCGCCTGGATGACGGCGTTGATGAAGCTGATCAGGTCCTGAACGCCGGTGCGCTCACCCATCTCTTTCAGGGCGTCGCGACGTAGCTTACCCATCGAGGTCTCCCGCATCATGATCGCCAGCTCGTCACCGAAGGGGCCTTCGACCTTCTCCGACACCTTGGCGAGCGCCGCCTCGATGCCGAGGCCGGCTTCGACACAGGTTGTGATCAGGTCAAACGCGTCCGGGAGGCTCTTGAGTACCTCCGTCTGGCGGTGACGCACGCGGTTGTCCAGCCACGTCTTCGGCAGAACGGCGCCGATGACGAGGAGCACGATGATGAAGCCGGGCAGCATCGGTCCCTTTAGCGTGCTGCCGGCGGACGTGACCATCAGAATCGCGAAGAGGAAGACGAACCCTTCGACAATCGCGATGGCGGCAAGGAAACCGGTGCGAGAGACGGGCTGCCCGGCTTGAACCAGCCTTGTATCCAGGCCTTCCATCCAGTTGCTTGGAAGCAGGCCCTCCATCTTCGTCCCGAGTGAATCGGCGAGCGGCGCGAAGATTCGAGAGCTGAAAGACTCGGTCTCCCTGGTGGTGCCGTATTCCATCGTGCGTTCGCCGCGCAGGTTAGCCATGCGAGCGCTCATCGGGTTCTCGTGCTGGTACGAGAGACCGAGGACGAGGAAGAAGACGGCTGCGAAGACGATGAGAATGGCGAGAACAATCATCGTTAGACCTCAATCGCCAGGATGCGCTTGATCAAGAAGACACCGAACATCTCCATCATGAGCGCGCCGCCGAGCATGACCTGGCCGGCAAGTCGCGTGAACAGAGGCTCGATGTAGCTTGGGTTGATCACCATGACGGCGCCGGCAATGAACACCGGCAACGCGCCGATAATCACGCCGCTCAGCATCTGCTGCGCCGTCAGCGTCTTGATCTCACCGCGGATCCGGATGCGCTCTCGCATCGTGTGCGCCACGGTGTCGAGAATCTCGGCGAGGTTACCACCGGTCGACTGCTGGATCAGCATCGCCGTGATGACGATGTCCAGGTCCTTGGAACCGCAGCGCTCCGCCATCGACTGGAGCGCTTCTTCCGTTGTCGAACCGATGTTTATGTCGTGTAGCGTGCGGCGAATCTCCGTCGCGAAGGGATGGGGCATCTCCCGCGTCAGCATGTCCATGCTCTGCATCAGGCCGAAGCCGGCCTTCAGAGAGTTGGCGAGCATGCCGAGGCCTTCGACGAGCTGATCGTTCAGCTTGTTCAGGCGCGACGACTGCTTGCGCTTCATGTAGACCTTGGGCGCCTGGTAGCCGATGAAGCCAGCGACAACCCCGACGATGACGCCGACGATGCCGGAACCCATGAACAGAACCACGCCGGTAGCGGCGGCGAGACCCATAAAGATGCGCACCGCCACAAACTCGGAGACCGTCAGGCGCATGTCGGCCCTGTCGAGCTCGATCGCGGCCGCGGCGGTCCACTCCTTCCCTTCGAGGAGCGGCCCGAGGAGCGGCAGGTGGCCCGTGCGCGTCTGGCGCAGGGCAACCGCATCCGCCGGCGTAATGTCGAAGCCGGTCGATTCGCCGATGACGTGGCCGAGGCGCCGCTCGAGCTGGCTGCGCGGGTTGGCTGTGGAGCGATAGAGGGCGTAGAAGCCTGTGAAGATCGCCCCCATGACGAATACAGCTGCGGCGAGAGCAGTTATGTCCATTAGGCGGCTGCCCCAGAGAAGATTCCCGGCGCTAGCTGAATGCCCTGACTCTCGAACTTCTCGGCAAACCGCGGCCGGATGCCGGTCGATTTGAAGGAGCCTTTGACGCGACCTTCGGCGTCGATGCCGGTCTGCTCGAAGTGGAAGATGTCCTGCATGGTGACCACCTGGCCCTCCATACCGGCAACCTCGCTGATGTGGGTCAGCTTTCGCGAGCCATCAGACATACGGCTCACCTGAACGATGACGTGCAACGCCGCCGCGATCTGCTCGCGGATGGCGCGTGAAGGCAGGTCCAGGTTCGCCATCAGGATCATGTTTTCGATACGGGCGATGGCGTCACGAGGCGTGTTCGCGTGAACTGTGCTGATCGAACCCTCGTGACCGGTGTTCATCGCCTGCATCATGTCGAACGCCTCTGAGGCGCGAACCTCACCGACGATGATTCGGTCCGGCCGCATACGCAGCGAGTTGCGAACCAGGTCGCGCTGCGACACCTCACCGCGGCCTTCGAGGCTAGGCGGGCGCGCCTCGAGCGAGACGACGTGCGCCTGCTGGAGCTTGAGCTCAGTCGGGTCCTCGATTGTGACGATGCGCTCCGTGTCCGGGATGTAGCCGGAGAGCGCGTTGAGCAGAGTTGTCTTACCGGAACCGGTACCACCGGAGATGATCGTGTTGAGACGAGCCTGAACGCAGGCGCGCAGGAACTCGGCGAGCTCTGTCGTCATCGACCCGACGTTGATCAGGTCGTCCATCGTCATCTTGTCGGAGCGGAACTTTCTGATCGTAACCGTCGGGCTCTTAGGCGACACCGGTGGCACGACGATGTTGACACGGGAGCCGTCCGGCAGACGCGCATCGACCATCGGCGACGATTCGTCGACGCGACGGCCCAGAGGCGCAAGGATGCGTTCGATGATGCGGGTGATATGCGGCGCGTCGCGGAACCGGATCGGGCTGAGGTAGAGACGGCCCTCTTTTTCGAAGTAGACCGTGTCCGGCGCGTTGACCATGATTTCCGAAACCGCCGGGTCCTGAAGCAGCGGCTCGATCGGGCCGAAGCCGAGGATCTCGTCGCAGACCGCGGCGATGAGCTCGTCACGGCTGAAGCCGACGACACCGGGCATCTCGGCGCCGATGAGGGCGCGGGCGGCCGCTTCTACGGCCTCGCGCGCCTTCTGAGAGTTGCCTTCCTCAAGCTTCGTCGGGTCCAGCTCCTCTATCAGGCGCTGGTGCAGACGGAACTTCAGCTCGTTAAAAGCCTCGCTGGACTGCAGCAACGGGTTGCGGGTCGCGGCACCGCGGCCCCCCGGCGGCGTTGGCGAGAAGATCGGCCGGCGCTGACCGAAATCGTTCACTTGGTTCCCTCCCTATGCTTCCTAGCGTCCGAGGACGCGGTCCAGGAAGCCCTTCTTTTCCCGGTGCAGGCCCGAAAGGCTGTACGCAAGGTCAGAGATAGACCGCGAGGCGCGTGCGTACGGCTTCGCGATTACGATCGGCTGACCGAGTTGGTTGCTGTTGCTCACCGCCACGTCGTGCGGGATCCGCCAGTACACCTCGTACTCGAGGACGCGCTGAACGTCTTCCGCCCGCAGGCTGTTCGAAGACGTCGAGTGGTTGATCACGAGCTTGACCTTGTCCTCTGACACAGAGGCGGCGCGCAGCATCTCGAGCGCGAGAGCGGTGTCCTTGATGCTGGCGATGTCCATGCTCGTGACGAGCAGGATGATGTCTGCGGCTTCGAGCGCCGTCGCGACGAGCTCGTTGAAGGCGCCTGGTGTGTCGATGACGACGTAATCGTGCGTCTGCGAGAGCAGCTCGATCACCTTGGCGATGTGGTGGCGGTGCAAAGCGCCCCACTCTGTCGGATGCAGCGGCGCGGGCAGAATCTGCACGCCGCTACCGTGCTGCACCAGGTACTCGCGGATGCTATCGCGGTCGACGGTCTCAATGTTGCGGCCGACATCGGCGATCGAATACTCGACGACGACGTCCATCATGATCGCGACGTCACCGAAACGCGTGTCCATGTCGACGATGGCTACAGAGCTGTTCGTGTTGCGGCAGAGCGCCGTCGCCAGGTTGGTCGCGATGGTCGTCTTGCCGATGCCGCCCTTGGCGCCGAAGACGGTGATGATCGTGCCGCGGGCGGCGGAAGAGGACATCTCGCCCGTAGCCCGGGTGCGACGTCGCTCCTCTTGCTCTAGCACGCTGTAGATAGCACGGGCCAGCTCTTCCGGCCGCGGCGGCTTCACCAGGTAGTCGCGCGCGCCGGCGACCATCGCGCGGCGCACCGAGGCGGCATCCGCGAGGCTGGAGTAGACGATGACCGGGGTCTCCGGCATCGCGTCCGCAAGCGCGCTCATCGTCTGAGTCGCCCGGGCGACTGGCTCCTCCATCGAGAGGACGAGGACGTCCGGGTTCTTCTCATTCGCCATGGTCACGGCGTCGATGCCGTAACCGGCTTCGCCTGTGACCGTGAAGCGCGCGAGGCTCAGAGCACGTGTGGTGTCAGCGCGGCTGTTGACATCCGGATCGATTACTACGACTTCTAGGTTCTTAGGCACCTAAGCCTCCTATCCTTCCTTCCCTGGAAGGACCCTCCTGGGCTTTGTTATCGAAAGATGCAAGCCTCACTGACCAATTACTTCTTTTTCTGTCGCCGGCGGCACCGTCGGTGCATCGCCTTCGCCGAAGTGACGGACCAGGAATCGGATCTTGCCGTTCTGCTCGGCGAGGAAGATCCGCGCCGCGTCCGTGGCGCTGACCGCCAGCGTGATCGTCTGGGCCTCAGGGTCCAGCTTCGCCTCGCTGTTGCGGACGATCTGGCCGTTGGCGTCGGGCTGCGCGTCCGGCACCGTGTCAACTACGGCCTGCGAGACGGCAAGGACCTCTACGTTCTGCAGCAGGACCTGGGAGAAGTACTGGCTCTTGCCCGCCTTTACCGCAAAGTCCTCGTTGTAGACGACGACGATGTCGATGTAGTCGCCCGGCAAGAGGAGGCCGCCGGCGCCGAGTACAGGCGATGCGTTGATCGCGAAGCCTCGCTTACCCGTCGGCACGACGAACGACAACGACCGGCTCACGGCCGATTCGCCGGGGTCGAGGCTGATGACCTTGGTCGAGAGCAGCTGCTCATTCGCCGCGATCGGGAAACGCGTGATCTGGTTCACCACCTGGTCTGTCGACCGGAAGGAGAGGGCGCCCGCATCGCTCGCGGGTACGTTGCGAACTTCGAGCATGGAGGCCGTGATCTTCGTGCGGGCCGGAATATCGGCCTTGGCAACGACGACAGGCGTATCCGCTACACCACCGCCGCCTCCCGAGCTGGTCGTCGAGTCGCGCGATGTGGCGACGTAGACAAGCACCGCGCCGATGAGGCCCAGTGTGATTGCCAGCATGATGAAGCGTCGGTTGGTGCGCGCGGGGTTCATCGCGGCGGAGTTTCGACTCATTGGAACGACCCCTCCTGGGTTGTTTCGACGTAGGCGTCCCTAAACGCCTCTATGTGTTTTTCGGCCAAGCAGCGCCGGCCATTAGACCCGCGGCCATTTCAATTGCCACAAGCCCGGTTGCCCGGCGCTGCGAAGCGGTTATTCAGTTACTTAGCTGAGGTAGGTGCCCAGGTAGTCGGCGATCGTCTGCATGACGTTGTAGAGCGACTCCACACCGCCACCAAGCAACATGACACCAACGAATCCAACCATGGCAATGAGACTGATGAGCAGGCCATACTCAACCATCGCCTGAGCCTGCTCGCCTTTCCCGAAGAGCTTTCTCAGCTCGAGGGACAACCAGCGTGCCATCTAATACCTCTTCCCTTTCCCAAAGTGGTTCCTCTATTACCATCGGCTCGCATAGGCGAGATCAGGAGAGCCAGAGAAACCTGCGGTCGCCGCCTTCAGCGAAGACGCCTTCCCCTTCGTTCCGCCCGAGGGCGGAGACGAACTTTGGTCCTTAAAAAGACAACGTTGGCGGGTGCGTGAGCGTAACCGACGTGCTGAACAAAGTGAGGAGCCGCCCGGACTGTGGGCGGCTCCTCATACGTTCGCTGATGAACGTCAGCTAGCTGACGTTCAGGTTGTCGACGACCTTCTGGAAGACGTCGTTCAGCTTCGGACCGATGAGCACGATCGTAGCGATGGCGGCGATCGAAATGAGGGCGACGATCAGGCCGTACTCGACCATGGTCTGACCCTCTTCGCGGGTGGCCGTCAGGCGGATCATCAGGCGCGTCATCATGTCATTAATCAGCTGCAAAGTATTTCTCCTTGTTTTCGTCCTGCCCTTCTCGGGCCGGATTTCAACGTGGACATCCTTTTCCAATTACTCGCCAGACCGGGGCAACGATTCCATCCTCCGACTCATCTGCTCCGGGAGAAAACGATTGGCTTCTGTCAGTCGTCCCTAGGCGATACCTCCGGTCCTCACCTCTCACCTCGGCACGGATGGGTGATGGTTCTCACTTCAAGCTTCGGCACTCGCGGGCCTTTCTGAAGGGTTTCCCCTAAGCAGCCTGCTCAATCTCGGTTGATAAGTGTCCGCCAGATCGGACGGGAGCCCGCGCTTTCAGAGGCGATGGCGCCCAGAACCGCAGCGCCGCTTGCCAGCAAGCAAGCGCCGTGGCGGCGCCGGCGATGACATCGACGAAGTAGTGTTCGCCGAAGTAGACGAGCGTGAAGCCCATTGCGACGGCGTACGCGCCTCCCAGCGCGCCCAAGCGCCGGTTGACGCGCCACGCGAACAGGGCAATCACAACCGTGATCGCCGTATGCAGAGATGGCATCGCCGCCACCTCGTTGACGCCGGCGACGGTGGCGCCGCCGCCATACGCGCCCGGCACGAGGCTGGCCGAGACGTCCTTGAACACGCGCGCTACCGGCGCCGCGTACCCCTCCTGGCCCGCGAGCCAGGGTGGCGCCGTCGGTACGAGGGCGCAGGCGATCAGCCCGGCGTAGAGCGTCAGCAGCACAGCGCCGGCGTACAGCGCGAAG
>DATDPC010000151.1:0-5706 GCA_035292965.1 Dehalococcoidia bacterium | reverse complement strand
GTTGAGCCTAGGCGGGTTCTCCGGCTTCGGCCCGATCGCGGACGACAAGGGCTACGTCGTCGTGTCCGGCAGGGCCGTGGAGATAAGCTCAACCTCGCTCGTGCTGGAGACGCTGTGGGGCGCGCGCACGACGGTGCGTCTCTCCGCTCCGCCAACGGTGCAACGCCTGGACACTGCAGCGCCGGGCGACTTCAAGCCGGGCGACAAGCTGCTCGTCCGCGTCGCGGCCGACGGCGAGACGGCGGAGGCGGTGCTGAGGCTGCCCTAGGCCGGCTAGCGCGTCAGGCGAATCGCGCGGCTAACCGGCACCTTGAGGAAGTAGAACGCCAGCGCCACGACGCCGACGATGAACGCGACACCCGTCGCGACGAACGCAATCGCCACCGTGTCCCACTGTGTCGTCAACACGAACGGCGGCACCACGCGCGTACCGCCCTCGGTCACATTGAGGAACGAGAGCATCGTCTCGGAGATGCGCAGACCGGCGATCGTCCCGATCGCGAGGCCGATCGCGGCGACGAGCAGGTACTCCAGCCCGATCATGACGAAGACCTGTCGCGGCGAGAGGCCGACGGCGCGCATGACGGAGAACTCAACCGTCCGCGCCTGACCGCCGAGGTACAGCGTCAGGGCAAAGCCCAGCGCCAGGATCGAGAACGCGGCGATCAGCGCGAGCAGGAGGATGCCGCTGCCGCCGGCGCGTACGACAGGGTCGGTGCGCACCTTCTTCAGCACGGTTTCAATGTCGACGATCTGGCCGGAAACGATGCCGTACTGGTCGTACATGGCGTCGACCGCTGCTTGGCGCTCGGTTGGGTCCTTCGAGAAGTTGGCCCAGATCTCGTTCGGCCCGCGCGGGCTCTGCTCGGCGATGATGCCGGCGAACTGGAATAAGTGCTCCTGATTCATGATCAGGAACCCATCCTTCGTGTCCTCCATCGTCGGGAAGTAATCGACGACGCCCTGGATCGAGACCATCATGACGTTCTTGCCGATCACGAGCGGGATCTCTCCGCCGAGGCGGATGTTGTAGTTCTCCAGCAGCCGCCGGCTGGCGATCGCAGGAACGGGCACGTTTGGGCTGCTGACGTAGAGCCCGCGGGTGCCGACGCCGGTGCCGACGCGGAAGGCGAACAGCGCGGCGCCGTTACCCGAGTGCGTCTTTTCGTTCGTGCGAATGACGGCGTCAGAGTTGCGCGCGATCGTCGGGAGCACGGACCAGCGGAAGCCGCCCTCGAAGTCATCGACAACGGTCTCTTCGCCGCTCTTGTCGCGCACGGCGATGTCGTCGATCGTCATGGCGCCGCCCGCGTCGCTGACGGTCTCGATCTGCGTCGCCAGCAGGGCAACGATCGATATCGGGTACGAGAGCGCGCGCAGCTCGACATCGAGGGTTGCTTCCAGGTGCTTCGTGCCGTCGTAATCGAGCGAGCCGAACTCGTGCATGCTGTACACGCCCTTGGCGTCGAGGGTACGGACCCAGAGCGTCGTGTTCGGCCGCGGCGACGACATGCTCACCCAGGCGGAGACCGAGGCCGGTTCGCCGGGCAGGACTAGACCGGTGGCGCCGCTGGGCGAGCCCTTCAGCGGACGCAGCAGGCTCTCGAGGTCGCGGTCGGCGAAGTCGTCGCGGAACCAGAGGACCTTCGGGGCCGCCTCCGGGTCGAGAGCGAGGAATTCGAGCCGGGCGCCGCCGGACCCGGCAACAGGCAAGGAGCTACGGTACGCCGCTGCCGCCTGCTCTACGCCCGGGATCGACTCGACCTCTGCTTTGACCTCGCTGGCTTCGGCGAGGTTCAGCCTGCCGAGGCCGGTCATGCGCAGGTCGGTGCCGACGGCGAATTGGGCGCGCTCTTCCTGGCTGCGGTTCGTCGTGTCGCCATAGGTCGCGGCGAAGGTGCCGACGGCAGCGGCCATGACCACGAGCAGCGCCAGCTGGTTGTAGCGCGCCGGGCTGCGCGTCAGCTGCCAGAAGCCCAGCGTCACGCCGGGACCTGCCGTCGCCTGGACGATGCGGCTGACGATGCCGAGGATCAGCGGCAAGAAACGGAACATCAACGCGCCGACGGCGAGGATCAGCAGGAACGGCGAGATCATCACCAGCGGATCGGCGGACCAACCGCCGACGTTGTTCGTCTCGAAGACGCTGCCCTTCTGGTTGAGCTGCCAGAGCCCGAGCGCCGCGAAACCGACGATCAGCACGTCCAGGTAGTAGCGCTGGAGGATCGGCTTGCCGGGACGCACCGAGGCGCGCAGGAACATCACCATGCCGCGCCGGGCGGAGAAGAAGGCAGGCAGGATCACAGCGATCACCGCGATCGTGGCGCCGCCGAGGGCGTAGAGGAACGAAGCCGGCACGACCGTGAACGGCAGCCAGTCACCACCGGAGATCGACTCGAACGTACTAGTCTTGCCCAGCGCGGCGATCGCGCCGCTGGCGAGGAAGGGCGCCACCAACGCCGCGACGAAGCCGATGCAGGCCGCCTCTCCCGCCGCGAGCAGGACGCACTGGCTGACGCTGGCGCCGCGGCTGCGCAGCATCGCCACCTCCTCCGCCCTTCGCTCCGAGAGCAACGACGAAACGAGGAGCACGTAATACACGGCGATTCCGACGACCTGCAGGAGGAGGATGAGCAGCGGCACCTGGTTGAAGGCGGCGCGGCTGGAGAAGGCGCCCAGCGGGCCCTGCATCGCCAGGTCCTGCACCGCCTTCTGCTGGTTGATCTCTGTCTCCAGGGCGGCGAGGTCAGCGCGGGCGCGCTCGATGTTCGAGGAGTTGAGGCGGCTGAGGTCGGCCAGACTGGTGAGCTTGAAGTCGCTTGGCACGCCGGGAAGGACTTTGGGGAGGGCCTGGAAGAACGTCTGCTCTGGCAGCATGATGTTGTAGTCCGGCGGGCTCGGGTCATCCCCGTGGGGCGCCTCGGTGACGAATCGGAAGGAGCCAGCGCCCCAGTAGGCCTCATCTTCGTCAAGGCGCTGCATGATCCCGACGATCGTTACGACCGCCGTCTTCGTGACGAAGTTCGTCGGCGTGCAGCGGAAGCGCGCCTGCGCCGCCTGCTCGTCAGGGTCCATCGTCGGTGGCGGGCGGTTGCAGTTGTCGAACGTGACCGTCGCCTCGACCTTGTCGCCGACCTTGAAGCCGCCGAACTCGGCTGCCGTCAGGGACATCAGACCCTCCATCTTGGAAGGGTCGCTCGTAGGCTCGGCGAAGCGGCCGTCGACGATGCGAAGGTGCTTCTCGACGCCGCTCATCGTGCGCAACGTGATCACGGAATCGTTCTTCGCCGGCGCAACGTGCTGGCCGCCATTCTGGGTCAGCGTGTAGCTCCGCAGCGTGCCGTAGCGCACTTCCTCGCCGGTCAGCCAGCCCAGGTGGTTGGCGATGATCTGGGTCAGGGCGGTCTCGCGCTCGACGTTCGCCGGAGCGCCGAGCGGCATGCCATCGATCTCAGCGCCGTTGCGGGTGGCGCTGCCGATCTGGTCCTGGAGCGACGTCTGCAGGCCGAGGTCGTCCATGACGCGCGTGTACACCGGCGCAATCGCCATCAAGACAGAGGCGACGAGCACGCCGAATGCGAGCACGAGGAGCAGGCGCCAGCTAGAGACGAGGCGTTGCCAGATCAGGGGGCCGATGGCCGAGAAACCCCTGAGCACGCGCTAACGCCTCGCTGTGGGGCTGCTGCAGCCAGATAGGATGGGTTCGGTCACGAGAGCGTCGCTCATGGGCGAGAAGAGTCTAGCACCAGCGCCCAGCGCGGCGGAACGATAGACGCTGCGTTAAACCTTGTGCGTTATGCGGAGACGGGGCTGGTTGCGCGCGTGCGGGACAGCTCCTGCTCGACCGTTGCGAGCAGCGTGTCGAGGTGCCAGCGCTTTGCGGCGGAGATAAGCACCGCTTCCGGGTGCTCCTCGCGCAGGGCGCCCTCGATCTCGCCGAGGACGCTGCCATCGCCGTCGGCCGCGGCGAGACGGTCGACCTTGTTGAAGGCGACGACGCGCGGCTTGGCGGCGAGGCCGAGCTCCTCGAGCGTGCGCTCGACAGTGGCGTACTGCTCTTCGGCGTTCGCGTGAGTTATGTCTACAAGATGCACCAGCAGGTCCGCGTCGGCGAGCTCTTCCAGCGTCGCTCTGAACGAGGCGACGAGCTGCGTTGGCAGCTTCTGGATGAAGCCGACCGTGTCGCTGAGCAGCACTTCCCGGCCGGAGGGCAACCGGATGCGCCGCGTCACTGGGTCGAGCGTTGCGAACAGGAGGTCTTCGGTGAACACGTCTGCGCCGGAGAGAGCGCGAAGCAGCGTGCTCTTGCCGGCGTTCGTATAACCGACCAGCGCGACGACCTGCATGCCCTGCCGAGCGCGCTGGCGGCGGTGCAGCGAGCGTTGCTTGCGCACCTCATCGATCTCGCGGCGCAGGCGCGTGAGGCGGTTGCGCACGAGGCGGCGGTCGGTCTCGAGCTGCGACTCACCGGGGCCGCGCGTGCCGATGCGGCCTTCGAGGCGTTCGAGGTGGCTCCATTGCCCCGCAAGGCGCGGCAGCAGGTACTGCGATTGCGCTAGCTCCACCTGCAGGCGCGCCTCACGTGTCTGGGCGCGGCGGGCGAAGATATCGATGATCAGCGCCGTGCGGTCGATCACCTTCACGCCGAGCGCCTTCTCTAGGTTGCGCTGCTGCGAAGGGCTCAGCTCATCGTCGAAGACGACGAGCGTGTACTGCGTCTCTTCGCGCTCGGCGATGATCTCGTCGAGCTTGCCTTTGCCGATGTAGAAGGCCGAGTGCGGCGAGTTCAGCCGCTGGATCGCGCGGCCGACAACCTCGGCGCCGGCCGTGTGCACGAGCAGCGCCAGCTCTTCGAGCGAGTCCTCTGCGTCGAGCCCGGCGATGTTGCTGCGCGTCGATTGCACGGCGACGAGGAAGGCGCGCTCCTTGACGGGCGCTGTCGAGTGCATCTGCTGGCGGTGGTTACCGCTTCTACGTTCCAAGCAACACTATTCTAACGAATGCGGCGCCGGTTTACGCTTCGATTACGCTGACTACCACCTGCTCGACGTGGCGCGTTGGGCGGACGGCGAAGATGACGACAGCGCAGGCGATCCAGGTGACGACGAACGCCCAGATCGTCACCTCGTAGGTGCCGGTGCGGTCGAAGATGATGCCGCCGATCAGCGGCCCGCTGGCGGACGCGAGCGTCGTGAACAGCTGCGTCAGCCCGACGATGGCGCCGATGTGGCGCCGGCCGAAGAACTCCGGCCAGACGAGCGACTGCAACGTCGGGAAGCCGCTGAGGGCGATGCCCTGGAGGCCTGTGATCGCGTACAGGCTGATCCTGCTGTCGATCTGTAAGAGCAAGAGGCCGGCGGCAGCCGTGAGCAACGACTGGACGATGATCGCCGGCCGGACGCTGAACCGGTCGGCGAACTGGCCCCAGACGTAGCGCGTCAGGATCGAGGTGAAGCCGTAGAGGGACAGCGCGCTCGCGGCGATGGCGGATGAGAAGCCGATCTCTTCGTAGTACGGCACCAGGACAAAGGTGTTCGCGCCGAGCGAGTACGAACCGCAGGCGATCGCAAGCAAGACAATCCAAAGTCGCCAGGTGCGCAGGGCTTCGCCCAGCGTATAGCTCTGCTCTGTCGCCGCGGTGACGCCGGAGCGCCTCGACGCAGGCGGCGACGCGCCGTTGTCCGGCTGCAGGCCGATGTCCTCCGG
>DATDPC010000150.1:0-20124 GCA_035292965.1 Dehalococcoidia bacterium | reverse complement strand
ATTCGCGGCACCGCCCGCAGCGGGAAGCGCAGCTCGCCCATGAACATCCGCAACGCCGCCCAGCGCCCCTTGCGCCGCGCCCGGGTGTACTGCCCGCCCGCGAACCGCCGCTGCCGGTAGGCGATGTCGCGCAGCGTCCGTCGCGCCGGGTGGCGCACGCGCGCGCCGTCCGCGAAAACGAAGCGCTTGCCCTTCTTCGCCGCTCGCATGCACCACTCGTAGTCGCCGCCGGAGCGTAGCGTCCCGTCGAACGGCCCAACGTCATCGATCACGCTGCGACGCGTGAACATGTTCCCTGTCGCCGCCTCGCCTCTCGACAGCGCGTTCACGTACTCCCGCGCCGAAAGCGACGCGTAGCGCTCGACCAGGTTCGGCTTCGCCGCGTCGCGCGGGATCGTCTCGACCCGGCCGCCGGCGATGTCGTTGTCCGCGGCCAGCGCGGCGACGCCGGCATCCATCCAGGTCGCGTCCGGTTGGCAATCCGCGTCCGTGAAGGCGATGATTTCGCCGTTTGCCAGCCTCAACCCCGCGTTTCTCGCCGCGTAGGAGCCGGCCTTCGCCTCGAACGCGGGCTTTGCGTGCGGGAAGCGCGCCAGAAGCGGCGCAATCGGCTCGTCAGACGCGTTGTCGATGACGATGACCTCAAAGCGGTCCGAAGCATAAGTCTGCGCTTCGAGGGCGCCGAGGCATGTCGTCAGGCGCTCTGCATCGTTGTACACCGGCACGATCACGGAGACGAACGGCGCCTCAGTCACGCTGCCTCCTCCTCTGCCTGCCTCCGCCCCGTCAGCCAGAGGAACGCGAAGCCAACGGCGCCGGCGCAGATCGACGCGCCGAGCACGCCCAGCTTCGCCTGATCGAACGCCCCGTTCTCCGTGAAGGCGAGGCCGTTGACCAGCAGCGAAACGGTGAAGCCGATGCCGGCGATCAGGCCGATGCCGAGGACGTGGCGCAGGTTCGCGCCGGACGGCAGCTGGCAGAGGCCGCAGCGCACGCTGACCCACGTCGCGATGAAGATGCCGGCCGGCTTGCCCAGGAACAGCGCCAGGAACACACCCTGCGTCACGCTACTGTCGACCGCGTCGCTGATCGCGTCGCCGGAGAGCGCGACGCCGGCGTTCGCCAGCGCAAACAGCGGCACCACCGCGTAGCTCACCCACGGGTGCAGCGCGCGCTCCAGCCGGTCGAGCGGCGCTTCCGTCCCCTGGCTCAAGTCCTCGACCTGCCCCAGCAGCGCCTCCTGCGCGTCCTCATCGCCGCTATCGAGCGCGCCCCGGTAGCTCTCGACCAGGTCGTCTGCCGTCGATGCGAAGTCGGACGGCGCGTAGAAGGGGCTGGCGGGCGTCAGCAACCCGAGGATCACGCCGGCGACCGTCGCATGGACGCCGGACTCGAACGTCGCGATCCACAACACGATCCCCGCGACGACGTAGACGTTGACGTTGCGCACGCCGCCCCGGTTCATCGTCACGATCACCGCCAGCGTTGCCGCCGCGATCGCCAGCGCCTCGTAGTCGACGTCGGCCGTGTAGAAGACGGCGATCACGGTCAGCGCGCCGATGTCATCGGCGATCGCCAGCGCGACGAGGAAGATCTTCATGCTGAACGGCACCCGCGAGCCCAGCAGCAGGAGCACGCCCAGCGCGAACGCCGTGTCTGTCGCCATCGGGATGCCCCAGCCGTTCGCGCCCTCGCCGCCGGCGTTGAGCGCCGTGTAGATCAGCGCCGGCGCCGCCATCCCGCCCAGCGCCGCGACCGCCGGCAGCAGCGCCCGCCGCGGGCTCGACATCTCGCCGTGCACCAGCTCTCGCTTGATCTCCAGGCCCATGAGGAAGAAGAACGCCGTCATCAGGCCGTCGTTCAGCCAGTGGCGCAGGTCCTGGTCGATCGAGAAGATCTCCGTCTCGATCGCGATCCGTTTGTGCCACAAGTCGAAGTAGGCGTTGTCCCACGGTGAGTTCGCCCAGACGATCGCGACAACCGCCGTGAGCATCAGGACGATGCCGCTCGCCGCCTCGATCGAGACGAACGCTTCCGCCGCCTCGATCACCCGCTGGGGCACGAACCGGCGCACATTCGGTCGCGAAGCCGCCTGCCTGCTCACGGCCTGACGGTACGGCCACGGATAAAGGGGGTCAAGGATGCGAGCATGGCGACGGCGCCGGTTGCGATAGAATGACGTCAGGCCTCCGTAGCTCAGTCGGATAGAGCACCGGCCTCCGAAGCCGAACGGCCTTAGCGCCATGCAGAGCGAGTCTCGGAGTACGGCTCCAGCGAGCGCAATCCACAAAGTTATCGTGCGAATATCGCCGCTCCCTTGACGCCAGGGTGTACGATGTTCACGGTTAGGTCGCATCAAAGGCGCTCGTCTCTTAGAATCATCAGGCCCCCGATCCGGTTGCGACCTAACCAGCGCCGCCGGTGAAGGGGCCTTAGCTTTCTAGGAGGACTGCAATGTCTAACGTCTCAGAACGGTTACTGCCCCTACCCAACGGCAGCCGGGGCATCGTCCTGGCGCTCTACCTCGACCTGGAGACGCCCGTTGATCACCTGAAGAGCCTCGAGAAGGGGCTGGCGAACGGGTCGATAACGCCACAGAACGACCCGCGGGACCCCGAGAACGTAGCGCGGTGGGACAGACAGCACGCGGCTGCCGTGCGCACGTGGTTTGCCGAGATGGACGATGAGGCCTGTGTCCTCGTATCATCGAGCATCGCGCCGGTGCTCCTGAACATGCTGGCCGGCAGCCTTGATCACGGAGTCAGTACGGTTGGCGCCGCCGATCCTCTCGCGAGCGCTATCGACCTGCTGCGCCGGTCACCTGACGCCCTTGGAGTCGGGCTCGGCGTCTCGCAGGCTATCCGCCCGCACGTCTCCGCCGGATCGTGAAGCCCATCGTCCCCCTCAGAGAGACGATCGCGCGGGTCATCGCGCGGGTGGCGCTAAGGAAGACGCAACAGCCGAAGACTGACTGAGGCTACGCCAGAGGGCGTTGACTTCGGTCGCCGCCTCCCTACGCCGTCCAGCAGGCCGTGTGTACCATCTCGGGGCGCTCTCAGCCTCCAGCGCCGCCTGGGCGCGCAGCTGGGCCGCGCGTGAATCCCCAGCCATTTCGCTGCGCAACTGCCAGCCAATACTCTGGCGACTCATCCGAGATGACTATTAGCTGGTTGCCTTCGGCCGTCACGGTGACGCCCTCGATGGCGCTGAGGCCCGCCGCGAGCCTTGCCGCGCGCGCCGGCGTGTCGAACTGGAAGCTGCAGCGAGTCGCCATTCTCACCAGCGAGCTCTTTCACCCGCGCCGGGTATGAGGCCGTAGAAACCTCCGCTCATGAGCGCGTCACGGACCGTCCGAAGGATCTGCTGCTCCATCTGATGATCGAAGGAGCCGTTGAAGTTGGAGCCGTCGAAGGCGCGCTCCATGTTGATGATTGTCGTCCTGCCGCCCGACTGACCAGCCATCGAGCCACGTGCGTATGGATTCATCGCGGCCGGGATCACCGCCTCGCCCTTGTGGATGAAGGCGAGCATGTTTCGCGGCACGTAAGGCGTACCCTCGGCGTAGCCGGCGGCTGCGTGCGCTTCGGGCGAAGCATAGGCCTGTACCCCGGCAGCGGTCGCTACCGCTGCCGAGAGCTCGCGGTAGCCCGCTGCCGCGGCGCCGACGGCGCCAGCGAGGAGCAGCGCTGCAGCGGCCGCCTTGTCCGCCGCCACCGCCTGCCCCGAAAGGTCATAGGACGCATCGTGCACAGCGTCTTTGAGGTCACCCTCGTCCATCGTTAGGCCCTGGGCGGCGAGGCCGGTCGCGACCTTCGCTTCGCCGGCGAGCACCGTCGCCTCGCGATTCTTCGTGAGCACGTCCAGCTGCGCGGCGAGCTCGTCGCGTTCGGCCGTGAGCTTCTTCGTGACGTCGTCGGTGTCGACGCCGGTACCAAGCAGCGCGAGCTTGTGTTCTGCGAGCTGGGCGTCGACGTCGGCGATGCTCGAGCGCAGGCTGATCATCTCCGGCGTTGGCACGTTCTTGAACGCGTCGAGCGCCTTGATGCTGGCTTCCAGCTGCGTATTCATGCCCGATGCAGCCGTTCCCGCATCGATCAGCGCTTGCTCGAAGCTGTGCGTCTCGCGCGCCGCGTTCGCCTGGGCGATGGCGAGAATGTTCGCCTTCGTCGTCGACTCCGCCTTCGCCGCGGCGTCCGCGTACATCTGATCGACGGCCTTCTGCAGGACGTCGTGATAGACGCCGGTCGAGTTGGCTAGCTTTGTTTCGGCCTCCTCCAGCGTGAGGGTTTTGCCCTTTGCGTCATCCGTGCCGGTGCCGAGGAAGTGCATCGCCGCTGTGAGCGCGACGACGGCGCCGGCGACGACCGTGATCTGGGGGAACGCCAGGGCGAACGCGGCGCCGATGCCGATGATCGTCGCGATGACCGCGGCCTTGTTCGCGACCAGCTGTTCGATCACGCTCGCCCAGGTGTCGAACGCCGGGATGATGTAGTTCGTCAGGATGGGGAGGAGCTTGGCGCCGAGCGCCTCTTTCGCTTCGCTGATGCGGTCCGTCAGGCGCGCCATCTGCCCGGCCGGCCCCTCGGCGAACGTCGCCGCCTGACCGCCAAACTTCTGCGCGACCGCCGCGAACAACTCCGTCTCGCTAGAGCCCTTCTTGACGCTGATGCCGTAGCGGTTTAGGACGTTGACGTTTTCTTCCGTCACTTTGCCAAGCAGCTTTGAAGCGGTGACGACATCGATGTTTGCGCCGCGTGAGAGGTCCTGGGCGAGCGCATAGCGCTTCTGCGCCTCGGTGGCGTCGCCCGTCTGCGCCATGAGCAGCGAGAGCGAGTCCCGCGTCTGGTCGTCGGTGAAGCCGAGCTGCTGGCCTTTCTTGATCGTCGCGTCGAGCTGCTTGCTGTAGTCGCTATAGGAGGCCCCGGTGTTCTCGACGGCCTTCTGGAGACGCCCCTGCGAGGCCGCATCCTCCGCTGCAGCCTGCGTCGCCGACGTTAGCAGCCCTGGCAGCTTCAGCAGGCCGGCGCCAAGCGTGAAGCCGCCGGCGATCTTGCTGACGTCGCCGATCGCCTTGCCCAGGCCGCTGGCGCTCTTCCCGGCGCCGTCGAGCACCTTGCTCGCCTCGTCTTTCGCGACGAGCAACAATTCAAGGGTGGTCCCGTCAGCCATTCTTACGCTCCAAAATCCGCTGTTTTGCGTCGAAGACGAGGTCGATCACCGACTCGCTCAGCCCGGAGCGCTTCATCGCGTCTTCGTCCGTGTCGGGCAGGTCGATGATCTCTTTCGCCCTGGCGAACGCGCGCAGCTCCATGATCTCAATCACCGTCGACCAGTCTTCTTTCAGCGCTTCCGAGGGGAGGCATCCGAACTCTTCGCAGATCCTCGAGAGGAGCCACTCGTCCGGCGCGACGCCCTCCGCCCCATCGAGGGCCTGGTGGAGGGCGACAAGGCGTTTTTTGATTCATCATCCGATCGCGCGCCGCTCGACTTCTGAATCAGCCAGCCCAGCTCTTCGAAGCTCAGGAAACGCAGCACGTCGACGGTCATCGGAGGTAGCAGCTTGCCGTCATCGTCCGTCCATTCGTGTGAGACGATGCGCCCCGCGGTGCGCTCCAGCGTTTCGGCCCAAAGCGTGTCGGCGTAGGCGGCGTCAACTAGCGCGGCGCTATTGAGGTTCGCGCGGCGACGGGAGTAGAGGTAGTCGTCGACCGTGAGACGGCTTTTGAAGACGACCTTTTCGCCGGCATGAGGCCGATATTCGACGCCGTCTTCTATGACGACGAGATCATCGGCGACGACCGTGTACGGCTTCGGCGGCAGCTTCGTAGTCTCAGTCATCGGTGTCGACCTGCCCTTGAGCGTTGGCGTGGGCGGCGAGCGTGAGGCCACAGAGGAAGCATTTATCGGCCTCTCGACCAGTCTCGGCGTCCGTTGGGAAGAGACCAGCGCAGTCGGTGGTGGTGTCCTTCGTATGGTTCATGTTGTCCTCCTCAACCCCTGCCCGGACTCGGTGAAAGGAGCGAAGGCCGAGCCGGGCAGGGGTCGTAACGTTGCGTCCGGCTACCGTCGCGCCGCTACTCTCCTCGCACGCGCTGCCCGCCCCGCCTCGAGCGCCGCTGCCTCGCGCGAGCGCCGCTCGCAGTTGAAGACCCGATTCCTCAGCTCGTCGGGTTGCTCGACGAGATCCCCCGGCCGTAAGGCACTGAGCATTGCGCCGGCGATCGCGTCGCACTCGACTTCGTCCGAGACGCCGAAAGCGTGCGCCAGCTCGTGCCCGACCGATGCCTCAGCGTCTGCGCGGCTGAGGTGGTCGGCAACGACGATTTGGGGCGCGTGTCCAGGCAGCCGCCACAGGACCGCGTCGACGCGCTTGCCCGCGGCCAGCGCCATGATGCCCCGGTTCTCGTACGTAACTGCGACGCCCATATGCTTGGCGATCGCGCTGGGGAGGCCGTGTGCGCGCCCTAGCTCGATCGCCTGCTCGATGTTTCTCTGTGAAATCCTCATGGTGGGGCCGCGCTCCTCTGATTGGGTTCGAGAGATGGGAGGGGCTTCTACGGCGCCGGCTGTGACGCCGAAGAATCCCGAGCCGCCGCGCGGTAGACGCAGCATCATAGCTTGTCCTCCCTGACCTCGACGCCGAAGGTCGTCAGCGCCTTCGCCCAGAAATCGAAGCCCCGCAATTCGTCCAGGATCACCGGCGGTAACGCCGGCAGCATCGACACGGACGCGCCGTCGTGCCGCGCCTTCTCGATTTCGGCGCGCAGCGCCAGCCACGGCTTCAAGTCTCGCCGCCAACCTTCGGCGGCCTCGCGGAGCTGTGGCAGTAGCCCCTTGGTGCTCTGTATCGCTTTGCGCTCGGCTTCCTCGGCCTCGAGCTGCCGCAACCGGCGGTTGAGGTGGCCACGGAGCATCGCGACGTCAAGGATGCGCGCCCTGGCGTCTGCCATCGCTTTAGCGCGCTCTTCGTTCCAGATGTCCCCGCCGTTCGCCGTGGCGTAAGCAGTTCTCGCCGCCTGCTCGTCGGCGTCGAGCTCCAGGAGCCGCGCCTTTATCTCTTCGATTCCGCGCGGCTGTGCGGCTTCTTCCTCGAGCTCCCGCCGATGGGCGTCGTAAGGGTCGGTCTTCCCGGTGACGCGCTCCTGAATGTTCATGGGTGTCTCCTTGCCTATTGCCTATGTTCTACCGCTGCCGAAACGACCTGGCTACGACGTTTAGAATTGGTGGCGCCGTAGCCATGCCGTTCGCCGGCCGCGCGGCAGCGGTAGTAGGCCCGAGCCGCCGCTTCGTAGTCGTCTTCGTCGCGGAACATCGCGATCCACGGCGCCGGCGACAGGATCCACGACAACATCAGCTCTTCGCTGGACCAGCGGGGAGTGCGCGGCTGTAGCTCGATTACGCCGGCGGGGCGGCTCATGCGATGTCGCACTTCATGGCGTTTTCAAAACGGTTGCAAGTTGAACGCTCATAGGTTTCTTGGTAGCGGAGCGACGAACTGTCCCGGCGAGGCTGTAGAAATATTGCCCGAGCCGCCGCTGTACGAATTACGGGTTTTCATGAAAACCCGAGAAGCGTACAGATAAAAAAGTAGGTACGCGAGCGGTCGAGCGTTCGCGTCGATCTGTAAATTTCAAACCGGCCTCCCCCATCATCGGAAGAGCCCAGGGCTTCCGGCCGCGGACTGGGCAGGGGGCGAGATGAACGCATCCGGGCTCAGGGCAAGGTCGGCTGGGTCGCGCGCTCATGGCTTCCCCGTTTCCCGGGAAACGGATGCCACCCTTCGTTTCGCGGTTGTCGTTGCGCACTCGACGCACCTCGCCGTCGGGTGATTCATCTCTCGGCCGCAGCCGCCGGCGCATGGATAACGGGTCGGGCTGGGTGTGTCCCCGTCTAGTGACGGAGGAACATCCCCATTTGCCGCGGAAGGCTGTCCCCCGCTGTCCCCCAGGGTGTCCCCGAAGCTAAGGGGGGAGCTGTCCGCGTGTGCTGTCCCCAACTTCCCGGGCCGACCTGTCCCCGCCACCTGTCCCCGTTCTTTCCGGTAGCGAATCGCCGCCGAGATCAGATCGTTCCTCGCTCCGTGGCCGGCATCTTTAAGGGCTTGTCGCACTAGAGGTCGACCTTGTTCGAGCGGCACATTGAGCGAGGCGAGCAGCTCCGCCAGGTCAGCAGTACCAGCCGGCCACGTCTCGACGGCTCGCTCATGACGCAGCGGATCGCCGAGGCGCACGAGATGCAGCACTTCAGGAATCCACGACTGCCGCCGGTGCGTCGCGCGCAAGCGAAGGCCATTGCCTTCCTGCGGCGTCAGCTCCCAAACGAGGTCGACGTCATCAGCCTTCGCGCTGGTCCCGCGCTGCCCACGCGCCAGGTCCTTGCCCGAGTGGTCGAGACGCCAGACGGTGCGGCCGTCCGCCTTTAACGGCATCCCGGTGAAGTGGTAGAAGGCGCGCAGCGTGTCGGCGTCATTCTCGGCGCCGGCGAGAACGCGCGCGGTCGTGTCGATGACCACAAGGGCCGCGTCGTGGCGTCTCGCGATCGCGAGCAGGGCCTCCCCGCCGGCCGGGGTGTCGAGCATCGGCAGGCTGGGCAGCAGGTAGTAGTGGAAGTGCGACAGATCTGTATCAGGGCCATAGCCCATGTCTTGAAGCCGCTCATAGAGGTCGTCTTCGGTCATTTCGAGATCGAGGTAAACGACCTCTACCGGTTCACCCGCAGGTTGTTCTAGCACGCGCCGCCCGGTCGCCAGGCGGGCGCTCCAGTCGACGGCACAGAGGCTCTTACCGCTTTTCGGTGGGCTGTAGGTCGCGATCGCGCGGCCACGCGGCAAGACGGGCTCCAGAAGCCAGTCCTCAGCCATCCGGTCTTTGTCGAAGAAGGTCGACCAGTCGATGGGGTAAGGGAGGGATTCGGCACTAGAAACAGCCGCTGACGGCAGCAACGTCACGGACGTTATCGGCTCGGCGGCATCGACCAGCGCCTGCACGTCGACGCCGGCCGCCAGCGCATCGTAGGCATCACCCTTGTCCGGCGCGTCCTGCCAGGTGATGCGGTGCAGGCTCTTGGCGATCGGGGTGAGCAGCACGGCCAGGTGCGCCATCAGCGCGACGCCGTCCGGGTCGTGGTCAGCCCACAGGTAGACGTCGCGCCCGCGTAGGACATCGAGAGACGCGCCGAAGTCCTTCTGCTTGGCGCCACCCGGGCCGGAGACGGCAAGGAAACCGGCCTCGGTGAGCGCGTCGGCTGCTTTCTCGCCTTCGGCGAAGATGATCAGGCCGTCAGCGGTCAAAGCGTCGGCGCCGTAGAGCGGCATCTCTGCCATGACTGCGCCGCTCTGTCCACGGGGCCAGTCTTCGATGCCTAGGCGCCGCCAGGCGAACGACTTGCGACTGTTTTGCTCGAAACGGCCCTTCTCGAAGTCGCCGTAGCGGTAGACGGCGACAGGCTCACTGGAAGAGATGTCCAATCCGCGCTCGCCGTGGGCCTTGCCGCACTTGCAGCGGCCTGTAAGCCGGTGGGCATAGGCGCCGTCCGGCCCGGGCATGATTTCGCCCCGATACTCTTCCCGCGAGCAGTGGGCGTATTGACCGTCCGCAGACAAGAACCCCCAGCACCGCCGGCCTTCGCCGGGAGGGAGTAGGTGATGACCGCCACAGATGGGGCAGGGGTGATCCTTCGTGAAGCGCTGCTCCGTGCCGACTGCGGTCATGTCGCAGACCTCGCGACGTATGCCTCGATTGCGAGGGCATGTCCAACGGCGATCGGCAGGCAGCGAAGCGCGTCATCGTCGCCCGCGAGCGCTTCGACGAGCGCCCAGCCTTCTTCCGCCGTTCGGCAGACTTCGCAGGGCGGCGGCGCGGGGCATGTGGTATCTTCGGGGTGTGGGAAGGGGCTCTCTGCGAAGGCGGGGGGCCTTTTCATTTGGCCCCCGCCTTCTTACGCCTGGCCTTGACGCTCGCCAGCGCGAGCTTGGCGTAGTAAGCCTTCCGCGCATAGACGAGCCGCCGGAGGCGCTCTTGTTCTGACAGTCCGGGGTCGCGCACGTCTATCTCGGCGAGCAACCGAGCATCAAGGTGCCGCGCGGCCGCGGCGCGTCCGGGAGCGCTGACCTCGAGAGTGTTGTTGGCTGCGTGCATCGACCAAGCGCCGATGCGGCCGGCAAGGCTTCGGGGGTTAGTAACCAAAAGAGCAAACGCCCTTCTTGCCTGACCTCCGGTCCCTTTTGATGGGGGAAATGGAGCGGATGAAGGGCGTCTAACGCCAGCTTGCTATTCGGTTTGCGACCATGTTCGCATGGCGCTGACAATGTCGTCAAGCAGCGAAGCGGGTGCATCCTGCTCTTTATGGCATTGCGGGCACTCGATGGTTGAAGGAAGGTGGGCCCAGAACTTATCGCGCCAGTTCGGGTCGCCTTTGAAGGTCAGGGTGGCCCCAGGGCCGTGCATCTTCCCGCGTTCTAGCGAGTCTTGGGGATTCCATTCCATCTTCGACGCCCGTCTGGGTAAGGGCGCCCTCCCGCGTCGCTGAGCGTGTTTCGAGGGACGCCAGACGCCATCCTCCCGCTGAAATATGCTTTTCGGCATGTGCAATGGTCGGTCCCCGACCGACGTGGCGTCGATCGACCAGAGCATGACGATCTCGCCGAGTTCGCCGCGGCAAATCTGTTCCCCACCGGGACCGCAGGGCGCCCCGCACATCACGGTTGCTTCGATTCGTAGGCTGCCCTTCCCCAGGCGGCCATCCTCGAGCTTCTTCCATGCATGAACCTGCTTTTGCACGATCCTTGCGGAGATGGCGCCGGACTTGGCGATCATTTCACCAGCTTTCGCGGGCTGAAAGTATCATGCGCATCTGCCGCCCTGCTCGCCGCGGCGCTGGCGCCGTAACGGGTCACCATCTCGCGCGACGTCCAGCCCGTCACCTTCATCAGGTCGCCCTCGTTGCCGCCGGCGCGCAGGTACTGATGAGCGAAGGTGTGCCTGAACATGTGCGGGTGGACCGGCGCCAGCCCGGCGTCCTGGCAGCGCCGGACGACCATGCGATAGATGCCGCTGACTGTCAGCCGGCCACGTTTGCCGATCCAGAGAGCCGAGTCCTCAGCATGGGGATGATCGACGCGCTTGAGCAGGTAGCGCTGAATGTCCGAGCGCGTCTCGCGGACGAAGCGGATGCGCCGCGGCCGACGTCCCTTACCTGTGACGACGACGTCGCGCTCGTCGAGGTCGAGGTGGTCGAGGTTGATGCCGGCCATCTCGCCGATGCGCAGGCCGCAGTCGACGAAGAGGCTGATGATCGCCTTGTCGCGTCGGCTCTCGAAGTCCGTGCCCGCCACCCCCTTAAAAAGCCGCGCCAGGTCGTCGTCACCGATCACCGGCACAAGCCTCTCGGGCACCTTCGGCGGGTGCATCTTCAGCATCGGTGTCGCCGCGATCTCGTCGGTCTCGACCAGCCAGCCGAAGAAGCGAGAGATCGACCTGTAGCGCTGGTTCGCCGTGGTCGCACTCACGCCCTTGCCGCCGTCTGCGGCCGGCCGCATCAGGTAACGCAGCCATTCCTCGAGGTGCTCCCGCGTCACGCGCGTCGGGTCCAGCGGCATCCCTTGAGCTCGCAGGAAGGCGCCGAGTTGCTCGATCGCCAGGCCATAGGTCTCGAGCGTCCGCGGTGCCGCGTTCACCGCCTCCAGGTGGTCGGTGAAGAGCATCTGATAGACTGTCCACGTGTCGCGAGCCGTCGTCTTTGCCCGGGTCTGTTGCATGTACTCCTCCATGATCGAGGCTGCTGGACACGGCCAAGTTATCATGCGAATGAGCGCCATGGCAACAGGAACAGGCAGACCGGCGCAAGATTATCGGGCGAATCTAGACTCGCCGCTCGCACTATCGTCGCCTCCGTAGCTCAGTCGGATAGAGCACCGGCCTCCGAAGCCGGGTGCGGGCGTTCGAGTCGCCCCGGGGGCACCATTTCTATCCCAGCGTCTGGGACGCCGTAGACGGTGCAGTGTGTAGACGCCGTCCGGCGCCATCGATTCGGACGCAGCCAGGCGCCCGAATCGGCGCACAAGCCGTCTTTGCGAGCCATCGCGAAGCGAGGCGAAGCAACCCCACGATGAAGTACGAGACAACTCATGTGCACCACGACGGAACTACTGCAAGTAGCGCAGGCGACCCATGAGTGACATAACGATTGCAGAGCTCGTCCGCAACGGCACGATGAGCGCCGAGATCGCCGCCGTCCTCTGGGCCGCCGTCGACGAGCGCCTCTCGTTCCTCACCGTCGCCATCCCCCGCTTCGCCGGCAAGACCACGACCTCGAACGCGGTCCTGGCGATGCGTCCGCCGCACGTGCCCGCTTCGCTGGTCCACGGCCACGCGCAGGAGCTCGAAGCGCTGAGGCGCGAACGCCGCGGCGGCTACATCGTCGTCCCCGAGTTCGCCCAGGCGCCGGTGCCCGGCTACATCTGGGGCGAACCCGTGCGCCGCGTCTTCGAGACCGTCGTCGAAGGCGGCTACTCGCTGCAGACGGCCCTCCACGCCGGCAGCGTCGAAGACGCGATCGCCGAAGTCAGCCTCGGCAACCGCGTCCCGGACGATCACGCCTCGACCTTCAAGCTCGTCATCTACATCGAGCGCTTCGGTGGCTACAACGACTTCTGGCGCCGCGTCACCCACCTCTACGAGGTCGAGCGCATCGAGAACGGACGCCCCGTCGGCCATTCGCTCTTCCGCTGGCAAGCAGACGGCGACAAGTTCGTCGCCCAAACGCCGCCGCAGCAATTCGCCCGCGACGCCACCGACCTCGCCCGCCGCGCCAACCTCATCGCCGAGCTCGCCGCCACCGGCCGCACCTCAGGGCAAGACGTAGCCAATGCGCTCCAGTCCTACCGAGAACGCACGTAGCCTTATCTGAATACGCACCTAGGCGCCGCCCTGAGCCTGTCGTAGGGGTGAGGGCGACGGGCGCCTCGTGATCCAGTCGCGCTTCGCCCGAACAACGGGAACTAAACTCCGCTCGCCCTGAGGCTCTCGTAGGGCGAACCCCCGTGTATTGATCGGGTGTCGTTAGGGCAACGCCCCGTCGGCGAAGCTGCGGGATTCATCCCGCAGCCCCTTACGCTAGATCAGCCCCCGCTCGCGCAACACCCGCTGCGTCGTCGCGCCGATCTCCGCCGGCGAGTCGCAGATCACCGCGCCTGCCTCGCTCAGCGCCGCCTTCTTCGACGTCGCCGTGCCCGTGTTGCCGGCGATGATCGCGCCCGCGTGACCCATGCGGCGTCCCGGCGGCGCCGTGCTCCCGGCGATGAACGCGATCACCGGCTTCTTCACGTTCGCCTTGATGTACTCCGCCGCTTCTTGCTCCGCCGTCCCGCCGATCTCGCCGATCATCACGATCGCGTCCGTCTCCGCGTCGTTGTTGAACATCTCGACCACCTGGCGCTGCGTCGTGCCGATGATCGGGTCGCCGCCGACGCCGACGCAGGTCGACTGGCCGATGCCGAGCCGCGATAGCTGGTCGACCGCCTCGTACACCAGCGTGCCGCTGCGTGAAACGACGCCGACGCGCCCCTTGCTGAAGACGCTGCCCGGCATGATGCCGACACGGCACTCGGACGGCGTGATCACGCCGGGGCAGTTCGGACCGATCAGCGTCAGGCCGCTATCGCGCAGCGTCCGCTTCACCGTCATCATGTCCAGCGTCGGGATGCCCTCCGTGATGCAGATGATCAGCTTGATCCGCGCATCCGCCGCCTCGAGAATCGCGTCCGCCGCGCCCGGCGCCGGCACGAAGATCAGCGAGCAATCGATCGGCCCGCGCTCGGCCACGGCTTCGGCGACCGTGTTGAACACCGGCACGCCGAACGCCGTCTCGCCGCCGCGCCCGGGCGTGCAGCCGGCGACAACCTTCGTGCCGTACTCGATGCAGCGTTCCGTCTGGAAGCCGCCCTCGCGCCCCGTGATCCCCTGCACCAGCACGCGCGTGTCCTTGTTCACCAGGATGCTCATCAGCTCACCTCGTGTGCGAGCGTTAGGTTCTCAGCAATACACGCGCCAGCCAACTGTTTATCCCAGGTGGATGCGGCCATAACGTCTGGCACTTGGCCCCGAAGCGTGATTGCAGATGCCAGATGGATTGCGTCGATTCCGGTCAGTGCATGCTTGGTTGCGAGATCACACGCGCGGACAATCAGTTCCGTCGAGACTGCAACCTGGAAGTATGCACGCCAATCCGTCTCGAACTCCTCGCTAACACGTTTGAAACGTGGCTCCGTACTAATACGGCGCCCTTTTCGAGCCCGCGACAGAACCCCCTTGACTTCCGCATATGAGAGTGCCGAGGTGGCAACTACATCGGCTTCTTCGACTGCTCTCGCCGTCTCGGCGATTCCTTCCTCGTCGTGTAGGTAGCGCTTACAGATGCTGTCCGAATCCTGATAGAGAATCACCGCCGACCTTCATGAATCATCTCCGTAATAGAGGGTCCGGGCGTGAGCTTGATGGGGTTCTTGCTTCCCTTGGGCTTCCCTCCATCCCAGGAAGCGAAGCCACTTCGGACGAGATCGCGTAACGCCATTTCTACTATCGACCTTCGGACTTTGGCTGAGTCAGTTTCGTGAACTCGCTTTCCTAACGCATCGAGAACAGCGAGAGCTTCCTTGAATCTCCCAAGCTCGGCCAGAGCAAGTGCATGGTTTCGGCTCAGAACTGGATTCACTCTGCCGAGGAGGTTACTCGCGCGCGCGAAGTCCTCGACTGCTTCATCGAGCCTGCCCAGGTGTGCCAGTGTTGCGCCGCGGTTGTTGTGCAAGTATGGATTGGATGGGTCGACCTCTAGGGCAGCCTCGTACTCTGGAAGCGCCTGTTCGAATAATCCAGCATCAAAGAGCTTGTCGGCTCGTTCTGAGTGCTTCCTACTCTGGGGCGCTTGTTCATTAGCAGAGATGTCGGGCTCTATGCGCCTCGTCTCGAGAAGAGCAACCATACGCCTAGTCTAACTCCCCAGCGCCGCCGCCACCGCCTTGCGCGCCGCCTCGCCGAGGTCCTCGGCCCGCTCGACATGCACCGATGATGCCGCCAGCAGCTTCAGCCCCTCTTCGAGGTTCGTACCGGCGAGCCGCGCGACGATCGGCACCTTGACGAGGCCCTTGTTGTGCGCCTCGACGATGCCCTCGGCGATCACGTCGACGCGCGCCATGCCACCGAAGATGTTGATCAGGATCGCCTTCACGTTCGCGTCTGAGCCGAGGATCCCCAGCGCGTTCACGACCCGTTGCGGGTCGTTCGCCGTCGCGATGTCGAGGAAGTTCGCCGGCTCGCCGCCCGCGAGTTTGATCGCGTCCATCGTCGCCATCGCCAGGCCTGCCCCGTTGACCACACAGCCGATGTTGCCGTCCAGCTTTACATAGTTAGAGATGCCCTCGGCTTGCGCGCGCACCTCCAGCGGGTCCTCTTCGTCCAGGTCGCGCAGCGACACGATGTCGGCGTGGCGGAAGGCGGCGTTGTCGTCGAAGTTCAGCTTCGCGTCCAGCGCCAGCAGCTTGCCGTCCTTCGTGACGACGAGGGGGTTGATCTCCACCTGCGAGGCGTCCTTCTCGACGAACAGCTTGTAGACGCCGCCCATCAGCGCCGTCGCCGGCCGCAGCTGGTCGCCGCCGAGGCCGATCGCGAAGGCGAGCTGTCTGCCCTCGAACGGCTGGTAGCCCGCCGCCGGGTCGATCGCGACACGGTGGATCGACTCCGGGTGGTGCTCCGCGACCTCCTCGATGTCCATACCGCCCGCGGACGAGCCCATCAGGATCGGCCTGCCGCTGCTCGAATCGATCAGGATCGCGAGGTAGATCTCGCGCTCGACCTGCGTCTGCTCCTCGACGAGGACGCGGCGCACGAGGCGCCCCTCCGGCCCCGTCTGCGGCGTCACCAGCGTCATCCCGAGCACGGCCTCCGCCGCCGCCTCAGCCTCCTGCGGCGTCGCCGCGAGCTTGATCCCGCCGCCTTTACCGCGGCCGCCGGCGTGGATCTGCGCTTTAACCACGCTAGGAACGCCCAGCTCCTCGGCGATTCGCCGCGCCTCCGCCGGCGTCGAGGCGACGCGGCCGTTCGGTACGGGCACGCCGTACTGGGCGAGCAACGCTTTGGCCTGAAACTCGTGGACTTTCAAGTCGTCTCCTGGCTAATTTCTCAAAGGGGCGCTGGCTTGTCGTCGGCAGACGCCTGCTTTGCCCGTCTGCCAGTTTGCCCGTGTGTCGTCTGCCGGTTTGCCGGTTTGCCCGTGTACCGTCTGCCAGATTGCCCGATTGCGAGACTGCAGTCTACGGCACGAGCATCGAGCGGGAGACGGGCGTCTGGCGGTCCTGCCACTCCGCGTCTTCAAACGCCTTGGTCACGTCCGCCAGCGGGTAGTAGTGCGAGACCACCTTCTCGTACGGCGCCTTGCCCTTCTGCTTCACCAGCGTCTCCAGCATCATCGGCAGCAGCTGCGGCCGGTACATCGCCGAACCGATGATCCGCTGGCCCCGCAGGATCGTCGACGTGTCGATCGTCACAGTCTGGCCCTTGACGATGTTGCCGATCTCGACAAACGTCCCCCCGGACGTCAGGTACGAAAGCCCCTCGACCAGCAGGTCAGCCTTGCCGACCAGCTCCATGACCACGTCGGCGCCGCGCCCCTCCGTGATGTCGAGGATCCGCTGACGCCGCATCTCCGGCGTCGAGAACTCCTGCTCGATGTTGATCGTCTCGTCCGCGCCGAACTCGCGCGCCAGGCCGAGACGGTTCTCCAACCGGTCGAGGACGATGACGCGGTGCGCTCCCATGTCCTTCGCCATCGCGACGGCGTTCAGGCCGAGGCCGCCCGCCCCCTGGATGACGACGTAGTCACCCTCTTTGCAGCCGGCGCGCATCAGGCCCTCGGTCACAGTACCCATCGCGCAGTTGACGAAGCCGAGGACGCTATCGTCGAGCTCGTCCGGCACCTTGAAGACCGGGACGTTGGGGCGGATGTAGTAGTAGTCGGCGTAGGTGCCGGTGAAGAAGGGCCAGACGCCGTAGCTGTTTCGGCCCATGCGTACGCCGCTGCACCAGTTGCCGTTGCCGTTGATGCACTGGTAGCAGCGCCCGCAAGGTGAGATCGCCGAGTACACCAGGCGGTCGCCTTCCTTGATCGTCTTGCCCAGCGAGTCCGTCGTCACGCCGTCGCCGAGCTTGTAGATCACGCCCGTGCCCTCGTGCCCGACGGTCGAGCCCGTCGCCGGCGTCGCGACCGTCGTCTGGCCGTCGCCGCGCCAGCGGTGCAGGTCGGACCCGCAGACACCCGCCTGCGTCATCTTCAGGACGATCGCGCCGGGCTCCGGGTCCGGCACATCGAACTCCTCGATGCCGAACGGCTGGTGAGGCGCCTTGAAAACTACGACGCGGCCCTTCATCTCTGTCTCCTCCCGAATCTGACGATGCCGGCCGAGCATACCGCATTTCGACGGCCGCGTCGGGGCGTCGGTTATATTCGCCGTAGCGCATGACCGACAGCCCCACAATCGAGATCGAGCCCTTAACCGAAGCTGCCCCGGACGAGGCGCGCCAGAGCCGCCTCGCGACGACCTTCGCCGCCCTCGAAACGCCCGCCTTCCGGATGCTGGCGCTCAACTCTCTGCTGATGATCACGATGATCCAGATCGCCGTTGCGGCCCAGAACGTCGTTGCTTACGACCTGACCGGCAACAACCGCTCCGTCGGCTTCGTCCAGTCCTCCCTCGGCGCGGCGATGCTGCTCAACACGCTGCTCAGCGGCGCCGTCGCCGATCGCGTCGCAAAGAAGCGTCTGATCTGGCTGACCCAGACGGCGATCTTCTGCGTTGCCCTGTTTCTGATCGCGCTTACCTGGACAGGGATGCTGAACATCTACCTGCTGGCGCTGGCCGCGTTCTTCCTGGGATCGAGCATGTCCTACTTCGGACCCGCCCAGCTGTCGTTCCTCGGCGAGATCCTGCCGATGCAGCGCCGGGCAAACGCCGCCGCGCTGATCCAGGTCACGCTGCACACCGCCCGCACCATCGGGCCGCTGCTCGCCGGCGCGATGCTGGCCTCCCAGGCGATCGACACGAAGGGCACGTACATCGTCCTCGCTGCGATCAGCCTGCCCTTGCTCTACACCGCGTTTCGATTGCCGCTGCACCCGCCGCCCCCACCGAGCGGCGCCCACGTCATCCACGAGATCCGCGAAGGCCTCCGCCATGTCGCTCACAACCGGCGCCTGCTGGAGGTCGTGCTCGCCTTTTTCGTTGTGACGATGGTTGGCTTCTCGACGGTCGTCGTGCTGCCCGGCTACACGAAAGACGTGCTGCATTCCGGCAAGGAGGGATTCGGCATCATCATGGCTGCGAACGCTCTCGGGTCGCTCGTCGCCGCGTTCGTCGTCGCGTCGCTACCGAACGCGCACCGGGCGTCGATGCTGATGTGGTCGTGCTGTTTCGTCTTCGCGCTGCTCACATCGCTGACCGGGCTGATGCCGACCTTCACGCTCGCGGTCATCGTCTTCTTCTTCGCCGGCATCTTCAGCGCTGCCTATCAGACGCTCCTCAGCGCCGCCTTTCTCCACCGCGCCGGCCCCGCTTACTACGGACGCGTCGTCTCGATCACGATGCTGGCCTGGAGCTTCACTAACCTGCTGGGGCTCCTCGTCGGCGCCGTCGCCGACCTCACCAGCGAGCGCGCCGTGCTCGTCGGCGTCGGTTTGGCCCTCGCAGGCATCGTCGTCGTGATGGCGCTCTGGTCGCGCTCAGGGCGCGAGGCGGCCGAGCCCGCCTAGGCGCCGTAGACGTCGCGCGCTGCGCCCGCGATCGCCTCGTCTTCCTCGCTCGTCGCGCCCGAGACGCCGACGGCGCCCACCGTCTCGCCATCGGCCTGCACGACGACGGCGCCCTGCAGCGCCACGAAGCGGCCGTTGAGCCGCGCCATCAGCGAGTTCGTCACCGCCGGGATCCGGTCGGCGAAGCCGGCGATCACGCCTGAGTCGCGGCCGAACATGACGCTGCACACCGCCTTGCCCTCGGCCACAAGCGCCGTCGCCGGCGGCGGGTCGTTGACGCGCTCGAGCACCACCAGCGTGCCGCCCGTATCGACGATCGCGATGCTAACGCCCTTGCCGATTTCGGCCGCCTTGGCGCGCGCCGCGTCCATCATCCGGCGCCCGGTTTCGCTCTTCATCTTCGCTCCTTCATATCTGGTTCATCGTTGACGCCACAGATTAGTTGTTACCTTTACCAATGTAGCTGCGTTTGATTAGTTGTGATGGTAGCCCTAACGAACCTCAAACGTCTCCTTCCCAAAGGCCCGAAGGCCAATTACCCGCGCGTCTACTGGCTCAGCCGCGACCTCGCGATCTCGCCCGAACCGGCGGACGACGACTGGCCGCTGCTCCACACCGCCAGTATCCGCGTCGTCCTCGACCTCCGCGCCGAGGCGGAAGACGCCGCCCACCTCGCCGAGGCGCACGGCCTGCGCTACCTGCGCCTGCCCATCGTCGACGGCGCCGCGCCTTCCGACGCGTCGCTGCGCCTGATCACGGGCTGGGTCATCGAGCGGATCAACGCCAACGGCCCCGTCCTCGTCCACTGCCGCGAAGGTCGCGGCCGCAGCGCCACCGTCGCCTGCGCCGTGCTCGTGAAGCTCGGCATGCCCCTGCCGCAGGCGTTCGCCGCCCTCCGGCGCGCCCGCTGGGACATCGTCCTGACAAAACCACAGATGGAAGCGCTGGAGCGCTTCTCCACCGCCCAGACGACGTAACACCAGCCCGGTCACCGGTCACCGGCTACTGGTTACTGGTTACTGGTTACTGGTTACTCCGCCCCTAGATGTCCTGCGCCACCGGCTCCGTCACCCGCCACATGTACCACGACCCGACAGACCGATACGGCGCCCACGGCGCGCCGATCACCAGCGCCTGCTTCGGCGTCGGCATCTCTTCGAGCCCGTAGGCGACGCGCATGCCGTTGCGCACGCCGAGGTCGCCGACGGGCAGAACGTCCGGCCGCCCGAGGTGAAACATCAGGAACATGTGCGCCGACCACTCGCCCAGGCCCTTCACCGCCGTGAGCCGCTTCGCGACCTCGATGTCGTCCAGCGCCGGCAGGGCCGC
>DATDPC010000149.1:0-12113 GCA_035292965.1 Dehalococcoidia bacterium | reverse complement strand
GCAGCCTGCCGAAGTCGATCTTGATATTGCGGTCGTCGGCCGCATAGATCAGGTTCGGCACGTCTAGGAAGATCGCGACCTTGGGGAGCGCTAGCGTGGCGTGGCCGGCGCCGGGCAGCGAGTCGCGCCCGCTGACGCCGCGCAGGGCGCGCTGGACGTCACGCATCGTCTCTGACTGACGGTTGGCGAAGTCCTCGAAGAGGACGTTCTGGCGCGCGATCAGCGACTCGACGCTGCCGGTGGGCAACTCGCGACCGCGACCGCGCGCCGGCGGTACGGCTCTCGGTGTGATGCCGCGAGGTTCGCGCGGGCTAACGCCGCGACGCTCGGCGGGCGGGGTGACGGGCCGGATCGTGTCGCGTGGCTTCTCGATGAGGGCGCCGCCGGGGCCGGCGCCGGCGACACCGCCGGAGCGGCCGCGACCGCGGCCACCGCGCGTGCCGCGACGGCGTCGCGTAACGGGCTGGGCCTCGCCATCGACGGGTTCGCCCTCGATCGCGGGCGCCTCGGGGTCGGGCTGAAGCTCGGTTGTCGCTTCCTGCGGGACGGTGGGATCCTCATCCATGCGCTGGAGGCCGTCCGTGGTTGCGCCGGCCGGGCGGGTGCGGCCGCGCCCGCCGCGCGTACCGCGACGTCGCGCCGGGCGGGCTTCGCCCTCGGCGGCTTCGGGCGCTGGCGCCTCTGGGTCCGGTTGCAGCTCGGTTGTCGCTTCCGGCAGGACGGTTGTGTCTTCTTCAACGCGCTTGGCGCGCGAGCTACGGCGCTTGGGTTTCGGCGCCTCAGCTTCGGTTGTTTCGGGTGCTTGTGCGGCGGCTTCGCCGCCACGGGAACGGTTCAGGAACGATAGCCATTCAGACAGGTGAATTCTCCTCTAGATAGTTTTGGACGCTGCAGCGACCGGCGATTTTCTCGGCGACGGCCATGAACGCCTTCGCGGCGTCTGATTCAGGGTGGGCCACGGTCACCGGTAGGCCCGCGTCGCTCGCCTCGCGCGTTGCTTGATCGAGGGGCACCTCACCGAGGAACTCTAGGCCGAGCTCCTCTGCGGCCATCTTAGCGCCGCCGTGCCCGAAAATCTCGTAGCGTGTGCCCGTATCCGGGGCAATGAAGTAGCTCATATTCTCGACGATGCCGAAAACCGGCACCTGCATGCGGTCGAACATCGCGACTGCCTTCGTCGCGTCTTCGAGCGCGATCGTCTGTGGGGTGCTGACGACGACGGCGCCGGCGATCGGCGCCTCCTGCACCATGCTCATCGACGCGTCGGAGGTGCCCGGCGGTAGGTCGACGATGAGGTAATCGAGCTCACCCCAGTCGATGTTGTGGAGGAAGTCGCGCACGGCGGTGCCGATCATCGGCCCGCGCCAGACGACGGGGGTGCCCTTCGGCAGCGCGAAGCCGATGGAGCAGACCTTGACGCCGTGACGCTCCGCGGTGCGAAGACCGCCCTCGTCCTTCTGCATGAAGCCGGCCTCGAAGCCCATCATCGTCGGGATGTTGGGGCCGGTGATGTCGGCGTCGAGGATGCCGACCTTGGCGCCGTGCTTTGCCAGCGCGACGGCGAGGTTGGTCGCGACGGTCGATTTGCCGACGCCGCCTTTGTTCGAGGCGACGGCGATGATGTTCTTGACGCCTTCGACGGGCTTTTTCTCGCTGCCGCCGCGGTGGCCGCGCACCTCTGCATCGAGGGCGACGTCGGCGCGGGCGACGCCGGGGATCGCGAGCAGCGCGGTCTCGACCGCTTCTTTGAACGGGCCGGTGAGCGGGCAGGCCGGTGTCGTCAGCATCAGCGTCATCGAGACGGCGTCGCCGTTGATCTTGAGGTCGCGCACCATGTTGAGGGAGACGATATCGCGGTGCAGCTCCGGGTCTTCGACGCGACTCAGCGCATCGATAACGGTTGTCTGATCAGGCCCTTCGACAAGCTCAGGACTAGGCATTGGCGATGAGGCCCTCCGCGGCGCGCGCGTCCGAGTAGACAAGGTAACGACAACAGGCGACGTGGCCGTTGAGAAGGAGCTCGTGCTGGACGGGCCACTTGATCAGCTGGGTCATGAGGCCGGTGTGCTGCTCGCAGCCGCTGACCTCGGTGGTCAGGCGGGCGAAGACGCAGTTGTAATCGCGAATCTCGAAGCCACCATCGATGCGCAGCCACTCGGCGAAGCCGCCGACGAGGTGGAGCACGTCGGTCACGGCGGAGACGCGCTCCTCGAGGCCGCGCCCTTCGACAGGGAACTGGTAGCGCGCCGCGAGGCGGTCCGCCGTGCGCTTCAGCAGCAGCGAGCGCTTCTGGTCGGCGTCGAGGCCTTCGATATCGGCGGACGTCAAAAGCCCAGCTTCATCGAGGAGAAGCTGGGCGAATAGCTCGTAGTGCCGCGGGAACATTTCGTCGCCCTTCGGCGTCAGAGAGTAGAGGTAATGCGGCCGTCCCGTGCTGCGACGCACCTTCTCAGCCTGGACGAGGCCGTCGCGCTCGAGGCCGGTGAGATGCTGTCGCGCCGTCATCGAAGCAATCGCCAGAGCGCCCGCGGCTTCGTCGATGGTGACGCTGCCGGCGCGCTTGAGGAGGACGAGGATCTGCTGCTTGGTCGTCTGCATACGTTGGAGGTTAGTCCTTCATCAATTATAGGAAGGCCGGCAGCCTTATGGGAACGCTTAACACTTGCTTAATATATTTATGAAGGTATTTTACGTATAAACCTTGACCAACTGCAATAGGACTGATACGTTGTGCTTCGATAAATGATCCAGTCGTTCCCGCCGAACGTATTACAAGTGTGGACAGGATGGGAAGGAACAGGAGGAGGATATGCAGACAACCGTCATTGACCAGCCGGTAGTGGACCAGGAGGAGCCAGAAGCTCCCGTATGCCGCCACCACTGGGTCATCGAGTCGCCGCACGGCGCAGTGAGCCTCGGCCGCTGCAAGCGGTGTGATGAGGTACGCGAGTTCCGCAACTCCGCGTATGACACCCTCTGGGAGGGCGACCCGATGGCAAGTATCAGCAAGATGGGAGGCGGCGCAAACCGCCCCGTCATCGCACAGACCGCTCGCCCCGCCGGCGGCGACGACTAAATCGTCGACTCCGGTCGGTCCGTAACAAGAGAGAGGCCCTTCGCAAGAGGGGCCTCTCCGGTTTTCTGGAGACGCCTTCGTAGTACGATTCTCCTGATGACTACGGGCCCTTCGCTCAGCGTCGAGCTCGCTCCCGGTTCGAAGCGCGGCCTCTTGCTGGCGAACCCGGTGATGGTCGCGTCCGGCACCTTCGGCTATGGCGACGACCAGACGAGGCTCTTCGACATCCAGCGCCTCGGCGCGATCGTGACGAAGACGACGACGCTTTCGCCGCGGCGCGGCAACCCGCCGCCGCGCATCGCTGAGACGCCGTCCGGGATGCTCAACTCGATTGGGCTGCAGAACATCGGCATCAGCGCTCTCGTGCGCGAGAAGGCGCCGATCTATCAGGGCTGGCGTGTGCCCGTCATCGCCAGCGTCATGGGCTTCACGGTGCGCGAGTACGCCGAGGTCGCCGCGAAGCTCGAGGGCGTCGAGGGCTTTGCCGGCGTCGAGCTGAACCTGAGCTGCCCGAACACGGAGCGCGGCGGTATCGAGTTCGGGCAGGACCCGGAGAGCGCCGCCGCTGTCGTGCGAGGCGTCATACGGGCGACGACGCTGCCGGTAATCGCCAAGCTGACGCCAAACGTCGCCGATCCGGTGGCCATCGCGCGCGCCGTTGTCGATGCCGGGGCGCACGCGCTCTGTGTCGGCAACACGCTGCAGGCGATGGCGATCGACCTCGGACGCAAGCGGCCGGCGATCGGCGCGACGTTCGCGGGGCTTTCGGGCCCGGCGCTGAAGCCGGTGGCGCTGCGCCAGGTCTACGCCGTCGCGGGCGAGGTGGACGTGCCGGTCATCGGCTGCGGCGGCGTCTCGACGGCGACGGACGCGCTCGAGTTCATCCTCGCCGGCGCTTCGGCGGTGCAGGTGGGCACGGCGACGTTCGCGAACCCGCTGGCGCCGCTCGAGGTTATCGACGGCATCGAGCGCTACTGCCGCGAGCACGGCATCGAGGACGTGAACCAGCTCGTCGGCGCCGGCCGGCTGGAGGCGGCTAAGCGATGACGGCGCTGGTGCGCCGCGGCTTCGATCTGGCGCTCGACTTCATCGGCACGGCGGCGTGGAGCGTGGCGGCGTTTGTCGTCGTAGCGAACCTGGTCTCGCCGGCGGTTGGCGGCGTCTTCGCGCTGGCGTTGTTCGTCTCGCTCACGGCGATGACGCTGAACGCGCAGCTGCAGGAGTCGCGCATGGCGGCGCTGACCAGCGGCGTCTGCCCGCGCTGTCGCGGGACGATCGCGTCGGAGCACCGGCACCGGCGCTGGGACGCTGCGCGGGTCGAGTGGCTGTCGCCGCACACGAGCTGGGACTGCGCCGCCTGCGAGTACACGCACGGCGAGTCGTGGCAGTGCGCTTCGTGTCCTACGCCGTAAGGTTGTAGGCTCCTCGGGGCAAACGGGCCGGCAGTTGTCAGCTATCCAGCTTTCAGGCTTCAGAGACCTCAGCGGGGGTGCGGGGGCGCAGCCCATGCGGGGGGAGTCTGAGGGTCTCCCCTCAGTACTCTTCTCTTATTTCGAGGCGGAGCAGCGCGAGAGCGATGCGCAGCCGACAAGGGTTCGTCAGGCAGGGCAAACTCTGTCTTTGCGAGCGGAGCGAAGCAATCCCAGGCAGACGCCCCGGCTCTTGCGAACCAAACGTCTGCTTGTCCGATGCGCGTGTAAACTTAGAAGCCGCTACGGGGTGTAGCTCAGCTTGGTCAGAGCGCCTGCTTTGGGAGCAGGAGGCCCCCAGTTCGAATCTGGGCACCCCGACCACCCACCAGCCTTACGCTGGACCGATAGGGCTGCCGCTTCTGCGGAGTCGCCGCTCTACTAGCTCTCGCAGCCGATTCCGTCGTGGTCGCCGTCAAAGTTGTGTGGATCGGGCGCTAGTACCGTGAATCGTTTGTAGGGTATGTCGCCGCAGTCGAGGTCCGGCGGTGGAGGCGGGATACAGACCGTCGGATAGGCGGGTGAGCAGTTTCCTGCCGGCTTCGTCGTCGCCGTGGGTAGTGGCTTCGTCGCGGTTGGCGGCGCGGGAGGCGGGTTTGTGGCCGTTGGCGCCACGACTTGCTGAGCGACGGTTGGCGCCGGAGGCGGGACGGTTGCGGTTGATGCGGCGGTTGGGGCGGGAGCTTTCGTCGACTCGGGCGCCGACGTCGACGTTGGCGCCGCCTTTTCGCCGCTGACGGGTTTGCTGTCGCCACAGGCGACCGCGCCGAACGCCAAACCCCCGAGGCATATGACCAGGATGTAGCTGCGATTCGTTTTCAAAGTTGATGCGACCTCCAGCAAGGTCGCATCAAATCTAGTTGGTTACGAAGCGCTTGTCTACAGCGCCGGGCTGAGCTTCGGTTCGTCGCCTTCTTTAAAGGGGCGGAGGTCGATGATGCCGTCGGTTGGCGGTGCTTCGTGCTTCGCCCTGCCGGGGCGTGTTTCGTCGAGGCGGGCCTCGGCGATTGCTTGCAGCGTGGCGAGGTCTGCGCCGTCGTCGCCGTGGACGGAGGCGCCGGTAAGCGTGCCGACGGCGTGGAGGCGGATGCGCTGCGCGGCGTGCTCGGCGGCTGCGGCGTCTGTCTCCGGCATATAGACGAGGTAGCGGCCGTCACCGAGGTGGCTGGCGATGTCGCAGTTGCGCATGCCGTTCATCAGGTAGGCGGTCATCTGGTCGCGGCCGCCGAAGCCTTCCGAGTGCGGCACTTCGACGACGATGACGCTGAGGGGACGGGTGTAGCGCTGGGAGCGCTTCGTCTCTTCGGTGAAGCGGCGGTTGAGGTACCAGTGCGCGTAGAGACCGGTCTCGCGGTCGTAGATCGCCAGGCGCCGGCCCGCGTCTGCTTCGCGCGTAACCTTGTCGAGAATCTGCTGTCGCTGTTGCTTGGCTTCCGAGCCGCCGCGAATACCGAGACCTATCATCCGTGATCCTACCCTTCCGTGGTGTCTCCAAGTATTCAAACGCCCTCGGGATAGAGGGCGTTACAGGTGAGGCAGGCGTCGCAGTCTTGCTAGCCGAAAAGGTTGCCTGCAGAACCGATCACGAAGCCGGCCGCGGCCAGGATCAACGCGACGAAGGTCAGCGGCTTCTTGCCCTCCGCGAAGCGCATCGCCTCCATGCCGAGGACGATCGCCGTAGCGGCGAAGATCGGGTGCAGTCCGAGCCAGAAGACGGGGATGGAAACGAAGGCAAGAACGCCGAAGATCAGCGCCCGAGTGCTTAGCCTGGCGGCTACCGGAGCAGCAACGAGACTACGGTTCCACCAGAACATGCCAGCTGTGATCACGGCGGCGATCCCGCCGACCACGAGCCAGCCGACGACCTGATCGTCGTCCCTTTCGCCGTTAAACCAGCCGAACGTGCCGGCGGCATTGAGGACGAAGCCGACGAGCCATGCACCAGCAAGCGTGATCCCGAACTGCTGCTGTCGGCTGGATGTTGGGCTGACTGTTACGGCCATCGTATCTCTTCCCCTTCGGTAGTGACGTAACAATAGAAACAGCCAATGCTAACGTCAATGGGTCGACGCGGCTCATCGAAGCCGGGGGACACCCCGGACCCCGCTGAAGGCGGCTGGTCGGGACGTTTCTGTAGTGGGAAGGGTCTCTAGTCGGCTGAGGGGAGGATTTTTGGCTGGAGGGCTTCCATCTCGGCGCCGTTGTAGCGCAGGTCGCAGACGCCGGCCTTGATCACGAGGAGCTCGACCTCGCCGTCGGGCGACCTATAGCGCTTGCCGAGCTGGATCAGGGGTTCGCTGCGGCCGGAGGCGTCTGTCGGCGCGACGCCCGCTTCTTTCAGCGTCAGCGGGACTTCGCCGTCGCTGAGATCGCCGGCGCCGCCCTTGGTGACGATGACCTCGGCGCCCGAAGGCGCTACGTACCGCTTACCGACGCTTGCCGCCATGTGTCCCCCGTTGCTTCTGTAGTCGATTCGATTCTAGCCAGCGAGGCGGGTGAGCGCCAGTCGTAAGGGCTTCCGTGGATTGGCCTACGTCTGGTCGACGGGTTATCATGCCTTATCTGACTGAGCGTGCCGGCGTGCCCCTTGCGTGAGGGGCGCATTCATTCTCAGACGAGCCGCGAAGGGCGAGCGATGGCGAAGAAGTACAACGTGGCCGTGGTCGGCGCAACCGGCGTCGTGGGCGAGGAGTTCCTCCGGATTCTGCCGGAGCGTGGTTTCCCGCTGGGCTCGTTGAAGCTGATCGCCTCGCAGCGCTCCGCCGGCAAGAAGATCGCCTACGGCGAAGACGTGCTGGAGGTAGAGGCGCTTTCGCCGTCGTCCTTCGAAGGCTGCGACCTCGCCTTCATCTCCGCGACGGACGAGATCTCGCGCGAATACGCGCCGATCGCCGCGAAGGCAGGCGCAATCGTGATCGACGACTCGGGCGTCTGGCGCATGGACCCGGAGGTGCCGCTGGTGGTGCCGGAGATCAACGGCGACGACGTCGCCAACCACAAGGGCATCCTCGCGATCCCGAACTGCTCGACGACGCCGGTGGTGATGACGCTGTGGCCGCTGCACCAGCTGAACCCGGTGCGCCGCGTCATCGTCGCGACGTATCAGTCCGTGTCCGGTACGGGCCGCGAAGCCGTCGAAGAGCTCGAGGCGGAGTCGCGCGCCTCGCTCGCGGGCGAAGCGGTGACGCCGCACGTCTACCCGCACCGGATCGATTTCAACTTGATCCCGGAGATCGGTTCGTGGAAGGAAGACGGCTACACGAGCGAAGAGATGAAGCTGGTGAACGAGACGCGCAAGATCATGCACGCGCCGGAGATCGCGATCGCCGCGACGTGCGTGCGCGTGCCCGTCTTTGTCTCGCACAGCGCCGCCGTCTTCGCCGAGTTCGAGCGGCCGATGGCGCTGGAGCAGGTGTGGGAGGTGCTCGGCTGCGCCCCCGGCGTCGTGCTCCAGGACGACCCGCAAGCCAGCCTCTACCCGCAACCGCGCGCCGCCGCTGGCACGGACCCGGTCTACGTCGGCCGCATCCGGCGCGACATCTCCCACCCCAACGGCATCGCCTACTGGGTGGTCGGCGATAACCTGCGCAAGGGCGCGGCCCTGAACGCGATCCAGATCGCCGAAGAGCTGATCGCGCGAAGCCTGATCTAGGCGCTGCGATGTCTCGTATACTTGCAAGCCTGACGCGGGCCCGAAGGCCTGCATCTCCGCGGGAGGACTGCGATGGCGAACGATAGGCCCAAACACGGCATCGGCCGGCTGATCACGGCGATGGTGACGCCGTTCAAGCCAAACGGCGACGTCGACTACGACCAGGCGCAGAACCTCGCGCGCGCCATGCTAGACACAGGCAGCGACGGCGTCATCGTCTCCGCGACGACGGGCGAAGCGCCGACGCTCTCGCGCGACGAGAAGCTGCAGCTCTTCCGGGCCGTCAAGGGCGCCGTCGGCAAGAACGGCCACGTCCTCGCCGGCACGAGCACCTACAACACGGCCGAGAGCGTCGAGCTTTCACGCGAGGCACAGCGCGCCGGAGTCGACGGGCTGCTGCTGGTCGTTCCCTATTACAACCGCCCGACGCAGGAGGGCATCTTTCGCCACTTCGAGGCAATCGCCGCCGGCGTCGATATCCCCTGCGTGATGTACAACATCCCCAGCCGAACCGCGACGGAAATGTCGGTCGAGACAACGCTACGCTGCGCGCGCATCCCGAACATCGTCGGCGTCAAGGACGCCACGGGGAAGCTCGACAACATGGCGCGCACGATCGAGGAAGCAGGCCCCGAGTTCAGCCTGTGGGCCGGCGACGACTCGATGACGCTGCCGCTGCTCTCGATCGGCGGTTATGGCGTCGTCTGCACCTGCTCGAACATCGTCGGGCGGCAGATGCGCTCGATCATCGACGCGTACCTCGCCGGCAACGTGCAGGAAGCGGCGTCGATCCATCGCCGCATGCTGCCGCTGATGTCGATCCTGATGACTGTGGCGGCGAACCCGATCCCGATCAAGCACGCGATGAACAAGCTCGGCTTTGACGTCGGCGGCGTGCGACTGCCGCTGGTCGACCTGGACGCCGAGGCGTCTTCCAAGCTCCTCGCCGAGCTACGGCGCCACCAGATCGACCTTCCGGTCAGCGTCTGACGGGGCAAGCAAACGGCACGTAAAGGGGCGACCCACACGGGTCGCCCCTTTAGTTTTATTGGAGGGAGACATGAATGACCTGAGCAACCCGGCGCTGGTGAGACGGATGGAGCTGATCCTGGCAGAAGCCTCCGCCACCTTCTTCGAGGGCACGGACCCGAAGCGCAGCAGCGTCGAGGTTGCACGCTTCGGCTCAGCGGTCGGCGTCGTCGACTATTCACCAGCGGGGCGTCTCAACCGCGTCGCCGGCCTCGGCATCGGCGAGCTGGCGACTGAGGCAACGATCGACGCGATGGTCGAGCGATACGGCGGCGCCGGGATCAAGACGTTCTTCGTCTGGGTGACGCCGAACGCGCAGCCGGTGAAGCTACCGGCGATGCTCGAAGCGCGTGGCTTCAAGCACGACCGCAGCGCCGCGAAGATCGCGCGTTCGACTCGTGAGCCCGCGACGATCGAGACCGACCTGCGCATTGAGCCCGCGGGCGCGCAGGACAAGGACGCTGTCGCCGAGGTGCTGTCGGCGGGCTTCGGCATGTCGATCGAGCGCGGCCGTGTAGTCGCCGATTCGGTCGACCGCGACGACTGGCGCTGGTACGTTGCTTGGGACGGCGATACGCCGGCGGGCACGGGCGGTCTCTACATTCGAGACGGCGTCGGCTGGCTGGGCTACGGCGCGACGGCGCCCGCGTACCGGCGTCGCGGTGGGCAGGGCGCGATCATCGCCCGGCGCGTCGCGGAGGCCGGCGCCTTGGGCATTGACTGGGTGACGTCAGAGACGGCGGAGGACACACCGGACACGCCGATCTCGTCCTACCACAACATGATCCGCAACGGCTTCGAGCTGATCTACGTGATGAAGGGCTACGCCTACGGGGTCTGAGCCGCGTCGCGCTGCGCGAGGTGCGCCTGCCACTCCTCGGCGAGCTTCTTGTTCGCGTAACGGTAGCCGACCTCGTCGCCGATGACGCCGCCGACGATGCCGGCGAGCAGGCGGCTGCCGAGGAGGAAGACGAGCGTCGCGAGGAGGAAGAACCAGAGCGCTTTATCGAGGTAGAGCACGTTGATCGCGACCATGATCAGGAACAGCGCCAACCCCATCCCGAGGCCAATGTAGGCGAACGAGTTGACGACGAGGCTCTCGCGGCGGCGCTTGAGACGGTGCATCTCGACGATGTCGGTGGGGAGCGACGAGACGGCGCCGGCGGTGTCACGGCTGCAGTGGTCGCAGCGGTCGAGGCCGGGCGGCAGAGGGTTGTAGCAGTAGGCGCAGAAGCGCCCGGCGTTCGGCGTCACGCCTTCGAGCAGCTGATCGAGGAACGTATCGAGGCGGTCAGAGAAGACACCGCCGGCGCGTACGGGCTGGTTCGGCCAGTCGGCGGAAGCGGGTCCTGCTTCGCTCACGTCGCCACCGCTTCGGTAGACACAGAATCGACGAGGCGCTTGAGCTCCTGAAACAGCGCCAGCTTCGCCGGCCAGAGGTAGGCGGCGGTGCGTCCGCTGGAAGACGGCAGCGCGAACATGCGCATGCCATCCAGCGTCTCTTCCTGAAGGCCGGGCTTGACGCGCTTGCGGCCGGAGAACGTCTCGTAGATGCCCATGCCGTTGAAGGCGACGACGCGTGGCCGGCACTGCAGGAGCTTGTGACGCAGCGTCGCCGCACCCTCTCGCATCTCCGCCGGCGTCAGGCCGGCCATCGAGGGTGTCGTGCGGTCGCAGAGGTTTGTCAGGCCGATGTCCCACTCGAGCACGCGATGGTCCTCGACGTAGGTCAGCGGTTGCGTGACGAGGCCGGACTCGAACATGAGGCGCCAGAAGTGGTTGCCGGCGTGGGCGTAGGCGTGGCCGGAGGCGCCGGAGCGCGCCCCGGGGTTGATGCCGACGATGACGAGCTTGAGGCCGGGGCGCAGCGCGTCCGGGACGTCCTGGTGGGTCACGCGATCATTGTGAGCGATCAGGCCTTAGCAGTCAGCCTCCAGCCGACTTATGATGCAGGAATGAAGCGCACGACTATCCTCATGCCACGCGAATTGAAGGAGCAGCTGAAGGCTCTTGCCAAGGAGCAGAGTGTCTCAATGGCTGAAATGATTCGACAAATCGTTGCTGAGAAGGCTGCACGATACCCAGACTAGGTCAGGATCAAATCGACGCGAGATTCTGACTCCCTGTGCCAAAGCTCCCTAAGTGCATGCGACTAGGGTCTTCATCATGGGCCTGAAGGAGCATCGTGCATAAAGCAACAGGTATCTTCTTGCACCTCGGCAGGAGGTGGAGGTGCGTCTATCCGGTTGGAGACTCGTACTTCTACCTCCCAGACTCTCATCGCATCAGTTTCGGGAGGGAGACGCTTCGACGAAACGAGTTCGAAGGCGAATCCTTCGAGTTCCTCAGTGCCCGGGTCGATCTGTTGGATGAGGCCGGACTGGAAGTAACTCGCGAGAACCTTCGACGTGTGGCGGTGGTCACCTTTTGAGATTTGCGCCCCTACAGCAGTTGCTGCCTGAGTAGCCGCGTCGCCTACAGCGGATGGTCGACGATGATCACCTGCTCGCGCTCCGGGCCGACGGAGACGATCTCGATCGGCTTGCCGATCAGCTCGCCGATGCGACGCACGTAACGCTGGGCGTTCTCCGGCAGCTCTTCGAACTTGCGCGCGTTGGTGCAATCGGCCTCCCAGCCGGGCATCTCCTCGAACTCGGGGACGGCGCGCTGGAAGGCGGCGATGCCGGCCGGCGGCGTGTCGACGCGGACGCCATCGATGCGGTAGTTGGTGCAGACCATGATCGACGGGAACGGGTCAAGCACGTCGAGGCGGGTGACGGCGACGGACGAGACGCTGTTGATGCTGGCGCTGTAGCGCGAGGCGACGGCATCGAACCAGCCGGTGCGTCGCGGCCGGCCCGTCGTCGTGCCGACCTCCGGGCGCGGG
>DATDPC010000148.1:0-9472 GCA_035292965.1 Dehalococcoidia bacterium | reverse complement strand
TGGACCTGCCGCGTAACGTCCGCGCGCGTCTCGGCCGCGACGCTCTAACGCTTCGGTCAGGTGAGCCGCCGTCCTTCGTCCTGCCTGAGGGCGGCGTGACGATGGACCTGCCGGGCGAAGCGCGCTTCGGGCCGCACATCGTCGTTGCCTCTCGCGAAGCGGCGCCGCGGGGTGTGACCGTCGACGCCGAAGCGCTGGGCGCGACGATCTGCATCCGGCGCCGGCGGCCGGGCGACCGCTTCCAGCCGCTTGGCATGTCAGAGACGAAGAAGCTGCAGGACTTCTTCGTCGACGCCCGCGTCGCCCGCGATCAGCGCGATAACGTGCCGCTGTTTGAGGCGCCGCGAGGCATCGCCGCCGTGGGCGATCTGCGCATCGCCGAGTGGGCGAAGCCGCGCCGCGGCAGGGCGACGCTGACGCTCAGCTATCGTTTGGCATAGGCCGCACGGCACAGGCAAACGTCTCTCCCAGCGATAAATCGCCGCCGATGATCAGGGCGAGAGGACTACCGTCCCCTCATTCCTTCTTCCTTCGAAGATAGGCCCGCAGGAGGTGAGCCGGGTGGTTCAAGCCCTCAATCCCAAACACTCGAGCGTCCTCCTCGTGGAGGACAGCCCCAACGATCAGGCGATCGCGACGCGCGCGCTGAAGAACTTCGGCATCCGCCACTGGCACCTCGCCCGTACGGCGGAAGACGGCCTGAAAGAAGCGCAGAAGGAGCACTACGACGTCGCCCTCGTCGATTACAACCTGCCGGGCATGAACGGGCTTCAGCTCGTCGAGCAGCTACGAGGTGTATCGCCGGACACGCGCGTCATCATCGTCACCAGTGTGCGTCAGGAGAGCGTCGCCGTCGCGGCGATGAAGCTCGGCGTCGCCGACTACATCAGCAAGGACGAGTTCCTTACATCTGGTATCACGCGGTCGTTGCAGGCGGCGCTGCGCGACCGCGTTGCTACCGCGGACGCGGAGCAGCGGGGCGAGCTCGCCTCCCGCGAGCGAGAGCTACAGACGGCGACGATCGAGGCGGCCTGGCTGGTCCAGGCGCTCGACGACCGCCACGGCTACATGCCGGACGGCAGCGGTCTGCGCGATCCGATCCCGGCCGACTGGGCCGCCGTGGTCGTTTACTGTGCCAACTACCTGCGGGCCAGCGCTAACTCCTTCCCGGCGCCGGCGACGCAGGAGGAGGACGCCCTGCTCCGCACCCTCACCGAGCGTGCCTTCAGTCCGCGTGACCTTTTCCGCATCTACGTCGCTGCGCTACGCGAGCTGATCGCTGAACCGCAGACTGAGGACCGGCCGCCGATCCGACCGGTTCTCTTCCTCACGCACGCCCTCGCCTGCTATGTCGAAGAGATGCAGGTTTGGCTCAGCGTGCGCAACGTAGAAGCACCAAGCAGTCGAGTCTAGAAGTCTCGACGTCTGAGTCGAGGATTATTCGAGAACTTTCCGAAGTATCTCTTAGAGAAAAACATGATTACATCGTTAACATCTATAGATATGGAACTGCGCGTATTCGTCATCGGGCCGGACGGCCTACGCCGGCGCCTCATTTGCGACTCGGTTGCGAACGAAGCCGGCCGCTGCCTCGTCGGCTCGTCCTCGACGGTCTTCAGCAGCGAGCTCGAATCCGCGCCGACACCGGACCTGTTCCTCGTCGACGTCGCCGTCGTTGCGGAAGGTCAGGCGCCGCTCATGCCCCTGTCACGGCGCTACCCGGAGGCTGGCTTCGTCCTCTTCGGCACGCACCCGGACCTCGGCGCGTTGCTGAACAGCGTCCAGGTGCCGATCCGCGGCTTCCTCTCCTACAACCATCTCTCCGGCGAAGAGTTCGCCAACTCGTTACGCGTCATCGCCTTTGGTGGCGCCGTCATCGAGCCCGTGTGCGCCCAGATGCTGCTCGACTACCTCCAGGGCCTGGCGCTGCCCGTGCCGGCCGGCTCAAACGGCGCCTCCGGCGATACGGAGCTGACGGAGCGCGAGCAAGAAGTGCTGGCGCTGGTGCGTCAGGGCCTCGGTAACAAGGAGATCGCCCGCCACCTGGCGATCAGCCTGGGCACCGTTCGCGCACACCTGCGCAGCATCTTCCGCCGCCTCGATGTTACGTCGCGCGCCGGCGCCGCAGCCTCGCCGAAGGCTCCGGTCTACGCGGCCCGCCGCCGCCTGGCGTCCTAGATCCTGCCGAAATAGCGGGTCACCCGCGCCATCGCGGTTTGCTTCCACGCGCGGACATGCGTCTAATCTTGCCCCGCGTACGCTATATCGGCTCCCATCGACGTCTGAAACCCATGCGCATAGGCCAGAAAGCCAATGCGCCGATCTCATTTGCGTTCGACACATAAACCAGAGGCCGGAATCCCTCCGGTCGCTCCGTGAGCCTCTCTCGAATTAGCTAGGAGCGCCGATGCCCGGCAAGACAGCGTTGTCCTCACCGCGTGGCGTCACAGACGTTCCGTCCACCGTGCCCACGCGCGCCCGCCGCAGCTTTCGCTTCGGCCTCGTCCCGCGCATCGTCAGCCTCGTCGCGGTCACGGCTCTTGTTACGGGTGTGGCGGTCGGTATCGCCGGCGTGCACAACAGCCGCGATGCGCTGCACGACCAGATACTGACCGACTCGCAGGCGGAGGCGGACCTGGCGGCGCGCTTCACGGAGCGCTACATCGCGAACTCGCAGGAGTCGCTTCAGAAGTTCGCGGCGTTGCCTGGCTGGGAGCAGTCGATCAACAACTCCATCGCAAACGCGGGTCCGGCGCTGGAAACCATTCGTGCCCTGTCACCCGCACTTGAGAACCTGACGCTTTACGACATCGATGGTAATCGCCTGGCGACGGCGCGCGCAGTTCTACCGGCGGTGAACGTCAAGGGCAGAGACTGGTTCGACGGCGCGGTGTCCACGCGCGCCCCCTATCTTGGCGCGGGCTACCTGGGCCTCAACACGGGCACGCCAGTTGCGCCCTACGCGATCCCGCTTTTCCGGGCAGACGGTAGCGTCATGGCCGTAATGCTCGGCAGCATTTCGCTTACGCAGCTGACCGAGGCGCTGGCGTTCGCAAACGAAGCCGTTGACTCGCGCGTGATCCTCATCGACAACCGTGGTGAGGGCACTATCCTGTCTCATCCGGAATCTAGCCTGATCCTGCAGCCCGCTTCCGCGGGCGCAAACCTAAAGGCGCCACTCGTCCTCGACGAGCGCGCGGCGATGGCGACGGAGGACGCAAGCGGCGAGAGCGTCCTCCTCGCCGTCTCGCCAATCAGCAACCTTTCCTGGTCCGTCGTGGCGGAGAGGTCCGGCGCAACCACGTTCACGCTGCTCGGTCGCGTCACCAGCGACATGCTCACCCTCGGCGGGCCGCTGGTGCTACTCGCCTGCCTGCTGTCCGGCCTGCTCGCGATGCAGATCGCGCGGCCGCTGATCAACCTGCGCAAGGCTGCTCAAGCCGTAGCTGCCGGCACGCCGGGACGTCGCGTCGGCCTCACGCGGAAAGACGAAGTCGGCGACCTGGGGCGCGCCTTCGACCTGATGTCCCAGGCGCTCGAGGACCGCAACGCCGACCTCCAGCGCGCCCACAACGAGCTCGAAGGCCGCGTCCGTGATCGCACGGCTGATCTGGCTCGCGCCGTCGCCAGCTACGGCGAGATCTTCAACACGGCCACGGACGCGATCTACATCCATGACATAGAGACCGGCCGCATCCTGGACGTCAACGAGAAGACCTGCGCCCTCATGGGAATGACCAAGGAGGAGATCCTCTCGCTCCCACCCGAGGAGCAGTGCTGGGAGAGCCCCTACTCGATGGTCGAGGCGGCGCAGTGGATGCAGGCCGCCGCGACCAAGGGCCCCCAGACCTTCGAGTGGTTGGCGCGAGTCGCGAACGACGAAGCCCTCTGGGTCGAAGTCAACCTCAGGCGCGGCGTAATCGATGGCGAGGACCGCATCCTGGCGATGGTGCGCGACGTCTCCGAGCGCCATCTGGCCGACGAGCGCCTGCGCGATAGCGAGAATCGCTTCCGTTCCCTGGTCGAGAAGAGCCACGACGGCATCAGCCTGCTCAACGCTGAAGGTGTACTAACCTACTCGAGCCCCGCGAGTGAACGCATCCTCGGCTATACGCACGCGGAGCTCGTTAACCTCGGCGGCGATGGCCTTGTCCACCCCGACGATGCCGAGGCGCGCCGCGCCGCTCATCAGCGCATGTTCGCCACGCCCGGCGCCGTAGCCGACGTGACCTGCCGGTGCCGCTACAAGGAGGGCTCCTGGCGCTGGCTGGAGATAACCTACACAAACCTCCTGGAAGATCCGGCCGTACGGGCAGTCGTGGTCAATTTTCGTGACATTAGCGAAAAGCGCGAGACCGAGGAGCGGCTCGCCGCCGCCGAGCAAAGCTTCAAGACGCTGGTCGAGTCGTCAGGCGACGGAATCGTCATTATTGATGCGGGTGGCAGCATTGTTCACGCGAACCCGTCGGCGTGCCAAATGTTTGGCTACGCGGACGGGCTTGCCGGGCGACCACTCGAAGACCTCGTGCCGGAAAGCCTTAGGCAGGCGCACAGGAAGCACCGCGAGAATTACGCCGCGAACCCGCAGGCGCGTGCGATGGGCCTCAACCTGCAACTTGAGGGGCGCCGGAGCGATGGCAGCCTATTTCCCGTGGACATCAGCCTAACCCCGTACCAGACGCCTGCCGGTCCCGTGGTTGCGGCCGCGGTTAGGGATGTGACGTGGCGACGCGAAATGGAGGCCGAGATAGAGGCAATGATGGAGGAACTGCGCCGTTCCAATTCCGAGCTCGAGCAGTTTGCCTACGTCGCCTCGCATGACCTCCAGGAACCGCTGCGCATGGTCAGAAACTACACCCAACTGCTGGAGCGCCGATACGGCAACAAGCTCGACCGAGACGCCGACACGTTCATCGGCTTCGCCGTCGAGGGCGCCGGCCGCATGCAGCAGCTGATCAACGACCTGCTCGAGCTTTCACGCGTCGGCGCGAAGGGCAAAGACCTCGCCGCCATCGAATCACAGACCGCCCTCGACCTCGCGCTGCGCAACCTCAAGACCGCCATCGAAGAGGCCGGCGCAAGGGTCGAGGTCGAGGGCGAGCTTCCATCGGTTTACGGCGACGATGGTCAGCTGACGCAGGTCTTCCAGAACCTGATCTCCAACGCGATCAAGTTCCACGGCGATGAACCGGCCGTCGTGCGCGTGTCCTCGGAGCGCGAGGACGCCTACTGGCGCTTCGCCGTCAGCGACAACGGCATCGGCATCGAGCCGCAGTACTGGGACCGCGTCTTTGTCATCTTCCAGCGCCTGCACGCGCGTGATGAGTACGCCGGCACCGGCATCGGCCTCGCGCTCTGCAAACGCATCGTTGAGCGGCACGGCGGCCGCATCTGGGTCGATTCGAAGGCGGGCAAAGGCGCCACCTTCTACTTCACCCTCCAGGCGGCGAAACAACGCTCGGCGAGCAAGCCAGCGCTCGCCGGGCGCGCCGCCTGAGCCGCGACAAGGAGATGAACATGACCACGACCACGGAACTGGGACGGCCTGTCGAAATCCTTCTCGTCGAGGATAACCCCGGCGACGTGCGCCTCACGCGTGAGGCCCTCGTCGATGGCAAGGTCTGGAACAACCTCCACCACGCGGCCGATGGCGTCGAAGCGCTCGACTTCCTCAGGCAGCAGGGCAAGCACACAAGCGCGCCGCGCCCGGACATGATCCTCCTCGACCTTAACCTGCCGAGGAAGAGCGGCCGCGAGGTTCTGGCCGACATCAAGGCCGACCCCACGCTCAGGTCAATCCCGGTGGTCGTGCTGACGACATCGAAGGCGGAGGAAGACGTGCTGGAGAGTTACGGCCTTCACGCTAACTGCTACATCGTCAAGCCGATCGACCTCGATCAGTTCATCCGTGTCGTCCAGTCGATCGAGAGCTTCTGGCTCTGCATCGTGCGCCTGCCCACGGCGTCGGCCGAGATGGCGAAGGCTTCCTGACATGCGCATCCTGCTCGTTGAGGACAACGCCGGCGATGCTCGCCTGATCGAGGAGATGCTGCGAGACGTGCCCGCCGCCGTCCAGATCGAGTTCGCGGGCGCCGCATCGCTCGGCGTGGCACTCGAACGTCTCGAAGCTGAGCCCTGCGACGTCGTCTTGCTCGATCTCGGCCTACCGGACAGCCAGGGCCTCGACACGCTCGTTGCGGCGCGAGAGCGCATGCCTGACCTGCCGATCGTCGTGATGACGGGCTTCGATGACGAGGAGCGGGCGCTGCGGGCGCTGCACCTCGGCGCGCAGGACTACCTGGTCAAGGGCCGCATCGAGAGCGAGCCCCTGGCGCGCGCGATCCGCTACGCCGTCGAGCGAAACGAGATAACCGCACAGCTCAACCAGACGATGCACGAACTCGAGACGCGTACGGAGGAGATGGAGTCGTTCACCTACAGCGTCTCGCACGACCTCAAGGAACCGCTGCGGACGCTGGAGGCGTTCAGCGGCTTCCTGCTCGAAGACTACGGCGACGTGTTGGATGAGCAGGGGCGCGACTACCTGGAGCGCCTGGGCCAGGCGAGCGCGCGCCTAAAAGACATGATCGAGAAGCTGCTGACGCTATCGCGGCTCGGGCGCCGGCCGCCCGAGGTCGAGCGCGTCGACGTGCGGCAGGTCGTCGAGGGCATCATCGCGGTGAACCAGTTCACGATCGACGAGCGCCACGCGGAGGTCGTCATCGATGGCGACTTGCCCCCCGTCCTCGGCGACCTGTCGCGTCTCGAGCAGATCTTCGGCAACCTGATCGGCAACGGCCTCAAGTTCAACCAGAGCGAACGCCCCGGCGTCACGGTGAAGCTCGAAGGCACGGTTGATGGCATCGTGACGTTCGCCGTCACCGACAACGGCATCGGCATCGCGGAGGAGTACCACGAGCGCATCTTCGGCGTCTTCCAGCGTCTCCACCTGCGTGAGGAGTACGAGGGCACCGGCGCCGGCCTCGCGATCGTGAAGCGCGCCGCGAACGCCCTCGGTGGCAGCATCGAGCTGCGGTCGGCGCCGGGGGAAGGGTCGACCTTCCTCGTCAATCTACCTTTGTACGAACTGCCGCACCGTCTGAGTATCAAGCGCAAGACGGGCGTGGCGGCGTGAACAAGTTTCGCAGGCTGACAGTGTTCTTAGCAGAAGACAACCCGGATGACATCGAGATCGCCAGGCGCGCCTTCAAGCGCAGCAAGCTCGGCTGCGATCTCGTGATCGCGCGCGACGGAGAAGAGGCGCTGAAGAAGCTGAGCGAACCGAGCTTTCACCCGGACTTTGCGATCATGGACATAAACCTTCCGAAACTCACAGGCCTCCAGGTCCTGGAGCGCGTGCGAAAGGAAAAGCGCCTGATCGGCGTGCCCTTCGTCATGCTCAGCGCTTCGGACCGCGAAGAAGATGTGCGCGCCAGCTACGAGCTTTGCGCTAACAGCTACATCCAGAAACCGGTTGTGTTTGAAGACTTCGTTGAGACGATTGCCGTTCTCGAGAAGTACTGGTTTGAGGTCGCCCGCCTCCCGAGGTCAACATGAGTCCAGTATTAACCCCAGTTCCCAGCAATGAAGTGCGTGTCCTTCTCGTCGACGACAACCCGGACGATGTTTCGATCATCCGGCGCTTGCTCGAGCAGTACCAGCGCGCGACGTTCAAAGTCGTCGCCGCCGGTTCGACGAAGACGTGCCTCGAGTTCCTCGCCGGCGAGCGTGTCGACCTGCTGCTGCTCGATTACATGCTGCCGGCGGAAGACGGCCTGACCTTCCTGCGCCGCGCCGCCAGCATCGTGGATCTGCCGCCCGTCGTCATCGTCACCGGACAGGGCGATCATCGCCTCGCCGCCGAGGCGATTCGTTCCGGCGCCGTCGATTGCATACAGAAGAGCGCGATGACCTCCCAGACGCTTGGGCAGGCCCTCCAGAAGGCGCTCGCCAAGTTCCGTCATGATGAGGACGTCTCCCGCTTCGACCAGAACATCGTCTTCGCGCTGATCGAGACCGCCAACCGCGTCGACCCGACGGCCGGCAGCGAGCGTATGGCGAACCTGGCATCGCGGCTCGGCAAGGCACTGAGCCTCAACGAATACCAGATCGGCCTTTTGCGTGAAGGCGCTCTTCTGCACGACGTCGGCAAGCTCGGCGTGCGCCGCGAACTGCTCTACAAACCGTCACGCCTCTCACGAGACGAGCAGGAGGAGATGCGCTACCACCCGCTGATCGGTGAGCGCCTCTGCCAGCCACTGCGCCTCTCCCGCGAGCTGAGCCCGATCATCCGCCACCACCACGAGCGCTGGGACGGACGCGGCTACGTCGACGGCCTGGCCGGGGACGAGATCCCCCTCCTCGCGCGGATCATCGGCATCGTCGATTCGTACGACGCGATGACGACGAACCGTCCCTACCGCGCGGCGCTAGAAATGGACGAGGCGATCAAGCGCCTGCAGGACGGCGCCGGCAGCCAGTGGGACCCCGATCTGATCGCGGCCTTCGTCGAGTTGATCAATCACGGCGACTCGTTCGGTAGACCCGCGGAGCTCGGCGAAGCCGCCTAGCGCCGTCCAACGCGCCCGCGTCTGCGTGTCATAATCGATGCCTTATGCCCACGCCTTCGACGAGGATCGAGGTCGACGGCCGCGAGGTCGTCGTCACCAACCCGGACAAGGTCTACTTCCCCCAGGCGGGCTACACCAAGCTCGACCTCGTGCGCTACTACCTCAGCGTCATGGAGGGCGCGCTGCGCGGCGTTTATCGCCGGCCGATGGTGCTCAAGCGCTTCGTCGATGGCGCCGAGGGCGAGCCGTTCTTCCAGAAGCGCGCCCCCGCCAACCTCCCGGACGGCGTCACTACCTCTCGCGTCCACTTCCCCTCCGGCCGCTTCGCCGACCTCGTCGTCTGTGACGAGCCTGCCGACCTCGCCTGGGTCGTCAACCTCGGCTGCATCGACCTCAACCCCTGGCCCGTGCGCGAGAGCGATGTCGACCACCCTGACGAACTGCGCGTCGACCTCGACCCGACGCCGGAGGCCGGCTTCGACGCCGTGAAGCAGGTGGCGCTGGAAGTGAACCAGGTGCTGACGGAGCTGGGCTATCGCGCCTACCCGAAGACCTCCGGCTCGCGTGGCATCCACATCTACGTCCGCCTCGAACCGAAGTGGGAGTTCCCACAGGTTCGGCGCGCCGCGCTCGCCCTCGGCCGCGAGATCGAGCGTCGCATCCCGGCGCTCGCGACGACGAAGTGGTGGAAGGAGGAGCGCCACGGCGTCTTCATCGACTACAACCAGAACGCGCGCGACCGTACCGTGGCTTCGGCTTACTCTGTGCGCCCCACGCCCGACGCGCGCGTCTCCTGCCCCGTCACCTGGGAAGAGCTGCCGGGAGTCGAGCTGGGCGACTTCACGATAGAGACGGTGCCTGCGCGATTGCAGTCGAAAGGCGACCCGTCGGCAGGCATCGAT
>DATDPC010000147.1:0-7418 GCA_035292965.1 Dehalococcoidia bacterium | reverse complement strand
AAGAACAAGTCGTCGCTCGCCGTGTCGCGCTCGATGGCGTACCACCCGGAGATTCAGCACACGGCGGCGGAGATGGCGATGGAGATCGAGGCGACGCTGGCGCTGATCGAGCGCGTGGCGGACGACTGGAGCAACGGCGTCGATCACGGCGCGCTGTGGCCAGCGAAGATCGTCGGCGCCAAGTACCACGCGGTGGAGTCCGGCAAGCGCGTCGTCGACCTGGCGATGGACATGTCCGGCGGCTCCGGCATCTTCAAGAAGAGCGAGCTCGAGCGGCTCTACCGCGACGTGCGCGGCGGCGCCTTCCACCCGGCGAACGCGGCGCTGACGCACGAGATCGTCGGCAAGACGGCGCTGGGCGTCGGCCTCGACGAATCGCCGCGCTGGGGGTAGCCGGCCCTAGGGCATAAGGCTGCCGCGGGTCGGAAGCGTCGCGTCGAAGCGTAAGATTGGTGGCGTATGGCGATCGTCTATCACGCCGGCCAGATCGCGGTTCAAAACGAGGCGAACAGCCGCCCCGCCGCGGACATGCTGGCGGAGCGGCTCGGCGGGCGCAGCCCGCGCAACCTCGACTTCTACGCGAACGCGGACCTCTTCGTCTTCGCGACCGTGGCCGGCGATAGCTCGCTGCGCTTCGGCGCGCTCTCCGGTGCAGCGCCGCTGGTGCGAGCGGTCGACGGCGGCGTGATCCTGCCGCCGGACCTCGTCTTTGACGGCAACCCAGTGCAAATCGGCGCGATCGCGATCAACCTCGAGCAGCGCAAGCGGGCGCGGATCAACGGACCGCTGATCCGTGAGGGCGAGAGACTGGTCGTGCGCGCCAACGAGGAGATCGTCAACTGCCGCAAGTACATTGCCCCGTCGATCGCGCTCGAAGCCGGGTTGCACGCCGGGCCAGAGGCGCGCGAGCCGGTCGCTATCGACGACGCGCGTCTCGCTGACGTGGTCGCGCGGGGAGAGACGGCGTTTCTCGCGTCGGTGAGCCCGTCTGGGCAGCCGGACGTGTCGCATCGCGGCGGGCCGCTGGGGTTCATCAGCCTCGACGCCGGCGCTGGCCGACTGATGTGGCCGGAGCTGATCGGCAACGGCATGTTCAAGAGCACCGGCAACGTCCGCGCCACCGGCACGGCGTCGCTGCTCGTGCTCGACCTCGAAGCCGGCGATGCGTACGAGCTGAGCGGCCGCGCGGCGTATCGCACCGTGCTGCGCTACGACGCGCCGCGGGACAAAGGCCTCTGGCCCCACAGCGAGGACTTCCCGACCCAGGGCGAGATGACGCTGGAGATCGCACAGGCGACGCTGCTCCGGCGCCTGATCCTGCCGAGGCAGCGCGTGCTGGGCGCGGCGAAGATCACGTCTTGCTCGCCGGCGGAGGACCAGGTTCCGCGGTAGTGACGTTGGCTACGGGTGGGGCGCCCGCCCTCACCCTAGCCCTCTCCCCAAGGGAGAGGGGATTGCGCCTTGCTCCTGAGAGCTGATAGCTGATAGCTGACGGCTCGTTAGAAGTGGACGTCGCCTCCCTGGCCGGCGGCGACGGCGATCGCTTCGCCGGTGATGCCGATCGAGAGGGGCGAGCAGAGGAAGGTCGCTACGACGGCGATGTCTTCGGCCGTGTTCATGTGGCCGGTGAGCATGCGCTCGTCCTGGGCTTTGAGCAGCGCAGCCACGGTCGTGTTCTCCTTCGTCGCCTGCTCGGCGAGGCGCGCGTGCGTCGCCTCGGTGACGGTGAGGCCGGGGTAGACGGCGTTGACGTTGATGCCGTACTTGCCGAGCGCGTTCGCCCAGGCCTTCGTCAGGAGGACGGTTGCGGCGTTGCGGACGCCGCCGCTCATGTTCGTGCCGGGGGCGCGACCGGCGAGACCGCTTATGTTGACGATGCGGCCCCAGCCTGCCTGCTTCATGTACGGGATCGCCTCCCGCGTGACGCGCAGGTAGCCGATCGCCTTCTCCTCGAAGTCGCGTAGGATCTCGTTCTCGTCCAGCGTCTCGATGTCGCCGGAGGCGCCGCCGACACGCGCGGCGCTGTTGACGACGATATCGACACCGCCGAGCGCGTCGGCGGCCTGCTTCACGAATCGCTTGATCGATTCGACGTCGAGCGTGTTCACGGTGATCGGGACGACCTTGCGTCCCGTCTCCTTGGCGATCTCGTCGCATGTGGCGCGCAGGCGAGCCTCGGTGCGCGCGCCGATGGCGATGTCGCAGCCTTCCTGCGCCAGCTGGCGCGCGATCGCCTTGCCGATGCCGGCGCTGCCGCCGCTAACGATCGCCTTCTTGCCTTGCAGCTTCAGGTCCATTTTGTATCTCCTGCTCGCACTCCACCCTGAAGGGTGGAGCATGGGATGACTTCAAAGCGCGGGGCTTCACTATACGCGTGGCGCTGCGTTGGTTCGACCGCGATGGGGTTCAATGACGGCGCGTTCGTGGTGCGCGGTCTGACGGGGCTAGATTCCTCCCCTTCGACAGGCTCAGGGCAGGCTTTCGTCGGAATGACATGGGGCGAGCGCCTGGAGGCTGAAAGCTGACCGCTGAACGCTGAACGCTTAAGATGGGGTTTCACGATTGCGCTGGAGGACACGATGGTCGATACCGCCCAGGTTGAGGTAAAAGGCCCCGTTGAGGGGCGCTTTGGCGAGATTCTGACGCCGGCCGCGCTCGAGTTCCTCGGCGAGCTGCAGCGGCGTTTCAACCCGACGCGCAGGGAGCTGCTGGCGCGCCGGGCCGAGCGCCAGAAGCGCTTCGACGGCGGCGAGAAGCCTGACTTCCTGCCTGAGACGAAATCGGTGCGCGATGACGCGTCGTGGCGCGTCGCGCCGGCGCCGGACGACCTCCAGGACCGCCGCGTCGAGATCACCGGCCCGACGGACCGCAAGATGGTGATCAACGCGCTCAACTCCGGCGCCAAGGTCTTCATGGCCGACTTCGAAGACGCGAACACACCGACCTGGGTGAACATGGTCGACGGGCAGGTCAACCTGATCGACGCGAATGCGCGGACGATCGAGTTTCACCAGGACGACGGCCGCGTCTACAAGCTCAACGACACGGTCGCGACGCTGCTGGTGCGGCCGCGCGGCTGGCACCTCGAAGAGAAGCACGTCCTCGTCGACGGCGAGCAGATCTCGGGCAGCCTGTTCGACTTCGGCCTCTACTTCTTCCACAACGCGAAGCAGCTGCTCGCCCGCGGCTCCGGACCGTATTACTACTTGGCGAAGCTGGAGAGCCACCTGGAAGCGCGCCTCTGGAACGACGTGTTCACGTTTTCGGAAGAACGCCTCGGCGTGGCCCATGGTTCGATCAAGGCGACGGTGCTGATCGAGACGATCCTCGGCGCCTTCGAGATCGACGAGATTCTCTACGAGCTGCGCGACCACTCGGCCGGCTGCAACGCCGGGCGCTGGGACTACATCTTCAGCGTGATCAAGAAGTTCCGGAATCGCGATGACCTCGTCCTGCCGGACCGTGGCCAGATCACGATGACGGCGCCGTTCATGCGCGCCTACACGGAGCTTCTGGTGAAGACGTGCCACAAGCGCGGCGCCCACGCGATCGGCGGCATGGCGGCGTTTATCCCGAACCGGCGCGACCCGGAGGTCACGGCGAACGCCCTCGAGCGCGTGCGTGAGGACAAGAACCGCGAGGCAAACGACGGCTTCGACGGCACCTGGGTTGCCCACCCTGACCTCGTCGGCGTGGCGATGGAGATTTTCGACGGCGTGCTGGACGCGCGCGCCAACCAGGTGAGCAAGCAGCGGCCCGACGTCAACGTCGCCGGCGCAGACCTGATCGCCTTCGAGAAGACAGGCGGCAGCGTCACCGAGGCGGGCGTGCGCAACAACGTCAGCGTCGGCCTGCAGTACATGGAGGCGTGGCTGCGCGGCACGGGCGCCGTGGCGATCAACAACCTCATGGAGGACGCGGCGACGGCGGAGATTTCGCGATCGCAGCTGTGGCAGTGGATCCGCAACGGCGCGAAGCTCGACGACGGCCGGCCGGTGACGGTCGAGTTTGTGAGGCAGATCGTCGATGAAGAGCTGGCGAAGCTGCCGGCGTCGGAGCCGGGGCGGCGCTTCGGCGAGGCGCGTGAGCTGATCGAGACGGTCTCGCTCGCGGACGCCTACGCCGAGTTTCTGACACTGCCGGCATACGACTACATCGACTAGGCGTCGCAGCCTGGGATCGATCGAGCTCGGAATCGACGCGTGATCTCGCCGCCGCCCACCGGCCGGCTCGAGCGACTGCGCCGAAAGGCGCGCTATCTCCTCAGCCTGCCCGGGCCCGGCATCGTCACCGGCGCCGCCGACGACGATCCTTCGGGAATCGCCACGTACTCGCTGGCGGGCGCTCGACTCGGATACGGGCTGCTCTGGACCAGCCTCTTCACGTTGCCGCTGAACGCGGCCGTGCAGAACATGTGCGCCCGGATCGGCCTGCTGAGCGGCGGCGGGCTCGCGGCGGCGCTGCGGCGGCGGTACTCGCGCCGGGTCTTGCTCACGCTTGTGTCGCTGCTGTTCGCCGCCAACGTCGCCAACCTCGGCGCCGACCTGGCCGCGGTTGCCGCGGGCGTGGACATGCTGACCGGTCTGCCGGAGCAAGGCGTCATCGTGCCGATCGGCATCGCGATCGCGCTGACGGAGATCATGATCCCGTACCGGATATTCGCGACCTATCTGAAGATCCTCACGCTCGTCCTCTTCGCCTACGTGATCGACGTCTTCTTTACCCAGCCTGACTGGAGCGAAGCGATCAAGCGTACCTTCATCCCCCACATCGAGCTAAACGCTGAGTTCGTATCGACGCTGGTGGCGGTCTTCGGCACGACGATCTCGCCGTACCTCTTCTTCTGGCAGACGTCCGAGGAGGTAGAAGAACTGCATCACTATCACAAGGAGCGCGGCACAGAGCCCGATGTGCGACGCGCCCAGATGGACGTCAACGCGGGGATGCTGCTCTGCCACGTGGTCGTCTACTTCATCATCCTGACGACGGCGGCGACGTTTTTTCCCTCCGGCGTCAGAGAGATCAGCACGGCGCGCGAGGCGGCGGAGGCGCTTCGGCCGCTCGCCGGCAACAAGGCGACCGTCCTCTTCGCCGTCGGCTTCATCGGTACGGGGCTGCTGACGATACCGATCCTGGCGGGCTCGGCGGCGTATGCGGTTGCCGAGGTCTTCGACTGGAAGGAGGGCCTCGAAGAGAAGCCGCGCCAGGCGCCTCAGTTCTATCTCGTGATCGCCATCGCCACGGTAATCGGCCTCGTGATTGCTGCCACGGGTATCGGTGCGATCCGGGCGCTGTTCATCGCGGCGATTATCAACGGCGTCACGGCGCCACTGCTGATCTTCGCGATCATCGCCGTGAGCAACGACTCAGAGGTCGTTGGCGCTCACCGCAACAGCGCTCTCTCGAATGCGCTCGGCTACGCCACCGTCGTCGTCATGAGCCTGGCCGCGATCGCGATGTTCGCCACCTTCGCGTTGAGCGTTTAGGCCGGGTTGGATGAACGAAGCGTCAGCGGTTCTTTGCGAGCAGCCTGATCATGCCGTCGAGGGCGTCGAGATACGGCGTTACGACGTTTGTCAGGCGCGCCAACTCGACGACAGCGCCGGTTAGCGGGTCGATTTCCAGCGGGCGGCCCATCTCGAGGTCTTGCAGCATCGACGTCTTGTGCTCGCCGACCTCGCGGGCGCCGTTGAGGCGGGCGTCGACGTTCACGGCCATCGTCTCGCCTAGGGCGGTCGCGACGGCCTCGACCTCGAGCATGACGTTGCGGGCGAAGGCGCGCGTCGCAGGCGTCCGGCAGACCTCGGCGAGCGTGGCGCGGGTCAGCGCTGTCAGCGGGTTGAGGGCGACGTTGCCCCAGAGCTTCACCCAGATCTCGCCACGGATGCGCGACCGCAGCGGCGCGCGCAGACCGGCGCCGATCAGCGCCTTCGCGAACGCCGAGGCGCGCTCCGAGCGCGAGCCGTCCGGTTCGCCGAGGCTGAAGCGGTTGTCCTCGATGTGGCGGATGACGCCGGGCGCGACGATCTCGCAGGCGGGGTAGACGACGCAGCCGATGACGCGCTCGGGGCCGATGGCGTCCCAGATGCGCCCGCCGGGGTCGACCGACTCGAGGCGGCGGTCGCGCAGGGGGCCATCGACTCCGTAGAAGTACCACCAGGGCACGCCGTTCTGGGCGGTGATGACGGCGGTGTTGGGGCCGAGCATCGGCGTGATGCTATCGAGCGCGGGGGCGACGGAGTGCGCCTTGACGGCGAGGACGAGGTAGTCGGGCTGGCCCGCCTCACGTCCCGTGGACACGATCTTGGGACGCACGACCGTCTCGCTGCCGTGCTCGATCAGGCGCAGGCCGTCGCGCTTCGTCGCCTCGAAGTGGGGGCCGCGGGCGACGAGGGTTACGTCTTCGCCGGCGAGCGCGAGCTTGGCGCCGAGGTAGCCGCCGATGGCGCCGGCGCCGAAGATGGCTATGCTCATGACGCGAGGCTCTCGCGGATGCGGCGGCGGGGCTGCGCATCCTTCTCAGGCTGCTCCGCCCCTATTTTGATTAAGGAAGGTAAAGGGGAGAAGAAACTGAGGGGAGACCCCTCAGACTCCCCCCGCATGGGCTGCGCCCCCGCTACCCCTGCTGGCGTCATCCTGTCCTCCGAAGCTGGCGATGAAGGAGAGCAAATGATGCCCGGCTCCCGAAGATGATGACGAAGAACAGGGCGATACCGGGCAACCCCGGAGTGATGAACATCACGACGAGAAAGAAAGACAAGAGGACGGATAAGGCCCACAGCGCGACGTTCAAGACTACTGCCCTTGACGCTACTTCTTCGACGTCGTTGCGCCGAGGCCCAGCTTCTCGGCGAGGCCGATGCGCTGGATCTTGCCGGTGGCGCCCTTCGGGATGTCGGCGAGGATGAGCAGCGTCTTCGGGACCTTGAAGTCGGCGAGGTGAGCGGCGCAGAACTCGCGCAGCTCGCGCTCGTCCGCCGATGCGCCTTCGTTGAGGACGACGGCGGCGGCGACCTCTTCGCCGAGGCGCTCGTGCGGCATGCCGAAGGCGACGGCCTGGGCGACGGCCGGGTGCGTGAGCAGCACCTCGTCGATCTCGCGCGGGCTGACCTTCTCGCCGCCGCGGTTGATGATCTCCTTGAGCCGTCCCGTCAGGAAGAGGTAGCCGTCGGCGTCCTGGAAGCCCTGGTCGCCGGTGCGGAACCAGCCGCGGCTGAAGGACGACTCGTTCGCCGCCGGGTTGTTCTCGTAGCCGGAGGTGACGTTGCCGCCCTTGATCACGACCTCGCCGGTGCGGGTCGCGTCGAGCAGGTTGCCCTCGTCGTCCTGGTAGCCCTGGTCGCCGGTGCGGAACCAGCCGTCCGTGAAGGACGAAGCGTTGGCGGCCGGGTTGTTCTCGTAGCCAGCCGTGACGTTAC
>DATDPC010000146.1:0-23381 GCA_035292965.1 Dehalococcoidia bacterium | reverse complement strand
GCCAGGCCGAGACAGCAAACGGCGACGAACGACGGCGCGATACCTATAGCCTGGTGCACGAGCGACGAGCCAGCTACTCCTAGGTCGAACGGGTAGGAGGGCATCAGCACCGACCGCATTTGCTCTGGCACGTTGCCGGGGAAGTCGCCCGTGGCCACGCGGTTCGGGAAGTAGGCTTCGTTGAACAACCCGTAGCCGTAGGTGAAGGGCGAGCCGTAGACGTACTGGTTGAGTGCAAACACCGGCACGACGAAGAGGAGGAGCGTTGGTGCGACATAGGCAGAGAGGTCGCCCATCACTGATCGCCAGGCGGTGCCACGCTTGTGCAGCACCATGACCGTGACGAACAGCGTCTGGAAGATAGCCAACTCGTAACGCATGAAGGCAGCTAGAGCGAACGCGACCGATGCCCAGACGAGTTCGCGTCGCGCACCGCTTCCGGACTGGAAATAGCGCACCACGAAATAGGCGGCGACACACTCGAACGCTGTGGCGGGCAGTGCATTCAGAAAGGGCCGATTGAAGAAATAGATTAGCGGCGAAACAGACAATACAGCCAGCCACGCCAGCCACGGCCGCTCAGGGACGAGGCGCGCGCCAGCGGACGCGAGCGCGACCGTGGCCAGGACGCTTAGCCCGATGGCGATGTAGCGCACGTCGCCGCCGAGCAGCTTGTAGAACGGAGCATAAACGACGGGTAGGCCGAGAAAGCCGAATGGCACAGCGCGGCCATCATGCGTCAAGGCGCCCCGCGGGTGTAGCAGGTTCTCGACGTCGTTCGACAGGTAGTCCGCGGAGTAGTCCAACCGTCCCGTCTCAGCCAGTGTCTTCGTGAACAACTGTCCCGCGTTCTCGTCCGGGGAGCGGAACGTGTCCTGCGGGGCATTCAACACAATGACTGAAATAGCAACAATCACACCGAGTGTGACGATTGGCGCTACGAAGCAAAGGAGGCCGGGGAGAATGCCGGTTCGTGGCTTGTTCAGCGCGACGGTAGCCAGCATAGCGTGGCGCCTACTTCCGCACTTCGGCGAGCAAATAACCGTGCGGCCCGGTCAACCGCCGGTCGAGGCTCGCGATTTTGCTGAGGAGCCGAAGACCCAGTTTCGGCGCAATGCGCCATACGACGCTAAGCGGCAAGTACAAGCGAAGAAACCAGGAAGCCGACAGCTTTCGCACGCGGCACTCGACGGGGTGGAGGGGCCGAAACAGCGAATCGACTGCTTCCTGCGTGTACCCCGGCGTGCGGTAGTGCTGCCAGCGCTTGTTGGTCCATGCCTGCAAGGCCGCAGGAAAGATGCGTATGTCGTTCTGTGGCGTCGAAAGGACGATGCGGCCGTTGGGGCCCAGCACGCGCATCAGCTCGCCGACGAAGCGCTCCTCGTCGTCGACGTGCTCGAGGACGTCGAGCGCGAAGATAGCGTCGAAGCTGCCGTCGGCGAACGGCAGCGAGAGGCCGTCGCCGCGGCAGTATTTGATTCCTCCATACGCCGGCTTCGTGTCGAGGTCGACACTAACCTTCTCGGTCGCCTCGATCTGCGAGAGCAAGAAGCCGTCGTAGCCACCGATATCGAGGACTCGCCCCTGGACCTTGGTCAGGCCGAGGACCTTCAGCAGCTCGGCACGGTAGTACGTGCCCATGCGCTGCGGCGCGGCAGCGTGGCTGTGGCTAAGCATTCGTCTTGTCCAGGAGGAAGCCGGTGATCTTTGCGAAGCCGGGCGGCAGGAAGCGCGCAACTTCCTCAATCGGGTAGCTGACGGCGACGGCCGGGACGAGCGCCGCCATGTACACGCGGGCGCGAGCACTCGTCTGACCGCTCTTCATCTCGTCGATCGTCAGGCGGGAGTCGCGGCCCTTTATCGTGCCGTAGGCCGCCTTGATCAGACGCAGCACCGGCGTGTACTGCTCGCCGATCATGCGGCGGCAGGAGAGACCGTTCTGCTCGAGCTCGGCGAGCCAGGTGTCGCGGCTCCAGGGGTAGACGTGGGGCGCGCCGTCGTTCATGTCGGTGAGCTCGAAGATCACGGCGCGGCCGCCCGGTCGCAGGACGCGGCCGAACTCGGCGATGGCGCGCCTTTTGACCTCATGTGGTGTGTGCTGCAGGACGGTGATGCTGTTCACCGCGTCGAAGCTCGCGTCCGGGAAGTCGAGCGCGTCGACCGGCATCTGTAGATACGTCACCGAGTCGCCCTGCTCGCGCGCCTGGGCAAGGCGCAACGGCTCCATGTCAATGCCGACGACCTCGGCGCCGGGGTAGCGGGCGAACTCTCGCGCCCAGCGGCCGACGCCGGTACCGATATCGAGGATGCGCTGGTTGCTGAAGTCTTCGTCCTGCAGCAGGCGTTCGAAGCCCTTGCGCTGGTAGCGGTCGTAGAAGCGGTTGAACCACGCCGGCATGCCGGCAAAGCAGATAACGCCTAGGCCCTCGTCCTTCTCTGCGAGGTGGCGCTCGCTGACCTCCAGCCAGTAGCTGGCTAGCTCGTCACCGGACAGACGCCCCGACATCGCGATCGTGTTCTTCATCTCGGGTCCCCTTCCCTTTGCGTCATGCAACCTTCAGGCGCTGGGTTGCCGGCTCGCAGTTATCGTTCGATGGCGTTGCCACCTCCTGCAGCACCGCGGCGTAGCGGTCCGCGATCGAGCCCTGGTCGAAGAGCCGGCGCACGCGCAGGCGCCCGTTTCGCGCCAGCCGCGCCCGCAGCCCCGGGTCGCCGATCAGCTTCGACACCGCCTCCGCGAGTGCGACCGTGTCTCGCGGCGACACCAGCACGCCTGTCTCACCGTTGCGCACCAGCTCGCGCACGCCGCCGACGTCTGACCCGACAACGGCACACCCGGACGCCATCGCCTCCGCGAAGACGAGGCCGAACGACTCCGTGTCGCCGCCCTCGGCGACGATCGACGGGCCGATGAACACGTCGGCGGTCGCGAAGTAGGCGGGCAGCTGCTCGGGGCGCTTGGCGCCGGTGAAGACGACGTGCGCCTCCAGCCCAAGCTCGCGCACCCGCGCTTCGAGGTCGTCTCGCAAGGCTCCGTCACCGACGATCGCGAGACGCGCCGTGCGGTGTTGCTCGAGGACCGCAGGCAACGCGTCGATCAGGTAACGCACGCCCTTCTTCTCCGCCAGCCGTCCGACGAACAGGAGCAGCGGGCCGTCCGGCGCCAGCTCAGCGCGCAGGCGCTTGTCGCGGCGGCTGGGGCGGAACCGCGTCGTGTCGATGCCCATCGAGATCACATCGGTCTTCTGGGTCGAACCGAGCTTCTCGATCGCGCCGCCGAGGTCGTGGCTCACGGCCGTGACGCGGGCGCAGTGGCGCAGCACCCAGCGCTTGAGCGCGTCTTGCGCGCTGCCGCGCACACCGTAGATGTCGCCGCCGTGTGCCGTGACGACGACAGGCCGTCGCGTCATCAGCCCGAGCAGTGCCGCGACGATGCCCTGGGGCACAACCCAGTGCGCGTGGACGACATCGATCTGCTTCTGCCGCACGAGCCGATTCGCCGCGAGCAGCTGCGCCGCGAGGAATAACGGCACCTGTCCCCAGAGCCAGCGGTTGCGCTTCAGGTTCGGCAGCATTCCGCCGTAGGCAAGACGCTGCGCGCTCTCCGGCCAGAAGTAGCCGAACCGCTCGACCGCGACGCCGTCCATCGTCTCGTGCTTGCGCGCGCCGGGTGCGTGCGGCGCCAGCACCGTGACGTCGAAGCGCTCGGCGAGGGCGCGGCTCAGGTTGAAGACGAACGGCGGCTCGGTATCGCCGGGCCAGCGCGGGAACGTGCTCGCGAGCACGAGGACGCGAAGGCGTCGCTCCTCCTGGTCCAGTCGCGCGGTGCTAGGCAACGCGCTCTCGCAGGGGCGCAGGCGTTATCTCGATCTCGACCGGCGTCTCACGCCGCTGCATCGCCGTTGGCGCATGCAGCGCCGTGTTCGTCGCGTGCGCCGCTTCGAGCAGGCTCATCGACACGCCGAGGTCTTCGGCGAGGTCGAGTAGCGCCATCGTGTCCTTTGGCAGGCACTTGCCGGCGTAGCCGCGGTAGCCGCCGGTGTTCACGTCCAGGTGCGAATCGGCGATGCGCCAGTCGGCCGCGAAGCCGCGCTTCACGTCCTCGTAGTCCATGCCCAACGCCAGACAGAGGTCGTGCAGCTCGTTCGCGAAGATCACCTTCATCGCCAGGAACGTGTTCGTCGCGTACTTCGTCAGCTCGGCGACGCGCGCTGGTACGACGGCTTCGTGCGGCGCCGGCGGCATCAGGTCGAGGATGCGCTGCGCCAACACCGCGTCGTCGCCACAGTGACCGACGATCTGGCGGTCCGGCTGGAGAAAGTCGTCGAGTGCCGTTGCTTCGCGGAGGAACTCGGGGTTGAACAGCACGCGGTGCTGGGGGTACTTCGCCTGAAGCCGCTCCGTCGTGCCCGGCAGCACGGTCGACTTGATCACGACCGTTTTCTCACCGCGCAGGACCTCGAACGCCGACTCGAGGGCGCTCGAGTCGAAGCCGCTGCCGGAGACGTAGGGCGTCGGCACGCAGACGAAGATCAGGTCCGCAGTGTCGATCTCGGCCAGCGAGCCGAGGCGCTTGCCCGGGTCGTACAGCGCCGGTTCCAGGCCTTCCGCTTCGAGGTACTCGCGCACCGCGCCTCCCACGACGCCGACGCCGATAATGCCGATCCGATTGAAGTCCGTTCCAGACCTAGGCAACCTTGTACCTCCCGTTTTCTGGCTCCGGCGCGTGAGCGGCCGTAGCCTCCTCGTGCTGTAGCTTCCCGTCCTTCAGCTTGTAGAGCACGTCTTCGAGCAGCTGGCGGTTCCAGGCGATCGCGCGCGCCAGCAGGCCGACGACGATCAGTTGCACGCCGAGAAAGAGCAGCGCCGCACCGCCAATCAACGACTGCAGGTGGCCGGCGCCGTCGTCCTCAGCGACGAAGTAGAGGTAGCGCGCGAACGGCACGACGCCGGCGATGGCCAGCGCAAAACCCAGCGTCGCGTAGGCCTGTAGCGGCCGATAGCGCAGGATAGACTGCAGGATCGCGTTGCCGGCGCGCCAGATGTGCGCCGGCAGGCTCGAGATCAGACGCGACGGCCGCTCCACGTAGCGCGCCTCGATCGGCAGGCTCAGCACCTTCAGGCGCCGGTCGGTCGCGGCGAACAACGTCTCGTGCGTGTAGGTGTGCGGCGAGAGCACGTTCAGCGATAACGCCGCGACGCGGCTGTAAGCGCGGAAGCCGGACGAAACGTCGATGCCGGGGATGCGCAGCAGCCGCTGCATGATCAGGTTCGCGACGCGGTTGCCCTGCTTGTTCGTCCAGCGCATCTGCAGCTTGTCCAGCACGCGGCTGCCGACGACGATGTCGGCCTGGCCGTGCAGGACCGGCGCGATCAGGTCGGGGATGCGCGACTGGTCGTAGTGGTTGTCCGCGTCCGTGTTGACGATGACGTCGGCGCCGCGCGCGATCGCCTCTTCGAGGCAGCGCTTGAACGTATAGGCGAGGCCGCGGTTGATGCCGTTGGAGATAACGTAGTCGGCGCCGGCTTCATACGCCGCGGCGACGGTGCCGTCAGTCGACCCGTCATCGAGCACCAACACCTCAACGCGGTGCACGCCGGCGATGTGTCGCGGTATCTCTCGGATAACTTCCGCCAGCGTCTCTTCTTCGTTCAGCGCCGGGATCGTAACGATGAGCTTCATGCCAATTCGTTTCCTTTGGGGGTTTGCCCCTACGTTTAGTTTCGGAAGCGCAGCGCGCTACTTGACCGCGTAATCAGCGTTCGTTGATTTCAAACCCGTGTTCATTTGCGGCGTTGAGGAACGCCACCGCCGCGCTGACGTCGCCGAACCGCGTCGCCAGGTAGTCGAAAGCGGAGCGGGTCACCTGAATCGGCTGCGTCGCCGGGGTGAGCCGCGAGCGGTCTACTTTATAAATCGAGGCGCCGTCCGCGGCGCCGACGCTGAAGCGCGCTGCCAGCCTGAACGCTGGTTGCGCATCGAAGTACTCGATCATCGATGGCGAGCTGAAGCCGGCGTCCGCGGTGCTGACGACCACGTAGTCGATCCGGCGCGCGCGCAGCTCGTCCAGCAAGTCATCCTCCGCCATCCCAACCAGGTAGCCCTTCTGCGGGTAGCGCGTCAGGTAGAGCCAGGTCTGCGCCGTCGCAGCCGCCGGCAGGCGGTCGTCCTCCCAACGGAAGAGGCTGCTGCGACGCGTAAGCTCGCCGCCGGTGATCTCGGCCTCGACGGTTGGCAGCTGGTAGACGGGGTACTTGCCGTCCGTGAGGAAGTAGACGTGGGAGTAGTAGAGGCGCGTCGACATGACGTGCGCGCCGGGCGCGACGTTGCCGTCCAGCCAGCCCGCCACCTGCTGCGATAGCGGGTTCTGCCAGTCGTCCTGGTAGGTTTGCGCCCGCGCCTGGGTGATGTCATCGCCGCTGCGCAGCACGACGGCGCCGAGGACGATGGCGCCGAGGACGATGCCGGCGCCGCGCATGACGCGCATGCCCTCCCCGGTGTCTAGGCGCGCGCCCCAGTCCACCAGCCAGGCAGCGAGGCCGCCGGCGGCGATGTAAGAGAGGTAAACCGCCGGCAGCAGGTCTCGCAGCGAGAGGTTTCGGTCCGCCACGGCCAGCGTCATCGGGGCGAACAGGAGGAAGGCGATCGCGAGCATGGCGGCGTCTCTGCGGCCGCGTAGCAACTGCGCCAGCGCCCAGACCCAGGCGACGCCGATCAGCAGCGCCGGCTGCAGGTTGGACGCGACGACGCTCGTGAAGTACGACGGCACGTGGTGCGCGTAGTCGCTGTCGAAGCGGTAGCCGCGCGCGTCGAGGCCGTAGAGGAAGACGCCGCCCCAGGCAAGCACGATCAGCGCCGCAAAGCCGCGACTCCAAACGCTTGTCCCCGAAAGACGCGGCGCTCTCCACAGGTATGCGCCGCCTGCGATCAGCCCGGCGGCTACGCCCGCGAGCGCAACCCGCGTCAGCGTCGAATCAAGCTCGCCGGCGAGGAAGACGGTGCCGGTCTGGGCGAGCACCCAGACCCACCACCAGACCGTGATCGCCGCGAAGCCGCCGAACCAGCCCCCCAGCAGCGACCGCCAGCCGCGCTCGCGTTCGCAGACGAGCGCCAGCACGAGGGGCAGCGGCAGGAACAAGATCGCGGATTCTTTAGTAAGAAAGGCGAGACCGAGCAACCCGCCGGCGATCGCGCCCGTGACGACGCCCTGACGCCGGCTCGAGTACCACAGCGCGAGCAGCGCCGCGAGGATGAATGTCGTCTCCGTCCCGTCGAGGAACAGCGTCGTGCCGAGGCCCCTGAGATAGGGAGACGTCCCGGCCAACGCCCCGGCGACGATGCCGCCCCAGGTCCCGAACATCGCCCGCGCCAGCAGAAACACGAGCAGCAGGTTCAGCACGATCGCCACACGCGGCACGATGTACGCATCGTCGAGCGATACGCCCGTCACCTTGAACACGCCCGCGACGATCGCCGGGTAGAGGGGCGCGCGGTGGACGATCGGGTCGCCGGTCGTGTAGACGAGGCCTTTGCCCTCGGCGATGTTCAGCGCCTCCGAGACGTAGAGCGACTCATCCGAGCCCAGCTGCGAGCGCTGCGCCTGAAACATCGGGGCGCAGAGGAACAGCAAGAACAGCACGGCGAGGAGAGAGAAGGCCTCTCGCTCCAGGTGCAGCCTCGTGCGTAGCGGCGTTACGGACGGGACGGCTATTTGCATAGGATTCGAGTTGCTACCTAGCGCGACGAAGGGGCGAAATCGCCTGAGCGACTCGCCCCCTCGAGCTTGAGTTGCCGGCTTACTTGCGCTGCTTGTAGGCAAACACGAGCGAGCCGCCCGCGAGCAAAGCGAGACCAAGGCTCGCGATTATCGCGTAGTAGGAGCTGTTGCCGTCCTGATTGAGGTAGCCACCGCTACCGGCGTCCGGCAACGCGTTCACGTTCCCAGTGTCGGCTGCGTTCGTGTCGATCGGCGCCTGCGGCGGCTGCGCCGATGCCGGCGCCGCAACGTCGGTCTCCGCACCCACGGTCACGCCGCTGGAGTACATGAGTCCGCCTAGAACCACGGCGGTCAGTGTCGCCAGCACGAAAAGGAACCGGCTTTGTTTGGTCAATACGCTCATTGTCCTCTCCTTCCCTGTGTTATCGCCCTGTCTGATCGGATGAACTCCGATGAAGGCTTTCACTAACAGAGTCGGCCGGTGGGGCCGATGTCTTAAGGGGCTTCCCCGATGTTTACGAATTCGTAACAACGTTGCCTTCGCTTCAGAACACCCCGATGACGACGATCATTGATGCAGACAGGACGTTTCGTGAACAAAGTAAGACGCCTTTTACCAGCGCTCGTTTTCATCCTCGCCGGCGTTGGCTTCACCGCCGCGTACTTCCTCATGCCCGCGTCGGGAGAATCGCAGCAGCCCCGCGCGAACCTCAACTGGCAGGTACCTTTCGTCGTCGAGACGGCGAGCCCTACCGTCGCGACGCAGGCGCCGGACGCGCGCACGATCCGTCGCCTCATCCTCCCCAGCGTCGGTATCGATGCGCCCGTTGTCATCGGCAACGTTGACGATGACGGACGCATGCAAGCGCCGAGCGGCCCGACGGAGGTCGCGTGGTATGGCTTCTCCGCCCACCCCGGCGCAACAGGCAACGTCGTCATGGCGGCGCACGTCGATTACATCGACTACGGCCCGGCCGCCTTCTGGCGCCTGCGCGACGTCAAAGCCGGCGACGAGGTCACCGTCACGCTCGATGACGGCGCCAGCTTCGTCTACAGGATCGTCTCTTCGATCTACTACGACGCCGAAGACGCACCTGTCGCCGAGATCGTCGGGCCGACGCCGAATCAGACGATCACGTTGATCACCTGCGGCGGCGTCTTCGACAAATCGGTGCGCGAGTATGACCAGCGCCTCGTCGTCCGCGGCGTGCGCGTCACGTCCGTCTCCAACCCCGGCTTGTAGCAAGAAACCGGAGGCCAGGCTTCAGCCCTACGCGCTGAGGGGCCGCTACTTGATCAGTCGCCGCCGCATCGACCAGAGCGCTGCGTAGAACAGCACCAGCGTCACTACGGCGATCCATGCCACGTCGACTGCCTGCTCGACGCCGACGTCGCCGGTTACGAGCGCGCGCTGAATGCTCGCGACGTGGCGCAGCGGCATGAACCAGCTCGCGGTACGGACGCCTTCCGAAAGCTGGTCCAGCGGGAAGAAGACGCCACCGACCCAGAACATCGGCAAGATTACGATGCTTACGAAGTAGGCTAGCTGGCTGACGCTGCGCACGAACGACGTCGCCAGCAGCCCCATCGACGCGAACATGAGGCCGGCAAACAGCGACATCGGCAGCACGAAGACGACGAGGGGCGACTGCACGAGGTCGTAGAAGGGCGTCAGCAGCAGCGCCGTCGCGAGGATGTAGAACGCCGCGATCAGGCTCTTCGTCGCCGCCCATAGAACCTCGCCCGCGATCACGTCATCGATGCTCACCGGCGTCGCGACCATGGCATCGTAGGTCTTCTGCGTCTCCATCCGGCTGTAGGATCCCCAACCGCTCTCACCGATCGTCGCCCACATCGGGAACGCGGCGATCAGCCCGGGCGTGATGAACTGGATGTACTCCTGCCCGTTGCTGAGCTCGACGAACTTGCCTAGCCCCAGGCCGAGGCCGAACAGGACGATCAGCGGCTCGAACAGCGGCCAGGTAACCTCCGGCTTCCAGATGTGCCGGAAGACGTCGCGGTTGCGTTGCCAGACCCTAACGGCCCGATAGGAGATGTCCGCGGCGATCATTCGATCAGGTCCCTTCCCGTGAGGCGCAGGAACACGTCCTCCAGTGTCGCCCTGCGCCGCACGACCTCGGCAGCCACCGGCGTTACGGCATCGACATCGAAGTCGGCGACGTTGTGGCCGTCGCGGTTGTAGACGAAGACGACGTCTTCAGTCTCTTCGACGTCGTAGCCCTCGCCAGCGCGCCGCGCGACCGCGAGACCTTCTTCACGGCGCGCGTAATCGAGGTGCACTTCGACAACCTCACCGCCGATGAAGCGCGCGATCAGCTCCGCCGGCGTGCCGCGGGCGATGATCCGGCTCTCGTCCATGATCATGACGCGGTCGCAGAGCACGGCCGCTTCCTCCATGTAGTGGGTCGTGAGCAGCATCGTCATGCCGTCGCGCTTCAGCTGGCGCAGCTTGCCCCAGAACAACTGCCGCGCCTGCGGATCGAGCCCTGTCGTCGGCTCGTCGAGGATCAGCAACTCCGGGTTGCTGACCAGCGCCCGCGCCACAGTCAGGCGGCGCTTCATTCCGCCCGAGAGGTTGTAAATCTGCTCGTTCGTCTTCTCCGTCAAGTTGAGCGTCTGCAGCGCCTCCACAGCGCGCACCCGCGCAACGTCCCGGCGTATGTCGAAGTAGCGTGCGTAGGCGAGCAGGTTCTCGACCACCGTCAAGTCGGTGTCGAGGTTGTCTTCCTGGGGCACGACGCCGAGGCGCGCCTTGATCTCGCGCGGATGCTCCGCCGGGTCCATGCCGAGCACGCGCAGCTCGCCCGCGTCGCGCGGCGAGACACAGCAGATCATCCGGATCGTGCTCGTCTTGCCGGCGCCGTTGGGGCCGAGGAAGCCGAAGCACTCGCCGCGCACGACCTCGAAGTCGATCGCGTCGACTGCGGTAAGGCTGCCGAAGCGCTTGGTCAGACCGCGCGCTTCGATGAGAGGTTCGCGTAGCACAATGCGTCCTTCGCGTTTTCGCTAACACGGCGAGTACGGCACGGCAATGCGCGCGCACCAAATCGCCGTCTAAGGGCTAGATGATGGAGCTGGCCGTGAGGTTTAGATCAACACTGTCGTATGGGGAGCGCTTGCGGATGGACGTAAACGATCTTGCTTCGTGAACGCCCCGCCTGTCAACCGGACTGAGTAGAATGAGCACGCTCTAAACAAGGAGGAAGCCATGTTCATCGCCATGAATCGTTTCAAGGTAAACGCCGGCCGCGAGGCGGACTTCGAGGAGATGTGGCGCAGCCGCGAGACCTACCTCAACCAGGTACCCGGCTTCGTCGCCTTCGCCCTGCTGCGCAACGCCTCGGCCGACGACGGCACGACCGAGTTCATCTCCCACTCGACCTGGACAACCCGCGACGCCTTCGACGCCTGGACGCAGTCGGAGCAGTTCCGCGCCGGCCACGCTCAGGGCTCCGTGGCGGGCGTTCTGGCCGGACACCCTGAGGTCTCGCTCTACGACGCGGTGCTAACGCAGCGCGCCGGCGCCGAGGTCTAAGACGTGAAAGCAGCAATCCTCGATCGCGCCGGCGGCCCCGTCCTGATCGAGGAGATACCGCCGCCAGCGCCGCGCGCCGGCGAGGTGCTGATCAAGGTCGCGGCCTGCGGCGTCTGCCACTCGGACCTGCACGTGATCAAGGGCGAGATCGCCTTCCCGCTGCCCTGCGTCCTCGGCCACGAGGTCTCCGGCACCGTCGTCGAGATCGCGCCGGACGTGCAGCACGTGCGCCCGGGCGATCGCGTCATCGGCACGTTCATCATGGCCTGCGGCCGTTGCCAGTACTGCGTCCGCGGCCGCGACGACCTCTGCGAGACCTTCTTCGCAATGAACCGCGGCAAGGGCGTCTACTACGACGGCGAGACGCGCCTGCATCGCCCGGACGGCTCCTTCCTGGCGATGTACAGCATGAGCGGCCTCGCCGAGTACGCCGTCATCCCCGCAACCGCGGTCTTCCTGATCCCGGACAACGTCCCGCTGCACGAAGCAGCGATCCTCGGCTGCGCCCTGCCCACCGCCTACGGCGCCGTGCGCCACCAGGGCGAGGTCGGGCCTGGAATGACCGTCGCCGTCATCGGCGTTGGCGGCGTCGGCAGCAATATGGTGCAGATCGCGCGCGCCTTCGGCGCCAGCGAGGTCATCGCCGTCGACATCCGCGACGAGAAGCTCGAGGCGGCGAAGCAGCTGGGCGCGACTCAGGGCGTCAACGGCGCCAAAGACGACGCCGCCGCAAAGCTGCGCGAGCTGACCGGCGGCCGCGGCGTTGACGTAGCCTTCGAGGCGCTCGGCCGGCCGGAGACGGTGCTAACTGCCTTCAACGCCGTGCGTGATGGCGGCCGCGTTGTCGTCGTCGGCCTCGCTGCCGGCGCGGCTGCTGCGCCGATCGAGATCACGCGCCTCGTGCGCCGCAGCATCTCGATCCGTGGTTCCTACGGCGCCCGCATGCGCTCCGACGTGCCGGAGCTGATCGACCTCTGCGCTTCCGGCCGCGTCGCCGTCGCGCCGCTGGTGACGCGACGCTACGGCCTCGACGAGACGGGCGAGGCGTACGCGGCGCTGGGCCGCGGCGAGATAACGGGCCGCGCGATCATCGTCGTAGACCCGGCCGCGAAGTAAGCCGATCGGCCCGTGCCAGCGCGCTTCTGGCGGCATATACTAGCGATCGCCGTCGCGACGGCCGCTTGATCGCGAACGGCAGCTTCAGCCCCACATGAGTGGGTTAGAAGTAGAGAAGGAGACACCGATGGTCCGCACAGCCGCCGAAGATCGCCTGCTTTCGGAGGTACTCCGCACTTTCCAGAACACGCCGAACCCGCGCCTGCTCGAGATCGTCGAGGCGGCGGTGCGCCACCTTCACGCCTTCGTCGATGAGACAAAGCTCACCCACGACGAGTGGATGATGGGCATCGACTTCCTCACAAAGGTCGGGAAGTTCAGCGACCCCACGCGCCAGGAGTTCATCCTCCTCTCGGACGTGATGGGCGTCTCCAGCCGCGTCGAAACCGTCAGCTATGCCGGCGCTCCCGGCTCCACCGAGGCGACAGTTCTCGGCCCCTTCTACATCCCCGGCTCGCCCAAGAAGCAGAACGGCGACTCGGTCATCATCAACGACGACGGCACGCCGCGCCTGCGCGTCTCCGGCGTCGTGCGCAGCCTGGACGGCACGCCGATCCCAGGCGCCACCGTCGACGTGTGGCAGACGGCGACGAACGCGATGTACCCGGTGCAGGACGAGTCGCAGGACCCGAACAACCTGCGCGGCTACTTCACGACCGACGCCAATGGCCGCTACGAGTTCATTACGACGCGACCCGTCGCCTACCCGGTACCGGTCGACGGGCCGGCCGGCGCATTCCTCAAGGCGACAGGACGCCACCCCATGCGCGCCGCCCACATCCACCTGATCGTCGCCGCGCCCGGGTGCTACCCCGTGACAACCCACATCTTCGACGCCGAGTCCGACTACCTCGACTCCGATGCGGTCTTCGGCGTGCGCGACTCGCTGATCAAGAAGTTCGAGAAGCTACCGGACGGCTCCTACACCGTCAACTTCGACATCACGCTGACACCGTCGAAGTAGCTCATGGCGACGTCCAGCGCGAAGCCCCGGACACGCCCCGCAAAGGCAGCGAACGGCACGTCGCCGGCGAAACCGCCGCGCGCCGGAACAATCACACCGCCGGAGCCGGAGCTAACGCCGCGCGAACTGATCGACCGCGCCGTCGCCCTTCGGCCGCTGCTGCGCGAGCAGGCGCCGAAGGGCGAAGAGATGCGCCGCCTACCGGACGAGACCAACGCCGTGTTCATCGCGGCGGGCTTCTACCGCACGCTGCAGCCGCGGCGCTTCGGCGGCTACGAGTTCGACCTGCAGACCTTCGGCAAGGCGATGATCGAGATCGCCCGCGGCGATCCGGCCGCAGCCTGGGTACTCGCCTTCACGACCGGCCACACGCACGTCCTCGCCAAGTACGCCGAGCGCGCCCAGGTCGAGGTCTACGGCGACGACGGCGACTTCCGCGGTCCCTTCGTCGGCGCCGGAGTCCAGGGCAGCAGCGCCAAGCCGGTCAAAGGCGGCTACATCCTCAATGGCGTCTGGGACTACGCATCCGGCTGTCACGGCGCCACCCACTTCTTCGGCACCGCCCAGGTGCGCGAAAACCCGGACGACCCACCGAAGGAGATGATCACCGCCCTCTTCGATCGCAAAGACTTCGAGATCGTCGAGAACTGGGAGATGCTCGGTATGCGCGGCAGCGGCTCGCATCGCGTGATCACCAACGGCCTCTTCGTGCCGCAGCACCGGACCAACACGCGCGCCCTCGGCGCCTCCGACGAACGCCAGCAGCCCGGCCACGGCGTGCACAAGAACCCGTTCTACGCCGGACCGAGCATCAACGTGCTCATGACCGAGATTGCTGCCGTCGGCATCGGCACCGGCTACTGCGCCCTCGACGCCTACGAGGAGATCATGCGCAAGCGCACCGCCGGCCTCGGTCCCAACCGGACGTCGCGCATGGAGAACGCCGATTACCAGCGCTACTACGGCCAGGCGCAGGCGTACCTCGACACCGCGCGCGACGCCCTCATCGGCTGCACGACCGACTACATGGACGCCTGCAAGCTCGATGTCGAAGAGGACATTCGCTTCAGCGCCGACATGAGCCAACGGATCATGCTCGTCCAGCAGCAGTGCACGCGGCTCGCCGGCGAGGCTGCGGACGTTCTCGTTCGCAGCGCCGGCTCGTCCGCCATGAAGCCGGGCACGCTGATGGAGCGCACCTGGCGCGACATGACCACGCTGCGCACGCACATCACGCTGCAGAACGAGAGCAGCTTCGCCCCAGCGGCGCGTGTCCATTTCGGCCTCGCGCCGTTCCCCGGCGATCCCCGTCGCGTCGAAGGCTTCGGCGCGCCCACCACCTCGAAGTAACCCGTCCTGCCATTGCCGTCGCAGACGTAGCGTTCGTTCGCGGCGCATGAGAGGTAGCGCCCTTCGACAAGCTCAGGGAGAGGATCGAGGCGCCACAACCCTCATCCTGAGCTGGTCGAAGGACGCTACGGTACGTCCTTGCGATGAAGGCATGTCGAGCACGACAGCGCCCGGCTTCTACGGGGTTGGGGCTAAGGCGCGGCTTTGCCGGCGGCGGCGCTGACCGTTGCGGCGTCTTCGAAGTACTCCGGCGGGTAGTTCGGCAGAGCGATCGAGTACGAGAGGCGCTGCAGCAGATCGACGAGCTGCTCGAGCTCCTCCGGTGAGAGGTCTTTGAGGAAGACCTCTTCGTAGCTGGCTTTGTAGACATCTTCCCACTGCTTCTGCGCTTCCCGCCCGCGCTCGGTCATCACGGCGTAGATGACGCGCCGGTCCGCCGGCGACTCCTCGCGCTCGACGTAGCCGGCACGCGCCATGCGGTCGATCAGGCGGCTGACACCGCTGCGCGAGAGTAGAAGCATGTCCGCCAGACCCTGCATGCCGGCGCGGTTGCCCTTGGTGCGCGAGAGCGCGCGCAGCACCACCGCCTCCATCAGCGTGCAAGTCTCCGCCGTCTCGAAGATCCGGTCGAGGCGGTTGATCACGGTGCGGTTGGCGCGCAGAAATGTGCGCAGCGTGCGGTCTGAAAAATATTTCACGACTCCGACTGTACGGGCTGGCGCCTCATTTGGGCAAGCGGCTTTACTTCGCCCATGCAGTCCGCGAACTACTGCCCCTTTTCTCTCGACGCCGATAGAATGGAGCCGACGAACCGAAGAAAGGGATACGCACCGATGCTCACCCAAGAAGACAACGACATCCTCTGTCGCGTAGGCCCGGGCACGCTGATGGGCAACCTGCTGCGTCGCTACTGGCTGCCCGCTCTGCTTTCGAGCGAGGTTCCTGCGCCCGACAGCCCGCCCGTGCGTGTCCGCATCCTCAGCGAAGACCTCGTCGCCTTCCGCGACACGAACGGCGATGTCGGTCTCGTGAAGGAGAACTGCCCCCATCGCGGCGCTTCGTTGTTCTTCGGCCGCAACGAGGAGTGCGGTCTGCGCTGCGTCTACCACGGCTGGAAGTTCGACACTAACGGTGACTGCGTCGATATGCCCTCAGAGCCGGCCGAGAGCGTCTTCAAGAGCAAGGTGCACGCCACCGCCTACCCGACGCACGAGTCCGGCGGCATCATCTGGACCTACATGGGCCCGGCCGGCACGCTGAAGCCCTTCCGCGACCTCGGTTCCGAGAGCGTGCCGCCGGAGAAGTGGCGCGCCTCCAAGGTGATCTCCTACTGCAACTGGGTCCAGGGCCTCGAAGGCAACATCGATACGACCCACATCGCCTTCCTCCACGGCGGCCGGCCGCACACGCTGCCACCCGTCCCGAACCCGAACGACGGCACCGACCTGCCGGGCTACCCCTCGTTGGCGACGCGTAACTACATCCACCGCACTTCTGTCGATGCCACGCTGGAGGTGCAGGACACCTGGTACGGCTTCCGCTACGCCGGCATCCGCCCCACACCCGCGGGTTACCTCAACGTCCGCGTCAGCGACTTCATCATGCCGCTGTTCACCTACGTCCCCCAGCCCTGGCTGCCCCTCGGCGGCGACAGCTGCATCATGATGGTGCCGATCGATGACAACAACTACTGGCGCTGGAGCTTCACGACGAAGCCGGACGTGTTCAACGCCCAGCTCGCCGTCGGCTACGGCTCAGACATGCCCCAGTTCGGTCCCGGCACGCGCGGTGGCGGTGGCGGCCTCGGCAACGGCGTGCAGCAGCGCACCCAGTTCGCCGAGAACGACTACCTGATCGACCGCGCGAACCAGCGCACAACCACCTACACCGGTATCGAGGGCATCGCCCAGCAGGACATGGCCGTGACCGAGAGCATGGGCGGCATCTACGACCGCACGTCGGAGCACCTCGGCACCTCGGACATGGCGATCATCCGCATGCGCCGCCTGCTGATCAAAGCCGCGAAGGACCTCGCCGAAGGCATCGAACCGCTGGCTGTCGACGCGAGCCTGCCCTACACGACGATCCGCTCGGCAGAGCGCAACATCGCCGTCGACGATGACTGGCGCAAGCTCGGCACCGACGAAGACCCCATCGTCCAGGAGATAAAGGCCGTGAAGATCGCCAGCGAGGCCCGCACTTAGGCGAACCGTTCGTGGCCTTGTAGTGGCGACCTGAAGGTCGCCGCTACGGGCGACTCAGGATCGCTATACTGACGGCGCGATTTACCCAGCCGTCAGCATTGGAGGAGCCATAATTTGAAGACTCGCGCCGCTGTTTACGTGCAGCACGGTCAGCCCCTGGCAGTAGACGAAATCGAGCTGCCGGACCCGGGCCCCGGCTACGTCATCGTCAAGCAGTTCGCCAGCGGCGTCTGCCACTCGCAGCTGCATCAGATCCACAACCCGGCCTCTGCGACGCCCCAGCTCCTCGGCCACGAGTCGACCGGCGTGGTGACAGCCGTCGGCAAGGGCGTGACGCACGTCAAGGAAGGCGATAAGGTCCTGACCACCTGGGTGCCGCGCGCCGCCTACCCGGGCTACCAGGACCGCGAGCCGCCGGTGATCAAGTTCCGCGGCCAGGAGATGCGCCACGGCGTCGGCCTGCGCGTCTTCAGCTGGTCGGAAGACGTCATCGTCGACGACAACTACATCGTCCCGCTGGAGGACGGCGTCGACACGTCGGTGACGTCAATCATCGGCTGCGCCGTCATGACCGGCTCCGGCGCCGCGATCAACACCGCGAAAGTGCGCCCCGGCGATTCCGTCGCCGTCATCGGCGTCGGCGGCGTCGGCCTCTGCATCGTGCAGGCGGCGGCCAACCTCGGCGCCTTCCCGATCATCGCCGTCGACCTCTCGGACGAGAAGCTCGAGTTCGCGAAGAAGTTCGGCGCCACAATTGGTGTTAATGCGGCCAAAGAGGACGCCGTCGCGCGCATCGTCGAGATCACCGGCGGCGGCGCCGACTTCGCCTTCGACGCGATCGGCGCCAAGGTGACGCAGGAGCAGCTGCTGCCGTCCGTGCGCAACGGCCAGTTCGGCTACGACGAGGGCGGCACGGCGATGATTGTCGGCATCCCGATGGGCGAGCCGCTGATCCAGACCGGCCAGATCTTCCGCGGCGCGAAGATCCTCCGCGGCACGGTCGGCGGCACCGGCCACCCGGACAAGGACTTCCCGCTGTACGTGCGCTGGTTCAAGGAGGGGCGCCTGCCGCTCGACCTACTGGTCAGCCGCCGCTACAAGCTGGACGAGATCAACGACGCGGTCCACGCGCTGGAAAAGGGCCAGATTGCCGGCCGGGCGATAATCGAGTTTTAGCTCGTCGAGGCTTTCACGCTGGGCGAAACCATTTCGCGCGACCGCACGCGTAGCGGCGCGACCTTGTTCGTGATCGTTGCCTGGGGTTCGCGCCGGACCACCTGAAGCGTGCCGCCGTCGCGCCAGTGCTGCGCCATGATCGCACCGGCCTCGCCGTGCGACGCGATCAAGCTCTCGATCACGGCCGCGATTACTTCGCGATCGTCGACCGAACCGACGCGGGGCGACACGACGATACGCACGCGCGACAAGCCATCGGCGTCCTCTTCCTCGGCCAGCTGGTAGTCGCCGAGCTGCCCGCCGAAGCGCGCGGGCAGCTCCGTCTCCACCAGCCCGTACAGCCAACTGCCGCTAAACGTGACGCCCTCACTGGTCAGCTTCTCGTAGCTCTGCACCTCAGAGATGTGAGTCGTGAAACCCATCTTCCCCAGCGGGCAGTCACAGGTTCGCTTTTCGATCTTCGCGTAGTCTGTGCTCTCCCAGTTGATCACCAGCTTCCCGTGCAACGGGTTGACGATCGTGAAGTGCATCCCCTCGACCGTCTCATTCGCTGCGTTCTTGCGTTCGCGGGTCACCATCGCCAGGCGATACGTCATCAGGTGCATGTCGTCGCCGGCACGGGGTGTGAGGCAGTTCAGGCCGACCGGCATACCCAGCTCTATCGCCATGTAGGCTACGAAAGAAGACGCGCCGACACTGTCTAGCACCGCCTTCTTGCCGGGCGTGAAGGGCTCACCCGTGACGTAGAACAGCGTGCCGGAGATATCGAGCCCGGCTTCTCGAGCCGTGAGGCAAACGCGCACTGCCGTGCTTGGATGACAGTGCAGCACGGCCGGCGTTCCATCTGAAACCTTCTGCGCCAACCAGCGAGCGATCTCGATCGGATTGTTGCGCGGCGCAAACTTGGGCCACGGTAAGCGCTTGCCTCTCAGCTTCGCAGCGATGACCGAAGCGACCACCTGAACGTGCTCGACGTCTAGCCGGATACGGGTCGGGAGAAATATCCTTTCGAAGTATTTGCCATGCTTGGCATAGACGACGGCTCCGTATACCCCGATCGGTGGCTGCCACAGGGCCCAGGGACGCCCGGCGCCAAGCATCTGGATGAGGACCTCCAGATAGGCGCGCTGCGGCGTGCCGGTATGCCGGTACTGCACCCGGTTCGCCGTTCCCGTGGAGCCGCTCGTGCTTGCCACGAACTCCGGCCGGATCAGCGGATTGTCGAAGTCCTCTGGCGTCACGGCGAATTCGAGGCCACCACGCCTGACCGGCGCGCGACCTCGCAGCTCGTCATGAGTCACGTAGACTCCGGCGTCGTACAGGGCATCGAGAGCGCCTTCCAAACCGCGTTCCGCTACCAGCCCTCGTACGCCATCGAGGTCGTAACCCGCGTGGCGCAGCATGCGGTGATAAGGATTGTCCGGGGCGCTGAAGACGGCGTGTTCCAAAATGAACAGGAAGTTGGACTCCCTGTCTGCCACCTGCTGGGAAATGATCCCATCGACGTTCTCATAGGTGTCGGTCCCGCGGAGGAACGCAGCGAGGGCGACGGTGTAGCGGATGGTCCTGCGAACGTCGTGGAGGGTTCCCACCGGCGCATTATGACAGCTCGTCTAGCCTCGACCCACTCCCGCGCGTCTGTCTGCGCGCTAGACTCACGACAGGACTAACGATGCAAAGCTTCGAAGGCAGAGTCGCCGTTGTCACCGGCGCTGCGTCCGGCATGGGGCGCGCGATGGCGGAGCGCTTCGCCCAGGAAGGGATGAAGGTCGTCCTCGCCGACATCGAGGCGCCGGCGCTCGACGTTGCGGTGCAGGAGCTGCGTCAGGCCGAGCACGACGTCATCGGCGTGCAGACAGACGTCTCGCGCCTCGATGCGGTCGAGAACCTGGCGCGCGAGACGATTGCCGCCTACGGCAAGGTCCACGTCCTCGTGAACAACGCCGGCGTCACAAAGCACACGGGCGAGGCCGTCTGGGAGCTGAGCGACAAGGACTGGCGCTGGCTGCTGGGCAGCAACCTCTGGGGCGTGATCCACGCTCTGCGCGTCTTCGTGCCAATCATGCTGGCGCAGGACGAAGAGGGCCACATCGTTAACAACTCGTCGATGGCGGGCCTTGTCGCCGGCAGCGGCGCTTACGGCGCCGCCAAGCACGCCGTCGTCAGCCTGAGCGAGGCGCTCTACTTCGACCTGCAACGTCGCGGCGCGAAGATCGGCGTCTCCTGCCTCTGCCCCGGCCTCGTCGCGACGAACATCACCGAGGCGGCGCGCAACCGCCCGCCCGAGTTGCAGAACGAAGCGCCTCTAACCGTCGAGCAGCAGGCGTTCATGGACCGCATCGCGGCGCTGACCCACAACGATGGCATGCCGCCTTCGCGCGTCGCCGAGATCGTCATCGAGGGCATGCGTGCGGAGCAGTTCTACCTGCGCACGGACGGCGCGTCCCGGTTCTCCGGCGGCGACGAAGGCATACGCTCACGCTTCGAGAACATCATCGCGCGCAAGAACCCGGCGCCGTTCCGTCCACCGCCACCCGGGACGCGTTAGACGGGACTCCACCGTGAACGGTGGAGCATTGCCCGACTCATGCCCCACCGTTCACGGTGGGGCGCGGGCTTCCGCCTACGCCTTGGGCTGGTTGGAAGCGGCGACCCAGGGCGTGTTGCCGTAGGGCAGGAACTCCAGCGGGAAGTCCTCTTCCTTCAGCCGGAGATCCACGCCTGAGCGCTCCTCCTGCAGTTGCACCACCGCATCGAAGCTCTGGTCGCCCCAGCCGCGGGCAAGCGTCTCGCGCAGGTCCTCGCCCAGGTGCTCCGCCATCGTCACCGGCACGTTGAGCTCGTGCGCCAGGTCGAGGGCCAGGTGCGTGTCCTTCGAGGACAGCGCCGCGGAGAATGAGGCCGGTGTGAAGGCGTGCTTGAACACCGTGATCGGGAAGCCCATCGTCAGGCGGTGGCTCGTCCCCGTGCTGGAGCCGATCACCGTCGCCAGCGTCTTGAGGTCGACGCCGGCCTTTACGCCCAGCGTCAGCGCCTCGCCGAGGATGACGTTGTAGCTGGCGCCGCAGATGTTGTTGCACAGCTTCACGACCGAACCGGCGCCGATCGAGCCGCAGTAGAACAGCTTCGTCCCCATCGCGCCGAGGACCGGCTTCATCCGCTCGTACACCGCCTCGTCGCCGCCGACCATGATCGAGAGCGTGCCGGCCTCGGCGCCGCCCGTACCGCCGGAGACCGGCGCGTCGAGCATCTCGATGCCCTTCTCAGCCAGGATCGGCGCCAGGCGTCGGACGACCGTCGGCGCGTTGGTCGAGAGGTCGATGTAGACCGTGCCCGGCCGCATCGCCTCGAGCAGGCCGCCCTCGCCCGTCGCGATCTCTTCTACCGACTGCGGCGACGGCAGCGAGCTGCAGACCACATCGGCGTCGCGCGCGGCGTCGGCGACGCTCGTGGCGGCGCGAACGCCGGGGTTCTTCGCGACCATCTCGACCGCCGCCGGCACGACGTCGAACGCCGCGACCTCGTGGCCCTTCTCTGCCAGGTTGCGCGCCATGTGGTTGCCCATCCGGCCGAGGCCAATAAAACCGATTCGCATCTAACCTTTCCTCCTGAACCGGCGGCTGCCCGCCGCCAAAGCGCACTTTACATCAGGCGGCGCCTACGCGGCTGCTATACTGAGGCCCCCGCGCCCGAATCTGAAACGAATCTGGGTGAAGGCCGATGCGTGACCTCGACGGCAAGGTGGCGGTTGTGACCGGCGGAGCCAGCGGCATCGGCTTCGCGATGGCCGAGCGCTTCGCCCGCGAGGGCATGAAAGTCGTCCTCGCCGACATCGAGCAGGCCGCGCTCGACGCCGCCGTGTCGACCCTCCGCCAGCAGGAGCGCGACGTAATCGGCGTGCGCACCGACGTATCTCAGCCCGACGCCGTCGACGCGCTCGCGCAGGCAACGCTCGGCGCGTACGGCAAGGTGAACCTCGTCTGCAACAACGCCGGCGTCTTTCTCCGCCCCGGGCCGATGTGGGAGTCGACGCTGCGGGACTGGAACTGGATCCTCGGCGTCAACCTCTGGGGCGTGATCAACGGCGTGCGCAGCTTCCTGCCGATCATGCTGAAGCAGGACGAAGACGGGCACGTGATCAACACCGCCTCGCAGGCGGGCCTCGTCACGAGCAACAGCATCTACTCGATCACGAAGCACGCCGTCGTCGCCCTGAGCGAGGCGCTGCTCCTGCAGCTCAAGCAGCAGAACGCCCGCATCGGCGTTAGCTGCCTCTGCCCCCTCTTCGTCGACACGCGGATCATGGAGGCGGAGCGCAACCGCCCGGCCGAGCTGTTCAACGAGGGCCGGCCGGAAGGCCCGAACCCGCTGCGCATGGCCAATGCGACGCCGCCGTCGGAGCAGGCCGACGAGGTCCTCGAGGCGCTGCTCGAAGGACGGTTCTACATCTTTCCCCGCATGGACGTCGTCGACGACAACGTGCGCTACCGCTTCGACAACATCATCAACCGCCGCGACCCGGAGCCGCGGCCGATGCGCTGAGGGCTATAATTATGCGCCATAAGTACTTCACCGGGGCCTGACTAACCGCAGCGAGGGAGACCGCCGTGATCGACATCGATACCGAGACGCTACTGCACATCTTCCGCACGATGGTGAAGATCCGCGAGTTTGAGGAGGCGTCTGGCCGTCTCGCCCAGCAGGCGAAGATCCCGGGCACGGTCCACCTCTACTCCGGCGAAGAGGCCGTCGCGGCCGGCGTCTGCGCCACGCTGCAGCCGGCGGACAGCATCACGAGCACCCATCGCGGCCACGGCCACTGCATCGCCAAGGGCGGCGACCTCAAGCTGATGTTCGCCGAGCTCTACGGCCGCGCCACGGGCTACTGCCACGGCAAGGGCGGCTCGATGCACATCGCCGACCTCGACCTCGGCATCCTCGGTGCCAACGGCATCGTCGCCGGTAGCGTGCCGATCGCGATGGGCGCGGCCTTCGCCTCGAAGTACAAGAAGGACGGCACCGTCTGCGTCTGCTTCTGCGGCGATGGCGCCACAAACGAAGGCGCCTGGCACGAGGCGATGAACTTCGCCGGCCTCTACAAGCTGCCTCTGGTCACGATCATCGAGAACAACCACTGGGGTGAGTTCACGCCGCAGGAGAAGCAGGCGCCGATCAGCGAGCTCTACATCCGCGCCGCGTCTTACGGCATGCCCGGCGTCCGCGTCGATGGTCAGGACGCGCTCGCCGTCTACGAAGCCGCGGGCGACGCGATCGACAAGGCGCGCAGCGGCGGCGGC
>DATDPC010000145.1:0-10459 GCA_035292965.1 Dehalococcoidia bacterium | reverse complement strand
GAGCCTTCGCCGCCGGTGCGTCCTGCTTGGGCGGTGCTTTCGCGGCCGGCTTCGTCGGCGGTGCGTCCACCTTGGCTGCACGCTTCGGGGCTGCCGCCGGTGGCGCCGGTGGCGCCTCGGTCGTCGACGTCGTCGCTGCCGGCGCCCGGCGTGTTCGCTTCGGGGCGGCGTCGCCGTTGCCGTTCTCCGCAGCGCCATCGCCCTCGTCGCCGAGGGCGCCCAACGGCTCCTCCGGCACCTTCGAGAGGTCGATCACGGCGATCGAGGCGACGCGATCGCCTGCGCCGACGTTCATGACGTGCACGCCCTGTGTCGACCGGCCGATGACTGAGATGCTGTCGACGGTCGTGCGCATGACGATGCCGCTCTCCGAGACAACGATCAGTTCGTGTGTAGGCAGGACAGCGCGCGCCACGGCGACGAGGCCCGTGCGGTCCGTCACGCTGTGCGTCAGCACGCCCTGGCCGCCGCGGCTGTGCTTCGGGTAGTCGTCGAACGGCGTGCGCTTGCCGAGGCCCGTCTCCGAGAGCGTCAGCAGCATCGCGCCCGGCTCCACGACCTCCATCGCGACGACTTCATCGCCCGCGGCCGCAAGCTTCATGCCGCGGACGCCGCCGCTGGCGCGCGACGCGGAGCGCAGGTCGGTCACGGTAAACCGGATCGCCTTGCCGTTTCTCGATACGAGGACGACGTCGTCGTCGCCCTTCGAGAGGCGAGCGAAGACGAGCTCGTCGTCAGCCTCGAGGTTCATCGCGATCAGTCCGGCGCGGCGGACGGAGGCGAACTCCTTCAGCGACGTCTTCTTGATCTCGCCCTTCTTCGTCGCGAGCAGCATGAAGTCCGTGTCGAAGCTCGCCGTCGAGACGACCGCGGTCACGAGCTCGCCCGTGTCGATCTCGATCAGGTTGACCAGCGGCGTGCCACGCGCCGTCCGGCTGGAGTCGGCGATGTCGTGCGCCTTCAGCTGGAAGACGCGGCCGCGGTCGGTGAAGAAGAGGATGTTGTCGTGCGTATCGGCGACGAGGAGGCGACGGATCGCGTCTTCCTCGCGCACGTTCATGCCGGTGACACCCCGACCGCCGCGTCGCTGCGGGCGATAGGTCTCCAGCGGCACGCGCTTGATGTAACCGCGGTTGGTCAGCGTGACCAGGACCTCCTGGTGCGGGATCAGGTCCTCTTCGCTGAAGTCTTCGATCTCCTGCTCGACGATCTGTGTACGGCGCTCGTTGCCGTACTTCGTCTTCATCTCCGCCGCTTCTTCCTTGATCAGGAAGTCGATCTTGCGCGGGTTGGCGAGGAGGTCTTCGAGGTAGTTGATCTGCTGGATCAGCTCGTTGTACTCCTCCTCGATCTTCTGGCGCTCGAGCGCGGCGAGGCGGCGCAGCTGCATATCGAGGACTGCCTGCGCTTGGCGCTCCGTCAGGTCGAACGGCGCCGCCTGGAGGCGCACGCGGGCGTCTTCGGCCGAATCTGAGGCGCGGATCGCGGCGATCACGGCGTCGAGGTTGTCAATCGCCTTGAGCAGGCCTTCGAGGACGTGAGCGCGGTCCTTCGCCTTCTCGAGCTCGAACTCGGTGCGGCGGCGGATCACCTCGCGACGGAATTCGAGGTAGTGCTCCAGCGCAGACTTGAGACGGATCGTCCGCGGCTCGCGGTCGACAAGCGCCAGCATGTTGACAGCGAAGGCCGTCTGCATCGACGTGTGCTTGTAGAGGGCGTTGAGGACGACGCGCGGCTGACCGCCGCGACCAAGCTCGATGAGGATGCGCATGCCGTGGCGGTCGGACTCGTCACGCAGGTCGCTGATGCCGTCGATCTTGCGCGCCTTCACCAGCTCGGCAATGCGGCCGACGAGCGCCGCTTTGTTCACCTGATACGGCAGCTCCGTGACGATGATCTGGGCACGGCCCGTGCGCGACTCCTCGACGTGAGCACGGGCGCGCACGACGATGCGGCCGCGGCCCTCGCTGTACGCCTGCCTGATCCCGTGACGGCCGAAGATGATGCCGCCGGTCGGGAAGTCGGGGCCCTTGATGATCTCGGTCAACTCCTCAGAAGAGGCGTCCGGGCGTTCGAGCAGCAGAGCGACGGCGTCGCAGACCTCACCGAGGTTGTGGGGCGGGATGTTCGTCGCCAGGCTAACGCCGATGCCGGAGGCGCCGTTGACCAGCAGGTTTGGCACCTTCGTCGGCAGGACCATGGGCTCGTTGTAGCGGTCATCGAAGTTCGGCTGGAAGTCGACCGTGTTCTTGTCGATGTCGGCGAGCAGTTCGGCGGCGATGGCGGTAAGGCGCGCCTCGGTGTATCGGTAGGCGGCCGGCGGGTCGCCGTCGACGCTGCCGAAGTTGCCCTGCCCATCGACAAGCGGGTAGCGCATCGAAAAGTCCTGAGCGAGGCGGACGAGGGCGTCGTAGATCGGCGTGTCGCCGTGAGGGTGGTATTTCTTGATTACCTCACCGACGATACCGGCGCACTTCTGGTAGTTGTTCCCGGGCGCCAGGCCGATGTCCTCCATCGCGAAGAGGATGCGGCGCTGTACGGGCTTCAGGCCGTCGCGGACGTCCGGGATTGCGCGCGAGACGTTGACGCTCATCGCGTAATCGACGTAGGACGCGCGCATCTCCTCCTCGATGCGGATCGGGCGGATATTCAGCGGAGGAAGCGTCGTCATTCGGCGGGCTTTCGTATCTCCCGCAAGGCCGGGAGCGTAAGCAGAATTGTTAACTCTATCTTACCATTTGGCCCGCGCCGGGTACAGCCCCGCAGACTCGAAAACGGTCAGGTGGACGGTTCGACAAGACGGTAGCCGATGCCGTAAACCGTCTCGATCGGGTCGGTCGTGAAGCCTGCCTGGTGGAAGCGATGGCGCAGGCGGCTGATCGTGTCGTGAAGCAGGCTATGCTCGTCGACGTACTCGGGGCCCCAGACTTTGGCGAGCAGAGCCTCTCGCGCCAGGACGCGGCCTTGGCTTTCGATCAGTTGCTGCAGCACCAGCCACTCGGTACGCGTCAGGCGCACTTCGGCGATGGGCCCCAGCAGGCCGTGGCGCCCGCTATCGACCAGCAGGTCGCCGACGCGATGAGCCGCCGGCGGCGTGTCGAGTGGCAAGGCTTCGGGAGAGAAGCGGCCCAGCAGCCTGTCCGGGTCAGGCGGAGCCGCTTTCAGCCAGTTCATTCGTTCCGTTATGTCTGCGACGATGCAGATCAGGCCCTGCGTAATTCCGCGGTTGTCGAGATCTGCCAGGACCAGATAACTGTATTGGCGCGGCTCGCCGTCAATCCTCAAAGTGATCATTTCGCGCACTACGGCGCCGGAATGCATCGCTTGACGCTTCATGCCCATGATGATTTCGGCTTCGTCGGGCTCGAGCCAGTCGTGGTCCGTGGTACCGATGAAGCGCTGTGGATCGCCGCTGACGATTTCGTTGTAGAGGACCTTGGTAACGCGCAGGTCGCGGTCGCAGGCGTAGACGTTCATCGGCGGTCGCTCGACGAGGCGGAGGATCTCGTCCGGTGTCGTCGGTGAGTGCAGAAGGTGCAGCGGTTCGAAGACTGCCTGATGGTAGCGTTGGCGGCGGCGAAAGGGCACGCGCAGGCCCGGCATCCCGACGTGAATCGAAAGTCCGCGCCGGTGTCCGGTGTCATCTCCGGACTCTCTCCGGAGTGGGCTCCCCTTATTCACGCTATCTCGCGTGGGTCCAATCGCTTCCTTAATTCAACCGCTATAACGCCAATACGCTTTAGTAATAACTCGATTGACTCACTTTTTCAAGCGATCTGCCGCAAACCCTCACATAAGGCGAAGAATCCACACCTATTCATTGACAAAACGAACGTAAGCGGCGGTCTTCAGGCGCGATTGATCGACGCCGCGAACGCTGAGAACAAGACGCTGCTGCAGGCGATGAACGCATCGTCGCCCTCAGAGCGCTCTGGGTGCCACTGCACCGCCAGAATCGGCAGCAACGCCGCATCGGCGAATTCGACCGCCTCGACGAGGCCGTCATCGCTCAGCGCCGCGATGCGCAGACCCGGCGCCAGGCACTCCGGCGTCACCGCCTGATGATGGCGCGAGTTAACCCGCGCCCGCTCGCCGCCGAGCAGCGTCTGTAGCTGCGTCCCGGGCGTCAGCGACACGTCGTGCCAGGACGATTCGTTCGTCTCGCCGTCCCAGCGATGCGTGTCGCCCTCGATGTGCTGCAGGAGGCTGCCACCGAGGCAGACGTTGAGCAGCTGCATGCCGCGGCAGATGGCGAAGACCGGCAGGCGCGCAGCCATCGCTTCGCGCAGCAGCGCCAGCTCGAGCTCGTCCCGTTCTCGCTGGGGCGGGTCTGTCTTCGGGTGCGGCGCTTCGCCGTAGAGCGCCGGGTCGACGTCGACGCCGCCGGTAAGCAAGAGCCCGGCGCACTCCCTGACGGAGCGGCCGGGCTCTGTGTATTCGACCGGGCTTAGATCGACCTCGCGCAGCCGGACGTGGTAGTTCGCGACGGAGTCTGGGCTCACGCTGTGCCAGCGCGGCACCGCTACCTTCGTGAGCGCCACTTACTCCTCGTCTTCCTCCTCGGTGTCGCGCTCGATCTTGCTCTGGAAGCTGGAGAAGGTGACGGTTTGCTCGGTGCTCTCCGGCTCGCCCTCGGTCCAGTCCTCGCTCTCAGTGTCGTCGTCGATCTCGTCGTCGTCGTCATCGGCGAGACGCAGCAGCGATTCCTTCGTGTAGGCGCGGCCGACATCGGCGACGGCCGGGAACGAGAGGCGGGTCTGCGAGGGGTCGCGGTAGGTCTCTTTGATGATCACCTCGGCAGCGTTATCGGTGACGCTCTTCACGGCGGCGGCGTACTTGTTGCCGCCTTCGATCAGGCGCAACAGGCGTAGCGCCATTTTCGGCTCGACGGCGCCGAGCACGTTACCCTCCACGTCCTCGACGTTGATGATCGAGGTGCCGGGCTTGAGGTAGACCTCGTCGCCGGCCGTTAGCGTCGCCAGCAGCTCCGGCGAGGAGTCGTGCAGCAGCGTGACGCCCGTCTTGCCGATCTCCTCGATGAACAGGTCCTGTGCGACCGAGGCGACGGTCTCGCGGCGAGGTTCGTCCTCGGTGAGCGGCGCCAGCCTGTCGAGGTTGCGCTTGGCGATCGAGTTCACCGGGTCGAGCGCGAGCGATTTGCCGTAGGCGTCGCGCGCCTCTCGGTAGCGGCCGAGCTCAAGCAACGCCTTGCCGAGGCGGTTCCAGGCGTCAACATCGCTCTCGTGGTAGCCGAGGATCTGGCGGTTCAGGTTGACCGCTTCTTCCCACTTGCTCTCGAGCGCGAGCTCGATCGCCTGCTCAGTGCCTTGTTTCTTCAGCAGTACGGCCTCGTCCTGAGGCGGGCTGTTTTCTCCCTCAACGGGCGGATTCATCTATACACCTCAATATGTGTGGAAGCGGACCAGACGTGAACGGGACGTCGCACGCATAGCCGGTCTTTCTGGTCGGGGTGCCCAGATTCGAACTGGGGGCCTCACGGTCCCGAACCGTGCGCTCTAGCCTGGCTGAGCTACACCCCGGGGGAACTATCAGCGTTGTATGTTACGCATTTTGACACCACAGAGACAAGGCTAGGGCGCCGAGCGACGCTGCACGTACAGCGGCGCCACCTTCATCGACGCCGTCTCGTACGGCTGGCGACGGATAACCCGAAGCGTTGCTGCTTGACGCCACTGCTCGACCATCTCCTCGCCGCCGGGCTCCGAGTGGGTGCGGCCGAGTGTCTTCATCACGGTCGCGACGAGGGCGTTTTCATCGATTGGTCCGACGCTGGGCGAGACGATGAGAGACGCTCTGGCGAGTCCGTCCGGCTGCTCCTCCTCGACGAGCTGGTAGTCGTTGATCGTGCCGCCGAATTGGGCTGGTAGCACCTGCTCAACCAGATCATAGAGCCGGCTGCCCATGAACGTCACGCCGTCACTGGTCAGCTTCTCGTAGCTGCGGATGCCGTGGAGGTGGGTGTTAAACCCGACCCGGCCCATCAGACAAGGGCACTCGCGCCTGGTCACGTTGGCGTAGTCTCCGCTCTCCGCGTTGAGCAGAACCTTGGTGTTGTCCGGATGCACTGTCGTGTAGATCAGGGCGCCCACTGATTCCCCAGATGAGACCGCCTTGGCACGCTGGATCAGCGCCAGCCTGTGGGCGTAGAAGTGCACGTCATCAAGCTCAGTCGCGTGGGCACAACCTCTACCGATGACACCCGCTTCCGACATCGCATAGGAGACTCGCGCTTCGGCGCCGGCGCTGCTAAGCACAGAGGCCTTGCCCGGTGTAAACGGCTCCCCGAAGACGATGAACAGCGTCCTGCTGATGTCCAGGCCGTGCTCCAGAGCCGCGAGGCAGATCCTCACCGCCGGGTTGGCGTGACACAGCATCGCCGCGGGGCGACCGCGCGCAGACATCTCGGCCAACCACTCTGCAATCTTCACCGCCTGACCTCTCGATGCGATCTCCGGCGCCGGAAGCGGCCGGCCGAGAACTCGGCTCACGAGGCGGGTGTAGTTCAGGAGGAGCATTTGCCTGACGCCAAAGCTCGTCCAGGGCAGCTTGTTCGTGTAGAACAGCTTCGCCGGCGGACGCCCCACTTTGACGTACCACAACAGCGCGATTACGAAGTCTGGTGTCCAGTAACCTATCGGCCGATCACCAAGGTCGCCAAGGATACCCACCAGCAAGTCTCTGCTGCCGGACGGAATGCTCTTCAACGAGCCGCTGAAAGTGGTCGAGCGACCGGTCAGGCCGCTGGAAGCTCCAACGACCTGGGGCCTGCCGCTGAGAGGATTGTCGAAGTCTGACGGGCTCGTCGATATCTCGATCCCGTTGCGTTGAATCGGCTGCCTCCCCTTCATCTCTTCTGAGGTCACGTAGACGCCCGCGTCGTACAGCTTCTCGAGCGTCCTTTCGAGGCCTGTCTGCTGAACCTCGCGTCTGATGTCCCCGAGTTCGGCGCCAGCGTGAGCGAGCAGCTTGTAATAAGGGCTCTGAGGGTTGGCGTAAACGGCACGATCGAGAATGTCGAGGAATGATTCGGATCGGGCTGCGAGTTGCTGCTCGACAGCGGGTAGCGCCTCCTCCAGGGTCATCGTGTGGCGCAGAGAACCGGCCAGCTCGAAGACGTAGCTGATGTCCATAGCCAGCCGGTCGAGCGCTCGCATCAGACCTCTCTTTGAGTGTTGCCTCGCGGCGCCGGCGGCGACAAGCTGGGGACGCAGCGGGTTGAGTTCCGATGCTAACCTATCGCGAAGCCGAAAGCGTGACCTCTTTGCGCATCCTGATGATCAGCGCCCTCGAAGTTTGGGCCCTCGCCGGGGAGGGCGGCGCCCCTTCGCTTTTCAAGACGCTGGAGGGCTACGGACGCCGCGGCCACAGCATCGATTTCGTCACTTCGACGATCGGCGCGAACCACCACCACGGCGCGCCGCCGCAGACGCCGCCGGAGATCGAGGGCGTGCGCTTCCACAGCTTTCACCTCCCGTCGCTCGCCGAATCGCGCCTCGGCTGGCCGGACGCGGCACTGAAGCTCGACCAGAAGGGGCGTTTCGCGACGCTCTTCCCGTATCTCGCCGCCCGCCGCGCCGCGCGCCTGCTGAAGGACGGAGCCTACGATCTCCTTTACGGCTACGAGGTGCACGGCGTCCTCGCCCAGCGCCTCGTCCGGCGAAAGCACCGCCTGCCACTCGTCGCGCGCTTCCAGGGCACCGTCATGCGACCGCACATCGCTCACCTGACGAGCCGCCTGCGACGCTTCGAGGAGGTCATCGCCCTGCGCACGCCGGCCGACCTCTACGTGATGACCGACGACGGCACCCAGGGCGACGAAGTCCTATCCCGCCTCAACCCGGCCTCTGACGGCCGCGTCCGCTTCTGGCGCAACGGTATCGATCTCGCGAACGTGCGCGCGCCGAAGCCGGCCGAGGTTAAGGACGCGCGCAAGCGCCTCGGTATCGAGCCGGACGACTTCGTCCTCGCCACCGCCTCGCGGCTGGCGCGCTGGAAGCGCATCGACCGCGCGATCGACGCCGTCGTGCGGCTCAAGGCGCGCGGCGTGCCGGCGCGACTGCTGATCGTTGGTGACGGCGAAGAGCGCGCCAACCTCCAGGCGCAGGCGCACGCCCTCGACCTCGGCGATGCCGTGACCTTCGTCGGCGCCGTGCCCCATCCGGAGGTACAGCGTTACCTCTGGGCCGCCGACGTCTTCGTCTCGGTGAACGAGCTCTCGAACGTCGGCAACCCGCTGCTGGAGGCGATGGTCGCCGGCTGCTGCGTCCTGACGCTGGACGAAGGCGACACGCGCGACGTGGTCAAGGACGACGAGACGGGCGTCCTCCAGCGCTCCGGCGACCCCGCCGCGATCGCCGAAGCGCTGGCGGCGCTGCACGCCGACGCGGAGCGCCGGAAGCGCCTCGGCGAAGCGGCGCGAGCGTTCGCGGCGAAGGCGTTCTGGAGCTGGCAGGAGCGGATCGACGCGGAGGTTGACGCCGTCGAGGCACTTCTGGCGCCGCGCCCACCGGTGGCCGCCGATGTCTAGCCTGCCGCTGGAGCCGGCGCCCCAGGTCGACGAGCCGGCGGGCTTCCTCCACAACGTAAACCTCGTCTTCATCACGACCGTCATGGTCTACGGGCTGGCGTTCCTCGCCGCCGTGCTGCTGGCGCGCGCCCTCGGCCCCAGCGACCGCGGCATCGCGGCGCTGTACCAGTCGGCCGTGAGCCTCGGCTTCGCGTTCTTCAGCCTCGGCCTCGCATCCGCCGTCGTCTACTTCGTCGCGCGACGCGAGGTCACGCCGCGTCTGGCGCTGGAGACGGGCCTCAGCGTCACCGCCGCCGCGACGCTGGTAACGGCGATCGCCGTGGGCGTCGCGGCGCTGCTTTGGGACGACGAGCTCGTCTCGCGCGGCGTGCCCTACTGGCTCGCGATCGTCGCCGTGCCGGCCGTGATCCAGTACCGCTGCGTCGAGGGTGTGCTGCGGGCGCAGGGGCGCTTCGGGCGGATGAACGCGCTCGAGATCTGCCTGCCCTTGTCGCTGCTGATCGCTCTCGGCGGCGTCGAGCTGACGGCCGGCCTGACCGTGCATCGCGCCGTCGTCGCCTGGAGCCTGGCGTTTCTGCCGCCCGTGGCGTTCGGCTACGCGCTGCTGGGGCTCGACGCCTGGCCGCGCCGCTTCGCCGGCCCCGCGCTCCTACGACGCGTCCTCGGCTTCGGCGTGCAGGGGCAGCTGAGCAACCTCCTGCAACTGCTTAACTACCGCCTCGATTCGTACCTCGTGCTCGCCTTCGTCAACTCAACCGGCGTCGGCCTCTACGCCGTCGGTGTCACGCTGAGCGAGGGCATGTGGTTCATCGCCAACTCCGTGACCGTCGTCTTCCTGACGAACATCACCGCTGCCGACGAGTCGTATCGGGCGCGGATGACGCCGCTGGTCTGCCGCAACACGCTGCTCGTGACCGCCGCCGGGGCGATCGTTGCGGGCGCCGTGTCGCCGTTTGTCATCCCGGCCGTCTTCGGTGAGGCCTTCGAGGACGCTGTTCCCGCGTTCCTCTGGCTGCTGCCCGGCACCGTCGCGCTCGCCGGCTCGAAGGTGCTGGCCGCGTACGTGTTCAGCCGCGGCAAGCCGCTGATCAACGCCTGGATCGCGCTCGCGACGCTGATCGTCACCGTCGCCGTCGATGTCGTGCTGATCCCGGCGTTTGGCGTCGCGGGCGCGGCGGCTGGCGCGAGCTTCGCCTACGCCGTCAGCCTCGTGCTCACGGCGATCGCCTACCGGCGCCTCTCCGGCGCGTCGATCTTCGACGCCATCGTCCCGCGCCCCGCCGACGCTACGTATTACGTCGAAGGGCTGCGCTCCGTGACCGGGCGCATGTCGCTCGGACGCGGCGCGGCGCGAATCGAGAACCCGTGAGCGAACTACCGGGCCCGCCTCTGCGCCTCACCTACCTCGGCGACTTCGACGGCGCGCACACGCGGCGCTGGCTGCGCATCTTCGTCGAACGCGGCCACGACGTCCACGCCATCTCCTACTACGCACCCCGCGCCGAGCTGCCGGGCGTGACGCTGCACGTCCTGCGCCCCGGCGCCGCAAGCAGCGGCGAGGCGCATGCGGCGTCGAGGAGCCTCGGCTCGCGGCTGCCGGTGGGGTTGCAGCGGCTGATCAACGGCATGCGCTACTCCAGCGCCGGCCTGCGCCGCGTCGTCCGGGAGATCGCGCCGGACGTGCTGCACGCGCACTACGCCGTCGAGCACGGCTACTACGGTTCGTTGGCCCGCTTTCATCCCTACGTGGTCAGCGCCTGGGGCTCCGACCTGCTCGTCGATTCGCGCGGGATCAACGGCCTCTACTTCGCGAAGCAGGCCCTGCGCGCCGCCGACCTCGTCACGGCGAACGACCCGGCGCTGGCGATGCGCGCGATCAGCCTCGGCGTGCCGCGCGACAAGGTCGCGATC
>DATDPC010000144.1:0-7412 GCA_035292965.1 Dehalococcoidia bacterium | reverse complement strand
AGGTCTGCGCCGCTTCGGCGAGGCCGGGGGTCGACTCCAACGTCGTATCGGCGCCGAGGGCGATGACGAGGTGGTCGTAGCGGAACTCGCGGCTGTCGGCGCGCACGTAGCGGTTGGCGAGGTCGATCTGGCGGACGTCGGCGGCGGCGAACTCGATGCCGTGGCGGGCGAGTTGGGCGCGGGCGCGTCGCAGCGAGGCGGCGCGGCGCTCGCCGACGACCACCCAGGGGTACGAGGGCGGGAACGAGCCCTGCGGCTCGCGGTCGACGACGAGGACGCGGTGGTTCGCTTTGAGGAGGCGGCGCGTCTCGCGGGCGGCGATGACGCCGCCGATGCCGCAGCCGAGGACGAGGACGGTAGCGTCAGGCAAATATGGGCTCCGATCCCGAATCCTAGCAGAGCAAGCTTCGGCGAACCGGCTGCTGGCGCACAATTCGGGCTTACACGCGTCCACGGTTGACAGATCGTGTATAAAACAAAGTGAACGCTTATTCGTTTTAAGGGGAGCAGCGATGCCGAAGGTCCTGCCGGAGTATCTAGAGCAGCGCAAGGTGCAGATCGTCGACGCGGCGGCGGCGTGCTTCGCGCGGCGCGGCTTCCACCAGACGACGATGCAGGATATCTGCGAGGAGTCCAGCCTCAGCCCCGGCGCCGTCTATCGCTACTTCCACAGCAAGGAAGAGATCATCGAGGCGATGTGCGAGCGTGGCCAGGTCGCCGACGCCGACGCGATTCGCCGGGCGATGGAGCTTGGCGGGACGCTCGACACGCTGGACGAGCTGGCGCGGATCTTTCTCCTCGGCCTCGACGAGCGCGAGAACTGCGCCCTGATGATCGAGCTGATCGCGGAGGCCTCGCGCAGCCCGTTCATTCTCGATTCGGTGCGCCGTTCGCGCCGGGTGATCCGCGAGCCGCTGATCGAGTACATTCGCGACGCCCAGGCCCGCGGCGACTTCGACGCCTCGCTCGACCCGGAGGCCGTGGCGCGGACGATGGTTTCGTTGTCTATCGGCCTGCTGGTGCAATACGCGGCTGAGCCAGAAATGGACGTGAATGCCTACGCGGCGGCGGTGAAGGCGCTGTTCGGAGGGCGCTTTTGGCAGGGCGCGACTATTACCTAGGTTCGCCGGGTTTTCTCACCGGCCGGCGGTTGACACAAGCAAAGAGCGCTTCTATAAGTGAAGGAGCGTTCGTTTTTCTGGCCCCGTCGATCAGTCTGGAGATCAGCCATGCAGATTTCACCTCGATCGATCGCGCGCGTTAGCGCCCGCAACCCCTGGAAGGTCGTCGGCGTTTGGGCGGTGCTTTTCGTCATCTCGATGGGTCTCACGAGTGCGCTGCTCTCCGGCGCGCTCACAACGGAGGCGGGGATCACGGCCAACCCCGACTCGAGCAAGGGGCTGACGATCCTCGAAGAACGGCTGCGTGGCCCGACAACGATCGATGAGGCCGTAGTCATTCGCTCCGCAGCGCTCACAACTGATAGCGCCATGTTCAGGAACTACGTCAGCGACATCGCCCAGCGGATCCGCAGCCTCGGGCCGGACGTTGTCAAAGTCGACAGCGTTGCCGACTACACGCAAGGCCCCAACGCGCCCTTCCTCATCTCCAGCGACCGTCGCACGGCGATCATCCCGTTCACGATGGCCGGAAGCATCAACGACGCTACGAACAACATTGAAGCGGTACAGGCGGCTGTACACGAGGCGCCGGAGGACGGCTTCGAGGTCTACACGGCCGGCAACGCCAGCGTTGGCCACGACTTCAACAAGGCGTCTGAAGAAGACCTCGCCCGCGGCGAGACGGTAGGCGGTCTGATCGCAATCGTGATCCTGATCCTCGTCTTCGGAGCTGTCGTGGCGGCGCTTGTCCCGCTGCTTGTCGCCGTACTCGCGATCGTGGCGGCGTTGGGGGCGACGGCGCTGCTCGGCCAGGCATTCGAGTTCTCGTTCTTCGTCACGAACATGATCACGATGATGGGCCTTGCCGTCGGCATCGACTACACGCTGTTCATCGTCTCGCGCTTCCGTGAGGAGCGGACGCGCGGCCACGCCGTGCTCGACGCCGTCGATATCGCCTCGTCGACGGCGGGGCGTGCCGTCTTGTTCAGCGGTCTGACCGTTGTCATCGCGCTCGCGGGGATGTTCATCGTCCCGTCGACTATCTACCGCAGCCTGGCGGCGGGCGCGATTTTCGGCGTCGGCTTCGCGATCCTCGCTTCGCTGACGCTGCTACCGGCGCTGCTGAGCCTGCTGGGAGACAAAGTGGGCGCGTTGCGACTGCCCTTCGTCCAAAAGGCGCAGGTGGAGTTCGACGAAGAGCGCAGCGGCGGCTTCTGGGACCGTGTGGCGAGGACGGTGATGCGCTATCCGGTGATCGGCGTCGTTGGTGTGACGGTGCTACTCGTCGCGGCGACTATCCCATACTTCGACATCAACCTCGGCTCCGCCGGCGTGAGCACGCTGCCCGACACTTTCCAGTCGAAGCGCGGCTTTGAGATCCTCGAGGAAGACTTCGCCGGCGGGCACGTCTACCCGGCTGAGATCGTCATCGACGGCAACGTTGGCGCCTCGACGGGCGTGCCGGCCGCTGTCGAGCGGCTGCGCGCTCTGATCGAGGGCGACGCGGTCTTCGGCCCGTCGACGTTCACGACGAACCGCACGGAAGACGCCGGGGTCGTATCTGTGCAGATGGCGATCGACCCGTATGCAGACGAAGCGAACGCGGCGATCGAGCGGCTGCGCGACGAGTACGTCCCGCAGGCGTTCGCTGACATGCCTGTCGCCGTTTACGTCACCGGCTTGACCGCGGTCAATGTCGACTCGCTCTCGATCACGGCCGACTACACGCCGTACGTGTTCGTCTTCGTGCTGGGCCTCAGCTTCCTGCTGCTGATGCTTGTCTTCCGATCGATCGTCGTCCCGGCGAAGGCGATCCTGATGAACCTGCTATCGGTGGGCGCCGCCTACGGGCTGATCGTGCTCGTGTTCCAGAAGGGCTTCGCGCACGAGATCTTCGGTTTCCAGCAGGTGGAAACGGTGGAGTTCTGGCTGCCGCTGTTCCTCTTCTCGGTGCTGTTCGGCCTCTCGATGGACTACCACGTCTTCCTGCTGAGCCGGATCCGGGAGCGCTACGACGAGACCGGCGACAACGCCGGCGCCGTCGCCTACGGGCTGCGGACGACGGGACGCCTGATCACGGGCGCGGCGCTGATCATGGTCGCCGTGTTTGGCGGCTTTGCGATGGGCTCGCTTGTGATGCTCCAGCAGGTCGGCTTCGGCCTCGGCGTCGCCGTGCTGATCGACGCGACAGTGATCCGGTCGATCCTCGTGCCGGCGTCGATGCGGCTCCTGGGCGATTGGAACTGGTACCTGCCGCCGGTGCTCTCCTGGCTACCGCACTTCGGCATCGACGAGCGCGAACCGCACCTGCGCGCCGGCCCGGAGCGCGCCTGACCGCCGGTACCTTACTGTCATTCCGAGGAAACGAGGAATCTAGCCGAACCGAAGCCGGCAGCGTGCACTTCGCGACGCCTCTGCAGAACTGGGGACGCACCGTCTGCCCGCGGTCATCACGGTTCTGCAGGGACGTCTCTATCGATGCAGCGTCTCGTATTCGGCTAGATTCCTCGGTAACTATCCCATCAGTGGACAAGGCGGCGCGACGTGCCTAAGAATACTAGGCGCGATGCGAACGCAGGATCGGAATTAGTCCGACCGAATGAAGGGCTCCATCTCCCGAAGGAAGGGACGAAATGCCCACAAGGCATACACCATGAAAGTGCGCACGGGAATATCAATTGGCCTCTGATTGCCGCCCAGGCGACTAACCTTGACCGTTACTACAGGGGTACCGCTGAGTTGCATCTCCACTTCGAGACCAGGAGGCGTGGTGATCTCTGGCTCCAATCTTGCGCCGTCCTCCAAAAAGGAATGGGCGGCGATACGGGTAGGAGACTCGAAATCGATGCCGCGCACTCGAAGGGTAATTCGTGGGTCGCGCAAGCCGTGGCCGACGACGATCAGCTGGCGATGTTTATCCGCGTTTTCGAGGCGGTTGATAATTCCGATACCAGCCCTGTCGGGGTCACTACTCGTGTAAGGCTGCGATCTTATGACGATTGCTTGCGCCTGGACGGTGAGCCCCTTGATTTGCCGCTCGAAAGCTTCCCGTTGTTCCGCGTCAGGGTTGATAAAAGCGCCCCGGTCGTCAACCGCACGGGGGTCGATATAAGCGACTGGGAACGCAGCGCTTTTTCTTTCTTGAGGAGTGGAGCAGGCAACAACGATGTGATCCAAAGCGCTCCTCAAGCTATGAATAAATTCACCCAGGATAATGGCGAGCGCGGGATCAGGCTGCCTCATCACAAGCCGGTGAGCCAAATTCTGACGGTGATTGGGCTGCCGTATTGGGACAACATCGTAAGGGTGGCTGTTCTGGTAAGTGAGGAGACAACGTTCGATCTCTACCATGTGATGTTGCGCCCGCTTGATCTTCAACCACCACGACTCAGGCATGAGGTATCCTCAGAACATGAACGGCAAAACCACGCCGGGTCCGAAACAGAAGACCCCGAAGGGCCTAGAGATTCCCGTCCCTACGCGCCGGGAAGTCGAAGACGCGCTCGACAAGATGGCAAAGTCGAAGCAGCCGTCAATTACGCGCAGCCGACCGAAGAAGTAGCGTCTCGAACATCGCTTTCGGCGAGTGACGCTCGTTATAGCGCCACGCGTACTCGTTCAGGTAGCCCTGAAGATGCTTAGCCGAGACAGCGTGGTAGACGCCACGAATCCCGTTCTTGGTGAGCGACCAAAAGCCCTCGATGGTCTGGGTGTGGACATCGCCACTCACGTAGACGCGCTCTTTGTGCGCGATCCGCTTGTGGACGTAGCCCTGCTTCCCCAGTTTGTTGTAGGAGCGCCATTCGTCCGTGTAGATGGTCGATGCGGGCAGGACGCGCTGCTGGATATGCGGCAACAGCGTGGCGGACTGGACGTTCGGGATCGTCTTGACGATGACGCGCCCCTGACGCTCCACCATGCCGAACACCGCCTGCTGCTGCGTGGGGTGCGTCTTAGGGCGCGGCCCGCGCATACCCTTACCGTCAGGGCCTCTAGGCATCTCTCCGCGCCGGTAGCGCGGGCGTCCGCCGATCCACGCCTCGTCAGCCTCAACTTCGCCGGACAGCGTGATGTCGTCCTGCTCCATGAGTTCGTTTCGGATCAGGTAGGCCATGCGCCACGCCGTTTTGTAAGTAACGCCCAGCTCGCGCTCGATTTGCTTAGCGGAGATACCGCATCGTGTGCTTGCCATGAGGTACATCGCGTAAAACCACAGGTGAAGCGAAGTAGACGACTTGTGGTAGATGGTTCCGGCTGTCGGATGCAAGCGATGGGCGCATGTCGTACACGTCCACGATTGGCGCTGCTGCGTCGTTTCATAGCGCTTGAAAGAGCGTTCGGTTTCGCACTTCGGGCAGTAGGCATGTTCGCCATCGTCGGAGTAGCGCTTTCGCCAAAGCCATTCGAGGCATGCTGCATCGTCAGGAAACGCCTTCACAAACTCCATGAGGGAGTAGCGCGACTCCGACGACTTGGCTCTTTTAGGTTCGTTTCGCTTAACTGGCGGCATGACAATTCACTCCTACTAAGAGGATCATATGCCTAATATCTTGTCCAGTCAAGGGATAGTTACCGATTCCTCCTTTGTCGGAATGACAAACACAAGGCCATAATTGGCGCATGCCGAATCTGCCCAAACGCAAGCTCGGCCGCACCGACCTCGAGGTCAGCGTTCTCAGCTACGGCACCGCCGATCTCGGGCGCGGCCGGCTGAGACGCCGCCGGCAGAGCGAGGAGCGCGCCGGCCGGATCCTCAATGCCGTCCTCGATAGCGGGATCAACCTCATCGACACGTCGATCGACTACGTGGCGGCGGAGGAACGCATCGGCCGCTACATCTCGCACCGCCGCGCCGAGTACTACCTCGCGACGAAGTGCGGCTGCAAGGCGGGCTGGGGCCCCTGGTGGCGTACGCGCATCCCGAAGGTCCGCTACCCCCACGTCTTCACGCGCGAGAACGTCATCGCCGGCGTGGAGCAGAGCCTTCGCCGCCTGCGCACCGACTACGTCGACCTCGTCGCGCTGCACCACCCGCCTGCGCGCGCCGAGCTCGAGGCCAGCGGCGTCATCGAAGCGCTGGTCGACCTGAAGCAGCAGGGCAAGGTGCGCTGGATCGGCAGCTCGGCCCGCCTGCCGGAGCTGCCGGGTCACATCGCCATGGGCGTCTTCGACGTGTTCCAGGTGCCTTACTCGGCGCTGCACCGCGAGAACGAGCCGCTGCTCACGGCCGCGGCGCAGTCCGGCGCCGGCGTCATCATCCGCAGCCCGCTCGTCCGCGGCGCCCCTAACGACTGGCTGCATGCGCCGGCCTACATCTTCTCGCGGGCCGAGGTGGTGCGGCGCTGGCGAGACGCGCGCCTCGACGACCTGCTCGACGGCGCCGGGACGGTCGCGTTCATGCTGCGTTTCGCCCTGAGTCACCCGGACATGGACACGGCGCTCTTCGGGACGCTGAACCCGGAGCATCTGCGCGCGAATCTCGAAACGCTGGCGAAGGGCCCGCTGCCGGTCGACGTGCTCGCAGAGGCGAAGCGGCGTCTGGCCGCGGCGGGCTCGGCGCCGGCGACGCTGGAGTAGGGCGTGACCTTAGACGAACTGCTGAGCAAGAACTGCCGCGAGCTGCCGAAGGGCACGCCGACGCTGACGCCGGCCGAGGTCCGGCAACGCATGCCGCTCGTGCCCGGCTGGGAGCTCTCGGACGACGGCAAGGCGCTGCGCCGGCAGCATCGCTTCGCTGACTTCGTCAGCGCCGTCGGCTTCATCGACAGGCTGGCGGTGCTGGCTGAGGCCGAGGGGCATCACCCGGACCTGCGCCTCTGGGGCTATCGCAACCTCGAGGTCGTCTTCTCCACCCACTCGATCGGCGGCCTCTCCGAGAACGACTTCATCATGGCGGCAAAGACGAACCGCTTGGAGAACTAGGCTTCGGCGCTGTATTTAAGCCGGGGGACACCCCCGGAGTCCCCGCTGAAGGCGGCTGGTCGCGCCGCCTACTACGACGTCTTGTCGTCTGGCAGCGGCCGGCCGGCGAGGCGGTAGTAGTGGCGCTCCATCGTCAGCATGTTCGGTTCTAGCAGCCCTTCGGCCTCGATGCGGGCGCGGTTCGGGGCGACGGCGGCGCTACGGCGCTCGCGGTCGTGCAACGCCTCGTAGAGGGCGTCCGCCAGCTTCTCGACATTGCCGGGCGGCACGCGCAGGCCGGTCGCGGGCGTATCGAGCCAGTCGCCGAGGCTGGGCAGGTCGCTGACCACGGGGTAGGCGCCGGCCGCAATCGCCTCCTTCGTGCTCAGG
>DATDPC010000143.1:0-5154 GCA_035292965.1 Dehalococcoidia bacterium | reverse complement strand
CGAAGCGCTTGGTGACGCCAAGGGCATCGTCCGCATGGCCGACGCGCTCGTGCCGCTGGACGAGGCGCTGGCGCAGGTCGCCGTCGACCTCTCGGGGCGCGGCTACGCCGTGATCGACGTGACCTGGTCAGGCGATCGCATCGGCGAGCTGCCGACGGACCTTTTCTGGCACTTCCTCCAGACGCTGGCGCACGAGGGCAAGTTCAACCTCCACGCGCGTATGCTCAGCGGCGTCAACGACCACCACAAGGCCGAATCGATGATGAAGGCGCTCGCCCGCGCCCTCAGCGCCGCCAGCCGCATCGACCCGCGCCGCGCCGGCGAGACTCCGAGCACGAAGGGCGCGATCGGCTAAGCCCCGACCAGCTCCTCGACGTCGAAGCGGTAGCTCTCGATGATCGGGTTGGCGAGCAGCTTGTCGCACATCGCGTCGACGCGATCACGTGCTTGAGCCGCGCTTGCCGCGGTCAAGCGTATCTCGATGTACTTGCCCGCCCGCACGCCTTCGACCTCGCTGAAGCCCAGTGAGCGCAGGCCATCGGCGATCGTCAGGCCCTGCGGGTCGTTCACGGTGGGTTTGAGCGAGACGTAGACGCGCGCGAGGAAGTTCAAAACGTCATCAGCTCTTCGCCGGTGAGGCGGCGCAGCGCCTCGTGGTAGCGCTGGCTCGTCTTCTCGATGATCTCGGCGGGCATCTCCGGCGCCGGTGGCTCCCGGTTCCAGCCGATCGACGTCAGCCAGTCGCGCACGAACTGCTTGTCGAAGCTCGGCTGCGAGCGCCCGGTGTGGTACTGGTCGACAGGCCAGAAGCGCGACGAGTCCGGCGTCAGCACCTCGTCGATCAGGATCGGCTCACCGTCGACGATGCCAAATTCGAACTTGGTGTCGGCGATGATGATCCCGCGCTCGAGCGCGTACTGCGCCGCGTACTTGTACATCGCCAGCGTTCGCAGCTGCACCGCGTTCGCGACCTCGGCGCCGAGGAGGTTGACGTACTCCTCGTGGCTCATGTTCTCGTCGTGTCCTACCTCTGCCTTCGTCGTCGGCGTGAACAGCGGCTCCGGGAACTGCTCCGACTCGACCATGCCAGCCGGCATGCGCACACCGCTGACCTTGCCCGTCTTCTGGTACTCGGCCCAGGCGCTGCCGGCGAGATAGCCCCGCGCGATGCACTCGACGTCGAGGCGCTGCGCCTTCTTGACGATCATGCTGCGTCCGCGCAGCTCGGGCGGCAGCTCGAACGGCAGGTTGTCGGCGTCTGAGCCATCGGCGAGGCGCAGGTAATGGTTTGGGACGACGCCGGCGGTCAGGTCGAACCAGAACGCCGACATCTGGGTCAGGACGGCGCCCTTGTCCGGGATGCCGTTCGGCAGAACGACGTCGAAGGCTGAGATGCGGTCGGTCGCGACGATCAGGAGGCGTCCGTCGTTGAGGTCGTAGGTGTCGCGCACTTTGCCGCGGTGGGTGCGGTTCGGCAGCGGTGAATCGATCAGCGGGGCACTGGCCATCTAGCCCTCCAGCCAGAATAGATGTAGCTGCAGGCCTTTAGGCCTGCTTGAAGGCGCTCCTTCGCCCGTGATGCGCCTACTTCTTCGTCGCGGCCTTCGACTTCGTACCGTTGCCGGCCTTGTGCGCCACGCCGTTGCCCTCATGAGCGCCGTTGCCAGCCTTCGCCTTCGTGCCGTTACCGGCCTTGTGTGCCTGACCGTTGCCATCGATCGGCGCGGTGCCGACCCAGTGGCCGACGTCGAGGATGATGCCCTCGGGGCCGTGGAACTTCAGCTCGTAGAAGACCTCGCCCAGGGGGATGCCCGCCGTCTCGGTGGCGCCCGCGGCCAGCAGCTGGTCGCGCTGCGCGTCCTCGTCCGAGACTGTGAAGCCGATGTGGTCGACGCCGGTGCCGGAGCGCTCGCCGGCCGGCTTGACGGCGGCGGCGGGCAGGATCGTGATGCCGATGCTGCCGTCGCTCAGGTCGATCGCGCCCATCTCGCGGCGCCGGACGATCTCGAGCCCGAGCGCGTTGACGAAGAAGTTCGCCATGCCTTCGACGTCGTCGGCCCGGTAGGCGATGTGTCGGATCTTAGCCATCGTTGCTTCCTCCCAAGGTGAACTTAACTACCTCGGACAATGTAGCTGCAGGCCTTTAGGCCTGCTCTAGGACGTCCCGTGGTCCAGATAAAGGGTACTCCTTACGCTCCGTGACGAGACCGTCTTTGACAGGATTTTGCCAAATGTAATTAGCCAGGTCGAGCAGATTCTCCTCCCGACGAATTACGTGGTCGTAGTAGCTTGTCTGCCAGATCGACGAACCGGTCAGTTGCTTGAGGCGGAAGCCGCTGAGCTGCTTGAAGTCCTTTGCAAAGTCTTGCAGTGACTTTCCCGTCGGCATCTCGATCAGGACATGGAGATGATCTCGCATGAGGCAGTACGCGTGGATTCGGCCGTCACTCCTGGATCGTGCGTCCTTGAGGGCCGCCAGGCAGTGCGTTGCCAATTCCGCGTCGTCAAAGATCGGACGGCGCTCTCTTGTCACAAACGTGAGGTGAGCGGCCAACGGCCCGACGTAGTCGAAGCCTTTGATTCGGGGCGAGGTGCGCAGTGGACGATGCATCGTCGAAGCAGGTCTGAAGACCTGCAGCTACAACTACGAGCTCAGCAGCCCCATGCGCGCGAAGCTCTTGTCTACCTCGCGCGTGAAATAGGTGTAGTCGAAGATCGCGTCCAGGTCTGCTGGTGAGAGGCGCTCGGCGACGGCCGGCTCCTCGACGATTGTCTCGCGGAAGGGGCGCCGCTCGTCTAACGCGACGTGGGCGGCGTGCTGCACGAACGGGTAGGCATCCTGCCGCGACATGCCCTTCTCGACCAGCGCCAGCAGCACCCGCTGCGAGAAGACGACGCCCTGCGTTATCTCCATGTTCTCGCGCATGCGCTGCGGGTAGACGACGAGGCCGCGGACGATGTCGGTGAACAGCGCCAGGATGTAGTCCAGCGCCAGGCACGAATCGGGGATGATCACGCGCTCTGCGGACGATTGGCTGATGTCGCGTTCGTGCCAGAGCGCGATGTTCTCGAGCGCGACGAGCGAGTTGCCGCGGATCACGCGCGCGAGGCCGCAGACGCGCTCGCACTTCTCCGGGTTGCGCTTGTGCGGCATCGAGCTGGAGCCCTGCTGCCCCTTCTGAAACGGCTCCTCCGCCTCGCCGACCTCGCTGCGCTGCAGGTGCCGCACCTCGGTCGCGAAGCGCTCCAGCGACGCGGCGATCAGCGCCAGCGTCTGGACGAAGTGGGCGTGACGGTCGCGCGAGACGATCTGGGTGCTGACGGCGTCGACGCCGAGGCCGAGGCGACGGCAGACGCGCTCCTCCAACTCCGGCGGCACCGTCGCGTGGCTGCCGACGGGGCCCGAGAGCTTGCCGACGGCGACGTCCTGGGTCGCGTCTTCGAGGCGCTTCTGGGCGCGGCGGACCTCGTCCAGCCAATTCGCCAGCTTGAGGCCGAAGGTGATCGGCTCGGCGTGCATGCCGTGGCTGCGGCCCATCATCAGCGTGTCTTTGTGCTCGATCGCCCGCGCCGAGATCGCCGCTTCGAGCTGCTTCAGGTCTTCAGCGAGGATCTCAGACGCTTCGACCATGCGCAGCGCCGTCGCCGGGTCCTCTGTGTCGTAGGAGGTGAGGCCGAGGTGCACCCAGCGCGACTCCTCGCCGAGGCTATCGGCGACGGAGCGCAGGAACGAGTTCATGTCGTGGTGCATCTCGCGCTCGTAGCGCTCGATGTCTTCGACGCGGAAAGCGGCGTTGTGGGTGATCTTGCCGGCGGCGTCCTGGGGGATGACGCCCATCTCGGCCCACGCCTGGACGGCGGCGACCTCAACCTTGAGCCAGGCGGCGAACTTGTTCTCCTCCGACCAGACTCGGGACATCTCGGGGCGGGAGTATCGCGGTATCACGGTTCAGTTTATCTCCCCGGAGGGGTCGGGGCAACGAATTCTTACGTCATTTTGGATTCAGAAGCACTCCATCCTGAAGGATGGAGCATGAGGTCAATCGATCATGCGCCACCGTTCACGGTGGCGTTCCGGTGGCCTCAGCCCTCCGTTCGCAGGCCGATGTCGCGGCGGTAGTGCGCCCCCTCGAAGTGGATGCGCTCGACGTTCAGGTACGCCTTTGCGCGCGCGGCGCCGAGCGTGGGCGCCGTCGCGACGACACCGAGGACGCGACCGCCAGCGGTGACGAGCGCGCCTTCGGGTGTGCGCTTCGTGCCGGCGTGGAAGACGTTGACGTCCGGATCGACGTCCTCGAGGCCGGTGATCGGCAGGCCGGTGCGGTAGTCGCCGGGGTAGCCCTTCGAGGCCATGACGACGCAGACCGACGCGTCCGACGACCACGACATGTCGACCTCGTGCAGGCGGCCGTTTGCCGCCGCCCAGACGATCTGCAGCAGGTCCGAGTTGAGGCGCACGAGCAGCGCCTGCGCCTCCGGGTCGCCGAAGCGCGCGTTCACCTCGAAGACCTGAATGCGCTGTCCTGAGCCTGTCGAAGGGCCGCCGTCGTTGACGAAGATGCCGGGGTAGATGATCCCGCGAAACGGCACGCCCTCTGCGAGCATGCCATCGGCGATCGGCTGGAGAATTCTGGCCGTTATCTCGTCTTGGAGGCCGCGCTCCGCCCACCAGGGCGGGCTGTAGACGCCCATGCCGCCGGTGTTCGGGCCGGCGCCGCCGTCGAAGACGGACTTGTGGTCGCAGGAGAGCGGCATCGCGCGCACGGTGCGGCCGTCGCTGAAGGCGTGAGCTGAGACCTCGCGTGCCGTGATCCGGTCCTCGATCGTCAGACGCCGGCCCGCCTCGCCCAGCGCCGACAGCTCGTCGATCGCCCGCAGCGCTTCCGCCTGTGTCGACGTCACGATCGCGCCTTTGCCGACGGCGAGACCGTCCGCCTTGACGACGACCTGCTTGTTGGCGCCCCGGACGTATGCGCGCGCCGCCTCCGCGTCGTCGAAGACCTCTGTGCGCGTGTGGGGGACACCGTGGCGCGCGAGCAGCGCCTTCGCCCACGACTTGCTGGCTTCGAGCCGCGCCGCCGCCTTGCTCGGCCCGAACGCGGCGATGCCCGCCGCCTCCAGCCCGTCGACGAGGCCCCAGGACAACGGGTCGTC
>DATDPC010000142.1:0-4394 GCA_035292965.1 Dehalococcoidia bacterium | reverse complement strand
GGCTGGCGGGCGGGCTGAAGACGGACGCCGTCGTGAGGGCGATGCCGAACACGCCGGCGCAGATCGGCGAGGGCATGACGGTTTGGACCGCGACGGCAGCGGTAAGCGACGCGGCGCGCGAGGGCGTGAAGGCTATCTTCGCCTCGCTGGGCAAAGAGGCGTTCGTGCCGGAGGAGCGCTACCTCGATATGGCGACGGCGCTGTCGGGCAGCGGCCCCGCCTACGTCTTCCTGTTCATCGAAGCGCTGATCGACGCGGGCGTGCACATCGGCCTCAGCCGCGAGCTCTCGACGACGATGGCGTTGCAGACGGTGATCGGCTCGGCGAAGTACGCGGAGCAGACGGGTCGACACCCGGCGGAGCTGCGCAACCAAGTGACGTCGCCGGGCGGGACGACGGTCGAGGCGCTGAAGGCGCTGGAGGCGGGCAGCTTCCGCGACGACGTACTCGAGGCGGTGATCGCGGCGTTTGAGAAGTCGAAGGCGCTGGGCGAGGGCGAGAAGAAGTGATCGCACAGATCGTCCTCGCGACGGTTTACGTGCTTTCGCTGCTGATCTTCATCCGAGCGATACTCTCGTTCTTCCCGGGAATCGTAAACCCGCGGGGCTCGATCTCCGAGTTCCTCTACACCGTGACGGAGCCTGTGCTAGCGCCGATCCGGGCGATCCTGCCGAGCATGGGCGGCATCGACCTCTCGCCGATGGTTGCGATCTTCGTGCTGCAGATCGCCGGCAACGCGCTCGCCGGCGCGCTCTGACGTAGCTCCGGGTCTGCGGCCTGCGGAGTCGCCGTCTCTCACAGGGCTAGATCCTTCGCTTTGCTCAGGATGACAGGCGTTCTCTTACTGTCGCGGCGTCGAGGCCGGCGATGCGCAGGCGCTTGTGGCGCGACGTGGCGCCGGAGACGACATCGATCGCTGAGGGTGGGAGCTTGAGGCGCTTGGCGAGGAGGCGTCGCAGGGCGTCGTTCGCGGCGCCTTCGACGGGCGGAGCGCGGAGGCGGACCTGCAGCTCGTCGCCGGTCCAGCCGGTGACTTCGTCCCGCGAGGCGCGGGGGGTTACGCGGACGCTGAGCAGGGTTTCGTCTGACACGAGGCGATGTTAGCGCCTCGCGGTCAAGGCGGCTGATCAAGCGACGGGGCCTTGCGCCCTACGAGTACCTCAGGGCGAGCGGTTTCTAGTGTCCTTCGAAAGGCTCAGGGCAGGCTCTACGAGAGCCTCAGGGCGAGCGGACTACAGAGCCGGGCGATCAGGACCGAAGAACCACGTATCGAGTTCGTAGCTGGTTACTGGTTACTGGTTACTTGTTACTTGTTACTGGTCTGGTTAGGATTGCGGCGGGGAGCCGGCCTCCGGTAGCAGGCGGGAGGACAGGCTTGGCAGTCTCTGAGAGGCTGGCGCGCGGCGACGCGCTGCGGCTGTCCCTCGACGCGCTGGCGCGACAACGCGCCGCTTTTCTTATCCTCTTCGGCGTTGCCGCCGGCACCGTGTTTCTCAGGCTGCCGTCTTTCTTCGAGCCGGCTTGGCCACGGACGAGGGCATCTTCGCCGCCGTGGCGGAGCGAGTGCTGCACGGCGGCACGCTCTACGCCGACGCCTGGGAGAGCAAACCGCCGCTCTTCATCTACATCTACGTTGGCTTGATCAAGCTCTTCGGCGCCGGCGTGCTGCCGTTGCGCATCGCCGCGGCGGTCTCGGCGATCGGCTCGGAGCTGGCGCTTTACGGCGTGGCGCGGACGATGATGGGGCGCAAGGCGGCGCTGTGGGCGACGGCGGCGCTGGCGCTGTTGATCGGCGTGCCGTTCTGGGAAGGCAACCTCGCGCTGGCGGATACGTTCACGCTCCTGCCGTCGACGCTCGGCGTGCTCTGCGCGCTGCGTAGCGCCTCTAACAACGGAGCCCGCTCACCCTACGAGTACCTCAGGGTGAGCGGTTCTGCATCTGGCTCAAGACTGGCGCCTCTAGGACGAAGGGAGTACAGCACGTTGCTGCTGGTGCTGGCGGGGTCGATGTTCGGGCTGGCGTTCTTGATCAGACAGACGGCGGCGGTCGTCGCCCTGGGGGTCGTGCTGTGGTGGCTGCTGAGCGGCCGCGAGTGGCTGCGTCCGGCGGTGACGATGGCGCTGGGCAGCGCCCTTGTCGTGCTGCCGGTTGTCGCCGGCTTCGCCGTGTTCGGGTCGTTCCATTGGTTCCTTAACGCGAACATCGGCTTCTTCTTCCGCTACATACCGTCCGGGGAACAGATCCCGATCTACGAGCGGCCGCTGATCGTCCTGCCGGCGCTCGTGACGATCGGCGCGCTTTTCCTGCATCGGCGGCGGGGCGAGACGCCGCGCTGGGGGCTGCCGGCGCTGTGGCTGACGCTGACGCTGGCGGCGGCGATGCTAACGGGGCGTCCTTACCCGCACTACTTCCTCAACGTCTTCCCGCCGCTGGCGCTGCTGATCGTGATGATCGCGCCGCGGCTGCGCCTCTCGTGGCGGCCGGAGCGCAGCGCGACGGCGGCGCTCGCGATCGCCGCGTCGGTGGCGCTGCGACGAAGGCAAGGCGCGGCGGAACCTCGATCCGTCCAGCCAGCTTCAGCGGGGTCCGGGGCGTCCCCGGACTTACAAAGCCAAGCGCGCTGGGCGCTGCCGGCGCTGTGGCTGACGCTAACGCTGGCAACGGCGATGCTGACTGGCCGTCCCTACCCGCACTACTTCCTCATCGTCTTCCCGCCGCTGGCGCTGCTGGTCGTCATCCTCGCCTCGCAGGCCAGCCTCGCGTGGCGACCGCGGCGGCTCGATGCGCCGGCGCTGGCGATCGCTGCGTCAATCGCGCTGCTTTGGGTGGCCGTGGTCGCGCCGGAGTTCGGCAACCCGTACGCGTTCCGCTACTCAAAGGTGGAGAACTACTACCCGAACTTCGCCGCCTGGGCCGCCGGCGCGAAGAGCGACGATGCATACGAACGCTACTTCGACGAACGCGTGCCGATGACGGAGAAGCTCGGGGCGACGCTGAAGCGCCTCGGCGCCGGCAACCAGGAGGTCTACATCTGGGGCGAGACTCCGTGGTCATACGCGCTCAGCGGCAGCATGCCGGCGACGGCGTACACGACATCGTTCTACGTGCTGCTGATCCCGGACCTCGATACGGAGCTTTGGAACACGCTGCTCGCGGCTGATCCCCGCTTCATCGTCATGCTCAACGACGCCTGGCCGCGCTATCACGACGATACGGGCGTCATGCAGACACGCTACCAGCGCTCGGTTCACGCGCTGAACAGCCTGATTGCGATGCGTTACGAGCAGGTGGCGGTCGTCGGCCGGGCGCACATCTTCCAGCGAACAGCGGACCGGCCTCTCGTCGACCAGAAGTCAGCAGAAGTTGGGCCGAAGTAAAACAAAATAGGTACTTGACACTCCCGAACACTCGTTCTAAATTGGCGCAATGATCACTCAACGGCGCAACAACAATCACATGCGGGCGGGGCGAGCTGACAGGAGTAAGATTGTGACTGCAGTGGTAGAAGAGCGCACCGGATCAATCGAACAGCGCACCCGTTCCATAGATCTCGCGATCGGTCAGATTGAAAAGCAGTTCGGCCGGGGCGCGATCATGCGCCTTGGCGAGAAGCAGAACCTCGAGATCGAGTCGGTGCCTACGGGCTCGCTTTCGCTCGATATCGCGCTCGGCATCGGCGGTATACCGCGCGGGCGGATCACGGAGATCTTCGGCCCGGAGTCTTCCGGCAAGTCGACGCTGTGCCAGCACATCATCGCCGAGGCGCAGAAGCTCGGCGGCCTCGCGGCCTACATCGACGTAGAGCACGCGCTGGAGCCGACCTACGCGCGAGCGATCGGCGTCAACGTCGAAGACCTGCTCGTGTCGCAGCCGGACACCGGCGAGCAGGCACTCGAGATCGCCGAGGCGCTGGTGCGCTCAAACGCCGTCGACGTCATCGTCATCGACAGCGTCGCGGCACTGGTACCGCGAGCGGAGATCGAGGGCGAGATGGGCGACTCGTTGCCGGGGCTGCAGGCGCGGCTCATGTCGCAAGCGCTGCGCAAGCTGACGGGCGCGATCGCGAAGTCGAGCACGGCGGTGATCTTCGTCAACCAACTGCGTGAGAAAGTCGGCGTTGTCTTCGGCAACCCGGAGGTGACGCCCGGCGGCCGCGCGCTGAAGTTCTACAGCTCCGTCCGCATCGACATCCGCCGCATCGAAGGGTTGAAGAACGGCCAGACGGCGATCGGCAACCGCGTGCGCGTGCGCATCGTCAAGAACAAGGTCGCCGCGCCCTTCCGCCAGGCCGAGTTCGACCTGATGTTTACGGGCCGCAAGATGGGAATCAGCCGCGAAGGCGACATCGTCGACCTCGGCGCCGAGTACGGCGTGGTCAAGAAGCTTGGCGCCT
>DATDPC010000141.1:0-8009 GCA_035292965.1 Dehalococcoidia bacterium | reverse complement strand
AGTTCACGACCGAGGACGTCGAATACCTGCGCCACGGCGACACGGCGTACCTGGCGACGGTCTACCGGCCGCGCGGCGCCGGCCCCTTCCCGGCGTTGCTCAACGTCCACGGCGGCGCCTGGGGCGGCGGCGACCGTCTGATGAACCACGTCGTCGATGAGGCGCTGGCGGCCTCAGGCATCGTCGTCGCCGCGATCGACTTTCGCTCCTCGCACGAGGCGCCGTACCCAGCGTCGCTGCAGGACGTAAACTACGCGACGCGCTGGCTGAAGGCGCACGCGGCCGACTTCGGCGGCTCGCCGGAGCGCGTCGGCGTCATCGGCTTCTCCTCCGGCGGCCATCTCGCGATGCTCAGCGCCATGCGCCACAACGATGCGCGCTACGCCGCCCTGCCGCTCCTCGAAGCGCCAGACCTCGACGCGGCGGCGGCTTACGTGATCATGGGCTGGCCCGTGATCGACCCGCTGTCGCGCTTCCGCTTCGCGCAGGCGAAGGGCGCGCAGCCCCACGTCGATGCCGGCATACGCTACTTCGGCGACGAGGCGGGCATGGAGGAAGCCAACCCGCAGATGCTGCTCGAGCGCGGCGAGGAGGTCGCGATGCCGCCGGCGCTGCTCGTGCAGGGCAGCGACGACGCGGCGCTGACGCCGGGCATGGCGGAGCGCTTCGTCGAGACCTACGCCAAGGCCGGCGGCGTAATCGAGCTCGGCCTATACCCGGGCGCGCCGCACGGCTTCATGCGCGAGGGCGGCCCAAACGCTGACCGCGCGATCGAGCAGGTGAAGGGCTTCATCGCGAGGCAGCTGGCGTAAGAGACGTCGAACCTCTCCCTGGCTGCCGCCATCCCTCTCCGTCCACGGAGAGGGACTAACCAAGCACCGCATCTGACTGACGAGGCACCGACGGCTGGTTCCCTCTCCCTCGAGGGGAGAGGGCTAGGGTGAGGGTGAAGCGGAACGTCGAGTGAGACGGAGCGAGAGGTCGTTACGCCACGGCGACGGCGGCGGCGACGAGCAGCATCACCTGGATCGCGATGCCGCTGAGCAGCAGCACGTAGCCCACCATGCGCTCCCAGCTGTGCAGGAGCACGGCGAGCACCAGGTTCAGCGCCATGAAACCCGCCGCAGAGCGCGGTATGTCCAGCAGCTCCGACTTGTCCGAGACACGCACGATGCCGCCCAGCGATGGGAAGCGCAGCGCGACGCTCTGACTGAGGTCTGGGTACGTCTGGAGCACGTAAACGAGCACGGCGACGAACGACGCGACGAGCAGCACCGCCAGCATCCGCGCCTGCGGGTCCATCCAGAAAGACTGCGCCGCGATCCCCCAACGATGCACCGCCTGGCGCTGCTCGAACAGGGGGCCGCGCGCCTGGTTGCTCTGGACGGTCTGGGCGAAGAAGACCGGGTCGGGGACGGAGATTCCGTAGACCTCCGTCGGCGTCTGGACGTAGAGGACCTCGCTCGCCAGACGGTGGGCTGAGTAGAAGAGGACGTCGCCGAGGCCTTCGACCTCACCGCGGCCGACGTGATGGCCCGGCCAGCTGACGCCCTCGATGTGGGGGGGCTCCTGGTCGTCGCTCGCTGGGATCAGGCGCTCGATCGCCGAAAGCGGGATCACCTGTCGCATGCTGCCCCAACGGATCGAGAGGGCGTTGCGGTCGACCATGTAGCTGAGCGAGCTGCAGCCCCAGGCCCAGTAGGCGAAGAGGCAGCCGAGCAGCAGCAGCACGCCGCCGAGGAGCAGAGGCGCCAGCTGATCCGTATCTACGGCCATGGTCAGGCCCTTGTAGAGCAGGAGGCCGCCGAGGAAGAGCAGCCCGGCTGCGAAGGCTGCCCCGTAGAGGGCGCCAATCAGCGAGGGCGGCCGGAAAAGCGTGAACGAGGGCATCCTTGCTCCCGGGGCGAGTTGTTAGGCTTTGACCGGTACGGCCAGCGGCACCGGTGTGCACCAGTGCATGTACTCCGGAACGCGGCCGGAGATGATGTTGAAGTAGCGCTGCGCCAGCTGCTTCGTGATCGGCCCGATCTCACCCGTGCCGACGACGCGACGGTCGACCTCGAGGATCGGCGTCACGTGTGCGGCGGTGCCGGTCATGAACACCTCGTCCGCCACGTACAGCTCTGAACGGTCGATCGAGCGCGACACGACCTCGAGGCCCATCTCGCGCTTCGCCAGGTCGAGCACCGTCTCGAGCGTGATCCCCTCGAGAACGTTGTCCGATTCGGCCGGCGTGTAGAGCTTGCCATCACGGATGACGACGATGTTTTCGCCGCTACCCTCGGAGATGTGACCGTCGTTGTTCAGCATGATCGCCTCGTCGAAGCCGTTGAGCATCGCTTCCGTCTTCGCGAGGGCGGAGTTCATGTAGTTGCCCGTCGTTTTCGCCCGCGCCGGGATCGACACGTCCTCGACGCGCCGCCACGACGACGTCTGGACATGGATGCCGGCGTCGCTGTCGAGATACGGGCCGAAGGGCGCGACGAAGATCAGCAGGTCATCCTCGAGGTTGTGGACGCGCACACCCAGGACCTCACTGCTCTTGTAGGCGAGCGGGCGGATGTACTGGTCCTCGCGAATCTCAGACCTGGCGACGACCTGCATGATCAGGCTGGTCAGCTCTTCGTCCGTCTCGGCGATCTCAATGCGACAGATGTGGGCGCTCATGCGCAGGCGCTTGAGGTGCTCCGGGATCTTGAACAGGTAGATCGTCTGGGTTTCTTCGTTCCAGTTGCCGCGGATGCCCTCGAATACGCCGGTGCCGTAGTTGAACGCGTGCGTCATGACGCCGATCTTCGCCTCTGACAGAGGGATGACCTGCTTTTTGAAATACGCGTACGGCGTCGACATGAACTCGGAGCCTCCGCTTCTAGATTCGCCTTTAGAATCGACCGTTGGGGCCGTCAGGTTTGCAGATTATAGGCTGCGCGACGAATCCGCGGCAAGGAGCGCCCCTTCGTTTACAATCGCCCCACCATGCCCGCGAAGCACCGTCTCGGCGGCCTCGACCTTGCGATCCTCTCGGACGGGACGTTCTACATGGACGCCGGCGCGACCTTTGGCATCGTGCCGCGCGTCATGTGGGAGCAGTACGCCGGCACGCTCGACGACCGCCATCGCCTCAGCCTTGGCTTGAACTCGCTGCTGCTACGCTCCCAGGGGCGCCTGATCCTGATCGAGACCGGCGTCGGCGACAAGCCGGGCGGCTGGCGGCGCCAGGCAAGCCCCGCCGCCGACGGCACGCTGCTCGGCGACCTGCGCGGCCTCGGCGTCGCGCTCGAAGACATCGATGTCGTGATCAACACGCACCTCCACGCCGACCACTGCGGCTGGAACACCCGCTACGAGGGCGAGAACCTCGTCCCGACCTTCCCCAACGCCGAGTACCTGATCATGCGTGACGAGTGGGAGGCGGCGATGGCGCCGAACGAGCGCACGCGCGCGACTTACCTGGCCGAGAACCTGATGCCGCTCGAAGAGCACGGCCGCCTGCGCCTGATCGACGGCGAGTACAAGCTGACGGACGAAGTCGTCATCTTGCCGGCGCCGGGGCACTCGGCCGGGCACGCCGCTGTCGCGCTGTCATCGCGGGGCGAGAAGGGGCTGTACAGCGGCGACATCGCCCAGCGCATCGTCCAGCTGGAGCGCACCGCCTGGGTCGGCGCCTTCGACATTCTGCCGCTCGTATCGATGGAGACGAAGAAGACGGTGATCGACGGCGCCATCGCCGACGATGCGCTGCTGATCGTGGCGCACGCACCCTTCCCCGGACTCGGCCGCATGACCCGCAGCGAGCAGGGCCACCGCCGCTGGCACGACGTCGAGGCGTCCGGCTAGACGTAACGCTTGCACCGGTGGCCTTCGTTTCATCAGAATAGAGACCTTATCCCCGCCTCAAGGAGAAGACGCCCATGATGGGAGCTATGCCCGAGGGGAGGTACGAGGGTCCTCCCCCGAACTTCTACCGCCCACGAGAGTCCGAGCGCGGCACCTACACCGAGAAGAAGTTCGGTGATGAGATGACCGCTGTCTGGTACTTCGGCAACCTGCCGAAAGACGCCCTCGTCACCCACGTTACCCTGATCCCGTATCGCCGCGACAAGGTCGTTCTCGCCTGGCGCAACGGCGTCCTGTCGATGCCCGAAGGCGACGTCGCCGAGGGCGAGTCCGTCGATCAGGCCATCGGCCGCATCGCCGCCCTGCAGACGGGCATCGCCGACGCTACCGTCGTGCCCCTCGGACACTTCCGCGTCCTTGCTTCCGCCCGCTCGACGACGCGTCCCGCCGGGACGATCACGTACCAAGCTCTGTTCGGCCTCGAGGTCAAGGAGATCGCCGACTTCCCCGGCGACCAGTCTTACGAGCGCCGCATCGTCCTGCAGCGCGAGCTCAATGAGATCCTGCGCACCAGCCACGTCGAGCACCGCCTCGAGTACACCCACGCCCTCGACGGCTGGCTGATCGAGCGCCTCAAGGCGCAACAGACTAGATAACGAGAAGCAGCACGAGGCCGCCGATCATCGCCGCCGTCGCCAGCGTGTAGAGGGTCGATTGCAGCGGCTTATCGCCCATCGTCGGGCCGGGCCCCTGCGCGAACGCGAGCAGATACAGCAGCAGGCCGATAACAAGCAGAGCCCAACCGACGATTGTCATGGGACAATACTAGCCGGAGGCGCCGTGAACGCGAGCTACCTCGAAGGCAAGGTTGTCGCCGTGTTCGGCGCCGGCGGCGATACGCACCGCGGCGTCGCCATGGCGATCGCGGCGGCGGGCGCCGACGTCGTCGTCGGTGGTTACGCGTCCGACCTCGCCGCCGAAGCAGCGCTGCACTCGATCGCCAACGAAGTCTGGGCCACGGGCCGCCGCTCGACCGTCGTTACCTTCGTGCCGGACGACAGCGTCTCCTACGCCGAAGCGCTACGCAAAGCCCGCGCCGAGCTCGGCCACATCGAGCTCGTCCTGCGCTGCGAGAGCGTGCTGGAGGCGTAGGCTACGACCTCTCCCTCTGGCTGCCGCCATCTCCCTCTCCGTCCACAGAGAGGGAGACCGAATTGAGGCGCGCGTCTGGTTGACGAGGCAGCAACGGCTGAGCTTCCCCTCTCTGCGTGCGGAGAGGGGATTGAGGGGAGAGGTCGCTACGCCTCGTCCTCAGGCTTCGCGTCTTCCGTCTTCGGCGCTTCGGCCGGCTTCGCGCCGCCGACGGCGACCGGGTCGACGATCAGGCTGCCCTCGACGACCTGGATGCTGACGCCGCCCATCTTCTGGGTGGACGCGTCCATCTGGAGGAAGGAGCAGAGCTTGCCGCGCGGGTAGTCGCTGCGCACCCAGTCGGCGTCGTGGGGGCCGGACTGAAACCCCTTCGGCCCTTCGACGACGACGGTCAGCGGCCCCTGCTCAACGCGTATCTCCGAGAGCGCGTTCGCCGGTATGGCGCCGGGGAAGGACGGGACGATCCAGACGGCGTTGGCGTAGGTCTTCGACTCGTCGAACTGGAGGATCACCGGGTAGTTGTCCGTGTCGTGGACCGAGCCGCTCGGCATGCCGTGGAGGATCACCTGGACCTGCGCCATCGCTTCGTCTTCTTTCCGGGGCCAGAGGGGCCGCGCCCTATTCTGCCTGAAGCGCGCCGCCTACGTCGCGGAGGCGTCGACGGCGAAGGGCAGGCGGCTGAGGCGCAGCGGCTTCAACTCGGCGTCGGCGAGCAGCGCGATCACGTCGAAGGGCGCCGCCAGCGACGGGTCGAAGCCACGCAGCGACGGCCCGGCGATTTCGTACTCCATGTAGTCGTAGGCGCCGATCAACACCAGCGCCCGCGTGCCCGAAGCGTTCGCCAGCGCCTCCTTCGCCTCGGCGAGGCGGCGGCGCAGGAGCTTGCGCAGGACGCCGCCGTCCTCCGGCTCGAAGCCGGGCGGGCAGCCGGTGATCGCCCAGCCGTCCGCCATGCCCTCGGCGGCGGCGCCGCGCGGCAATCGCTGCAGCGACCACGCATCCTCGTGCTCGAACTCCATCGCGTCGCCGACGGCGAGGCCCTGGCTCAGCAGGCCGATGTGGTCGTAGAGCTGCGTGCGCTCTTCCTCGTCCCGCGTGAAGCGATTGAGGCCGCGCGAATCGAGGTAGAAGCTGCCGTTGGTCCGCGACGAGATGTCGGTCCAGTGACGGCCGAGACCGCCGGTGACGCTGGCGTAGCCGCCCTCTTCGCGTACCTTGCCTAGCATCAGACGCACCGGCAGACGCACCTCTGTAGAGCGCCCCGAGGCGATCTTCGACGCCGCCAGGACGACGCGTCTGACCCACTCGCTCTCGTCCGGCTCGCCCTCGGGCAGGTCGGCGCCGGGCGGCACCCAGAGCAGGTACGCGCCCGGCCGCGCCTCGTCGAGGCGAGAACAAAGCGCCGCGCGACGCTCGTCCCAGGCCGCGTCGCCCTCTGACAGCTCGGCGCAAGCGAGGTCGAAGGCTCCGCCCGCAGGGTCTTCGGCGTGCCAAACGTCCTGCCCGTTTGCCAGTTTGCCCGTTTGCCCGTCGTCCAGCGCGAACTCGCGGTGGTACTTCTCGTTCAGCCAGGCGAGGAAGAGGCGAACGGCGTACTCATACTCGCGCGTCATCTAGATATTCGAGCGCGACTGGCCGCCATCGACGTTGAGCGCCGCACCCGTGATCCAGCTGGCGCGCGGCGAGCAGAGGAAGACGACCGCGTCCGCGACCTCCTCGGCGTGACCGAAGCGGCCGGAGGGGATGTTCGCCTTGACGAACGCTGCCATGCCCTCCGGGTCGGCCTCTACGCGGCGGTCCCAGCCGCCGCCCGGGAACCGGATCGACCCCGGCGCCACCGAGTTGACGCGAATACCCTCCGGCGCCAGCTGCAGCGCCAGCTGCTTCGCGTGGGACGTCATCGCTGCCTTCGCCGCGTTGTAGGTGGCGGGGCCGCCGCCCTCGCGTCCCCAGATCGAGGTGATGTTGATTATCGAGCCGCCGCCTGCGGCGCGCATGTGCGGCAGCGCCGCTCGCGAGGCCCGCACCGCCGCCATCAGGTTGAGGTCGAGGATCTGGCGCCAGGCGGCGTCGTCGTCACCCTGGACGCCACCGCCGGCGTTGTTCACCAGCGCATCGACGCTGCCGAGCTGCTTCGCGGCGTTTTCGACGAACGCCTCGACGGCGCCCGGCTGGCTGACGTCGACCGTCTCGGCGTAGACGCGGACGCCGAAGGCGCGAAGCTCCGCTTCCGTCTGCCGCAGCGTCTCTTCGCCGCGAGCGCAGAGGGCGACGTTGCAGCCCTCGGCGGCGAGCGAGAGGCAGATCGCCCTGCCGATGCCGCGGCTGCCGCCGGTGACGATCGCGACCTTATCGCGCAGACCCAGGTCCATCTTGTCTCCCACCCATCTCTGGTCTTGAAACGAACCGCAACGCGTTTTCTCGCCTGCAGATCGCGCTACTTTCGAGTCTACGACGGGGACGCAGCGATTCTAGCACGCGCCCTCAGAGTCACCCGAAGGCTTGCGCCTCAGAACCCTTCCTATACACTGATGAGGACTACGAAACCCCACAGAACCCCGCTGTGGAATGAGTCCATTTCGATTTATTTGGTTTGACTGCCTTAAAAGACCGCCCCTATAGTGGGCCAACCCCGCAACGCCATATGGGTGAGCTAGGCAATACGTTGTCGCGGGCGCGCCGTGCCCGTGGCATCACAATCGAAGATGCCGAGCGCGATACGCACGTCTCGCGACGCTATCTGCAGGCCCTCGAGACCGAGGACTTTGCCCTCTTCCCGGCGCCGGTTTACGCCCGCGGTTTCCTCCGAACCTACTCGCGCTACCTCGGCCTCAACCCCGAGGAGTTGATGCGCGTCTTCCCCAACGGCGACCTCGCCATCGACATCCTGCCGCTGCCGACGGTCACGCGGCGGCCGGCCCAGCTGATCAACGTCAACTGGGTCGTTGCAGGCGTCGTCGCGCTGTTCTTGCTCGGCGCCGGCCTGCTGCTGCTCGGTGGCGGCGACGACACGTCGACCG
>DATDPC010000140.1:0-4788 GCA_035292965.1 Dehalococcoidia bacterium | reverse complement strand
GCGCGCCAACCGCCGCGTTGCTCTTCGAGAGGTCGAGCAGCACCTGCGACAGCCCCGTGATCCCGCCCTCGGCGACGCCGAGGCCGCCCGGCGTCAGCAGCACCGCGCTCGCCAGCGTCGCGGCGGGCATGATGAACGACGCCTTCAGCAGCGTATCGAAGCCACCGTCAGCACCGACGCCGATCAGCACGAGGTAGAAGGCAAGGATCTCGAACCCCCAGGAGGCGACGCTGAGCAGCGTCATCGATCCGAGTGAGAAAGGCGATAGCAGCGCGTACGAGCTGACGTAAAAGTCCTCGGCGTGATGGGCGACGCGCGAGACGACGGGCACGCGCTCCAGCCGATGGAGGAACCAGTAGGCGAGCGGCTGGTGACGCACGACAACAAAGAACGCCAGCGCCCCGACGATAACGAGGACGAACACCGGCCACGCATCGCCGTAGACGACGAGCCCGGCGGCGCCGAGGATCACCAGCGCCAGGCTGTCCGTAAGCCGCTCGGCGATGATGATCGGCGCGCTCTTGCGAAACGGCGTGCCGTGCAGCTCGCGCAGGATGTAGCACTTCAGCCACTCGCCCACCTTGCCCGGCGTCACGACCATGCCGAGTCCGGCGAAGTAGGTGAGGGCGCTGTCAGACGCCGGGAAGTCGCGCACGCCGATCGTCTTGAGGTAGTACTGCCATTTGACGAAGCGCAGGATGTAGTTGACGAAGGTCAGACCGAGGATCGCCGGCAGATACGCCCACTTGAACTGGCCGAGGCCGTCGATCACGTCGTGGAAGTCGCCGTAAAAGCTGAGGCCGATGAAGACGACGGCGCCCAGGATGAGGGAGATCAGCAGGCGCCCGCGCAGCTTATCGAGGGTCACGCGTCAATTGTAAGCGGTGGCCCCGGGCGCTTCGTTGCGGGATCACCCTAAGGCGTCCGTACACAACGCCCGTAGGGACGGAGCTTCAGCTTCGTCCGGAAGGCGGTTCGAGTTCGAGGCGCTGCGGACGAAGCTGAAGCTCCGTCCCTACGACTACCGTCAGCGCTACGGGATGTACGACGCGAAGCCGACGCCGATCGGTGAGGCGTAGACCGGCACGTAGTCGATCACGCGCACGGGCTTGCCTTCGGCGACGGCCGCGGCGGCGATCCAGTTGCAGATCTCGCGCGTGCCGCCGAGCGGACCGGACGATGACGGCATGCCGGTCGAGGCCGGGCCCCGGCCGCGCGACTGCTGGCTCGTGTCGCCGGCCGGGATCTTGTAGTCGTCGAAGTAGCGCGCCATGCCGTCGATGTCGCCCTTCTCCATGAAGGCGAGGGAGGCGCGGTCGAAGGCTTCGTCAAGGTAGGCGCCCTTCTGGCCCGGCGTGTGCCACAGCCCGCCGGAGCCGACGACGGCGACACGCAGGTCGGACGGATCCTCTCTAATTGTCGCGGCCAGCGCCCGGCCGAGCGCGGCGGAGCGAGCGCCCGTGACCTGCGGCGCGAAGTAGCAGTTGGTCAGCACCGGGATTACGGCCGTCTGCTTGTCCGTGAGCGTCTCCCACGGCCGTAGGAACGCGTGACCGACGCCGTACTCCGGATTTGGCATGTCCATGCAGAACGCCGGGTCGAAGCCGCGCTTCATCAGGCCCAGCAGGATCGCCGTGCCGAACTTCGGGTGGCCCTTCACCGTCGCGCGCGGCGGCGGGCCCTCGTGCACCGCTTCCTCCATCCCCGGTCGCGTCATGCCGACAGACTCGAAGGCGTCGTGCAGCAGCGCCTCCGGCGAAGAGACGGCGCCCTCGAAGTCCTCGCCGACGTAGACGGCGAAGGTGGGGAAGTTGGTGAAGTTGAAGCACTCGTACTGGTCGTCGCCGAAGATCACGAACACGTCCGGCTTCGCCTCGGCGATCTGCTCGCGCAGGACCGCGAACGCCTTCTGGATGCGCTCGTACTTCGCGCGATTCGATTCGTTCGTGTCCATCGGCACGTCCTCGCGGATCGGCCGCGCCGAGCGGATCGTGTTCCAGTCCTCCGGCGGCATGTAGCAGAAGGGCGTGTGCCCGGTGTTGAAAACGCCTACGAGCTTGGCCATGTCTTCCTCCCGTTGATTGCAGCGCGACAATAGTACCGCACACCTCACTCCACCCTGAAGGGTGGAGCATGAGTCTCGTAGGGACGAAGCTTAGCTCCGTCCGGGAGGCGATCCGAGCATCGAGGCGTTGCGGACGAAGCTGAAGCTCCGTCCCTACTTTCGTTATCATCAACGCCATGTCTGACGACGACCTGATCGCCCGCGCCTGCGAGACGAACACGGCCTGGCTCGCCCTCGGCAACGAGCGCTACACCCACGACGGCGCCACCTTCATCCGCAACCGCACGACACCGCACGACTACGAGGCGAACGCCGTGATGCAGGTACGCACAGATGACGTCGACACGCTGATCTGGCGGATCGACCGCGAGTTCACCGGCTACGCCCACCGCTGGGTCGACGTCGACCCGCTGACGCCACCGGCCGTTGCGGAGCGGCTGAAGCGCGATGGCTATCGCGAGCTCGAGGTGGCCTACCTCGTCCTCGACGGCGCGCTGAAGGCATCGCCGCGGCCGATCGAGACGCGCCCCGTGGTCAGCGACGGCGACTGGGAGACATACGCCGCGCTCGATCGCCAGTGGGCCGCCGAGCAGCCGGGGCCTTGGACGGCAGAGGCGGCGATCTCGCGCGATATATCGTCGACGCGCCTCAAGTCGCCGCCGGCGCGCTACTGGTTCGCCTACGCCGACGGCGCGCCGCGCGCCTTCGCCGCGTCCTGGTCGGGCGCAAACGGCGTCGGCATCATCGAGGACGTCTTTACGCAGCCGGAGTACCGCCGGCGCGGCCTCGCGACGACGTTGATCGCCCGCTGCGTCCTCGACGCGACGGACGGCGGCGCCGGCCCGATCATCATCGGCGCCGACCCGGACCCAAACGCCGTCGCGCGTCAGATCTACGCCGCGCTGGGCTTCCGGCCGCTGTTCACGCTGAAGCGCTACATGAAGGAAGGGTTGCGGTAGCAGAGGGTTAGCTAGCGCTTGCGGGCGATGGCGGCGCGGGCTTCGCGGGCGATTGCTTCTGGCGTCAGGCCGTACTTCGCCATCAATTCGTCCCACTTGCCCGACTCGGCGTAGCCGCGCACGCCGACGAAGCCCATCGGCACCGGCTGCACCGACGCGAGGTGCTGGGCGATCATCGCGCCGAGGCCGGTGTGCACGAGGTGCTCTTCCGCCACGACGATCGCGCCGGTCTCGCGCGCTGCCGCCTCGAGCGCCGCCGTGTCGAGCGGCCGCCAGGTCGCCATGTTGAGCACGCGCGCGTCGATGCCCTCGGCGGCGAGCGTCTCGGCCGCCTGCAGCGCGATGTAGACCATGATCCCGGTCGCGACGATCGTGACGTCGCCCCCGGGGCGCAGAAGGTCTGCCTTGCCGAGGACGAACTCGTGGTCGGGCGCGTAGAGCGTCGGGATCTTCGGGCGGCCGGCGCGGATGAAGTACGGTCCCTGATGCCGCGCGGCGTAGTCGACCGCGGCGGCGGTCTCGACGACGTCAGCAGGGCAGATGACGTTGAAGTTGATCAGCGAGCACATCAGCCCGAGGTCTTCGATCGCCTGGGCGCTGATCCCGTCCTCGCCGGGGGTGATACCGCCGTGGCTGGCGAACAGCTTCACGTTGAGGTTCGGCTGCGAGACGCTGACGCGCAGCTGGTCGTAGCAGCGCCCCGGCATGAACACGGCGAAGGTCGAGGCGAAGGCGATCTTGCCCGCCGCGGCCAGCCCGGCGGCGATGCCGATCATGTTCTGCTCCGCCGGCCCGAGCGTGAAGAAGCGCTCCGGGAACTTGTCCCCGAACGCCTTCGCCGTCGTCGAAGCGCCGAGGTCACCGTCGACGACGGCGATGTCGAGGCCTGCTTCGCGCAGCTTGATCAGCGTCGGCCCGAAGGCCTCGCGGGTTGCGGCGTCTGCTTGCTGTGTCGTGGTCACGCGCCGATCTCCGCCAGCGCCCGCTCGCGCTCTTCGGCGTTGGGGCCCTTGCCGTGCCACGCAGCCGTGTTTTCCATGAACGAAACGCCCTTGCCCTTGACGGTCTCGGCGATGATCACGCTGGGGCCGTCGCTGCCGCTGCGTGTCTGCTCGATCGCGTCGATCACGGCGCGCTGGTCGTGGCCGTTGATCTCCTGCACCTGCCAGCCGAAGGCGCGCCACTTATCGGCAAGCGGGTCCTGGCGCATGATGTCCTTCACGAAGCCGTCGTTCTGGACGCCGTTGCGGTCGACGATCGCCGTGAGGTTGCCGAGGCGGTAGTGGGCGGCAGACATCGCCGCCTCCCAGACCTGGCCCTCGTCCTGCTCACCGTCGCCGATCAGGCAGTAGACGCGGTAGTCGCGCGAATCGAGCCGCGCCGCGAGGCACTGCCCGACCGAGTACGAGAGCCCCTGCCCGAGCGACCCGCCGGACATTTCGACGCCTGGGACGCTGCCGGCCTTGCTGTGGCCCTGCAGACGGCTATCGATGTGCCGGAACGTCGGCATCTCCTCGAAGGGGAAGTAGCCGCACTCGGCGAGGAAGGCGTAGAGCACCGGCACCGCGTGCGCCTTGCTGAGGATGAAGCGATCGCGGTCCGGCCAGTCGGCGCGCTCGGGGTCGTGACGCATGAGCCGCAGATACAGCGCCGCGAGGATCTCGACCGACGATAGCGAGCCGCCGGGGTGGCCGCTTTGGGCGTAAAACGTCATGTCGATGATGCTGCGGCGGGCGCGGCGGCACGCCTCGGCGAGTTGCTCGT
>DATDPC010000139.1:0-2010 GCA_035292965.1 Dehalococcoidia bacterium | reverse complement strand
GGCCTCGGTCGTGTTGACCGCCGTCGGGGACGCCGGTGGCGCCGCGAGCGTCGATTGCCGTTCGACAGCCGAAGCGCCGGCCGCCAGGCTGGACGACTCCGACTGCGCCGCGACCTCCCGTGCCGTCTCCGTCGCCTTTACCTCGGCGTCGGATATGGGGACACCGCAGGCGACCGCGCCCAGAATCAACACGAGACCGAGGAGACCAGTCGAAAGCTTCGCCCGGCGCATCCTTCGCGGGGACAGCATCATCAGAATGTAGGTCGCTTCTGCATAATCAGTCAAGCTCGCCCGGATGTTAGGTGCCCTAGAGCTTCAGCGCCAGGACCTCGCGGCTAAGCACGCCGCTCTTTATGTGAACTCGCACGTCCATGACGCGCACCTTCAGCGTCCGGCTCCCCGTATCGAGAACCACCTCGTCGCCCTTCTCAAAGCGATAGTCGCTATCGAGCGTGAGCAGCAGCTCCGCCTTGCGCGGCGCGAACGGATCGGATTCGTAAAACTCGGTCTTCATCAGCAGTCAGCCTTCAGCGCTCAGCCCTCAGCCGTCAGCAATCACGCTGCAGTATAGCTGACCGCTGATTGCTGATTGCTGATTGCTACTCGTAACGCAACGCCTCGGCGATCGGGATCCCCGCCGCCTGCCGCGAAGGGATCAGCGTCATCAGCAACGCAAACCCAAACGCCAGCACGCCGATCACCAGCACGTGCACCCACGGCACCGAGAACGACATCCCGCCCTGGTTCGCCAACTCCTCCGTGATCAGCTGGCGCGCCAGGATCAGCGCGAAGACGATACCGCTGATCAGCCCCATGAAGGCGATGAACGCCGACTCGATCATGAACGTCAGCCCAACCATCGACCGCGTGTAGCCCAGCGCCCGCAGCATGCCGATCTGCTGCCGCCGCTCGACGACGGTGCGGAAGGCGATCACGCCAACCGCCGCCACGCCGACGAACAGCCCCAGGCCCATGAAGCCCTGCATCAGGTAGAAGAAGCCCTGGTTGACCGCGTTCTGCTTGTCCACCTGCGCCCGCAGCGACTCCGCCTGCGCCCCCGTCGTCAGCAGCGCCGACTCGATCTCGCGCGCGACTTCCTTGTTGCTGGCCCCTTCCTTTGTCTTGACGAAGTAGCGGTGACGCTCCGGCTTGCCGAAGACGTCCAGCAGCGTCTTCTCCGCCACGTGCAGCCCTGTGTACGAGGCGCTCGATCCCAGCTCGATGATGCCGATCACGGTCAGGTCCTGCGTCTTACCGGAAACCGGATCGCGCAGCGTCAGGGCAATCGGCTCGAACTCCTTCGCCCCTTCGTCGATGTCCTTGAGCGTGAAGCCGGACGCGCCGAAGTCGGCGTTGGCCGGCAGCGCAAAGGCGTCGATGATCGCGTAGGACGGGTCGCTCGCCACTTTGGCCCAGACCGCCTTGTCGTCCGCATAGCCCTTGGCGCGCGACTGCAGCGCGATGTTCGCCGAGGCGAAGAAGCCAGCGTCTTCTCCGCGCACCTCGTACTCGGCGAAGTCGATCTTGGGCGCGCCCGCAGGCTGCGCCTTCGGGTCGATGTTCGTCGGGCAAGGGTTGCCGTCCGGCGACTGACACAGCGTGGCGCTGCCGCTCGCGATGATCGAAGTCATCCCCACGCCATCGATCTGCGACGTCACCGGCGACCCCGTTGTCGCCAGCGCCTGGCGCAGGTCGCCGATCGGGTTCGTCGGGTTCTCGTCGACGACGACGTCGTAGCCGCCGAGGGCGCGGTCGCTGATGAAGAGGCGGTTGAAGTTGTGGTTCATCGACGACATGACGGTGAGCGCGAAAACGACGAGGCAGAACATCGCCATCGTCATGCCCGTGCGCGTCTTGTTCGAGAGCGGGTAGGCGACCGCCATCTTCACCGACGGCAGCAGCGCTCCGAGGCGCCGCCCAAGAAGCGTTATCGGCTTCAGGATCAAATCCGCGTTGTAAACGACGAGGAAGGTCGCCGCCAGCGTCACCATGACGCCGCTGAGGAAGAAC
>DATDPC010000138.1:0-5886 GCA_035292965.1 Dehalococcoidia bacterium | reverse complement strand
CGCTTGCGCAGCAACCCCGCCGCGATGGAGCGCCCAACGGGGCGCGTCAGCAGCCTGGGCGCGCCGTGTCGCCGCCCACCGCCGCCGGGCTCGGCACGGCGTCCCAGGCGCTCGCTTACTACCTGCCGCTCGTCCTCGACGACAACGTCCCGGACGAAGCGCGCGCCGTGTTCACGGACTACGCCGGCGGCCCCGACGCGCAGCTCTCACCGGAGCAGCAGCGCGGCCTTGCTTACCTGATCCTGGGCTCGCCCCAGTTCCATCTCTCCTAAGGAGCGAATGATGATTACTCGACGCGATTTCCTCCGGCAAAGCCTCGCAGTTGTATCCCTCGGCGTTGGCGTGCCCAGCGTCTTCGGGCGGGCGCTCGCCGCCGCGGCCGAAGACGGCAGCGCCGCCGCATCGAAGCGCACGCTGATCGTCGTCCAGCTTGCCGGCGGCATCGACGGTCTGAACACGGTGATCCCTTACAAGGACCCGGCCTACCGCACGAACCGGCCGACGCTCGGTATCGCCGAGAACGAGCTGCTGCCGATCGACGACCGCTTCGCGTTTCACCCCGGGCTGGCGCCGCTGAAGGGCCTGCTCGACGCTGGTAAGCTCGCCGTCGTCCACGGCGTCGGCTACCCGAACCCGAACTTCTCTCACTTCCGGGCGATGGACATCTGGCAGACTGCCGACCCCGACGGCAAGGCGCACGACGGCTGGCTCGGCCGCTACTTCGACGGCCTCGTCGACGCCGAGGGCCACCCCCTCGCCGGCCTCAGCATCGGCCGCAGCCTGCCCACGGCGTTCGAGACCGCGAACACGCCGGTGCCGTCCGTCGGTGGGCTCGATTCGTTCGCGCTGGCGCCGTCGCAAACGGACCCAGACCCCGATAGGCGCCGCACGAGCCTGATGCGCCTCTACGACGTCTACAAGCCCTCCAGCAGCCCCTTCGGCGCCTTGCTCGACACGACGCTGTACATGGCCTACGACAGCTCCCTGCAGCTCAAGGCGGCGAACGACGCCTACACGCCTGCGGTGGCGTACCCCGAGAGCTCGCTGGCGAGCGGGCTGCAGCTGCTCGCGTCGCTGATTCACTCCGGCGGCACGGAGAACCCGCTGCGCGTCGGTCACGTGACCCTCGGCGGCTTCGACACGCACACGCAGCAGCCGGCGACGCTCGACGCGCTGCTGCGCGACGCGGCGACGTCGCTGACGGCGTTCTGGCAGGACGTCGTCGCGCACGGCCATGGCGACGACGTCCTCGTGATGACCTGGTCGGAGTTCGGCAGGCGCGTGCCGGAGAACGCCCAGAACGGCACCGACCACGGCTCCGCCACGCCGATGTTCCTCATCGGCAACGCGGTCAAGCCGGGCCTGCGCGGCGAACCCACCAGCCTCTCGAACCTCGATAACGGCAACCTGCGCTTCACGACCGACTTCCGCTCCGTCTACGCGACGGTCCTGGAACGCTGGCTCGAAGCGCCTGCCGATGATGTTCTCGGGGCCAAGTTCCCCCAACTGGACGTGATCGCCGCATGAAGTTCAAGCGGCAGGGCGGGCTGAAGGCAGGCATCCTCGCGATGACCCTCGGTCTGCTCGCCGTGTTTTTCGGCGTCGTCAAGTCGGAGCCGGGGATCAGCGCCGGGTCGGAACCAACCCCGACTCTGACGGCGACGCCGACGACGCAACCGACGACGTCGAACAGCCGCATCCCTCAGCGTCAGGCGACACCAACCCAAGGCCAGACGACGCCCCCGCAGGCGACGCCGGCGATGCGGCAGGCGCACACGCGGACGCGGGCCAGCTGATGGACGAGCACGCCTTCTGGTACATGACGCGGTCGGCGGGCTTTGTCGCCTATCTGCTCCTCTTCGCCTCAGTCGTATTCGGCCTGACGATGACGACGAGCTTCATCCAGCGCCTCGTCCCGCGATATCGTGTCTACGACCTGCATCGCTTTCTCTCGCTGCTGACGCTGAGCGTCACAGTGTTCCACGTCCTGATCGTCCTGCCGGATGGCTTCTTTGGCTTCACGTTGCGGGAGCTGCTCGTTCCCTTCGCCTCGCCGTACGAGCCGTTCTTCATGGGCCTCGGCAGCTTCAGCCTCTACTTCATGGCGATCGCCATCGGCGCTTTCTACCTGCGGCCGCTGGTCTCCTACTCGCTCTGGCGGACGCTGCACTACACGACCTTCGCCGTATTCGTCCTCGCCGTCGTCCACGGCGTCGGCGCCGGCACAGACACGGGCGCTACCTGGGCGACGTGGCTCTACGCCGTAACCGGCCTCGTCGTCTTTAACCTGGTCGTCTGGCGCGTCTTCTGGGGTCGCAGCCACGGCATCGTATCGAAGCCCGCCGAAACGCCGGCGCCGCAGCGCTCCGCCGGCATCGCCCCTTCGGCCGAATTCGCCGACAACCTCTAGAAACCTGAACTTAACTGGCTCCACGCTTGCCACAAGGGGCCGATCTTTGCCTTTATAGGCAGCATGCCGATTAACTATTGCCTCGCGACGGTCGTTCATTGCTATGAAACCTGGGGCGACTATGTTTCCCTAAGTAGGTGTTAGCGCCCGCCCGCAACCTATGACGACAAGCAGCCGGACAATCGCGTACTTCTCGATGGAGCTCGGTCTCGAGGCCGAAATGCCGACCTACAGCGGCGGCCTCGGCGTCCTCTCCGGCGATACGCTGCGCGCCGCCGCCGACCTCGACCTGCCGATGGTGGGCGTTAGCCTGCTCTACCGCCGGGGCTTCTTCCGCCAGCACCTCGATAAGAACGGCATCCAGACCGAATCAGCGCCGCAGTGGGACCCGGAGCGCTTCCTCGAGCCGCTCGACGTTCGCCTGACCCTTACGCTCGAAGGACGGCCCGTCCAGGTCGGCGCCTGGCTCTACCACGTCCGCGGCTTCCGCTCGACGGTGCCGGTCTACTTCCTCGACACCGATCTGCCGGAGAACGAGGACGTTGACCGCGCCCTCACGGGCCAGCTCTACGGCGGCGACGGCCGTTACCGCCTGCGACAGGAGGCGCTGCTCGGCCTCGGCGGGCTGGCGCTGCTGCGCGCCCTCGGCGGCTACAACATCGAGACGTTTCACATGAATGAGGGCCACAGCGCCCTCCTGACGCTGGGCCTGCTCGATGAAGTAGTCACCGGCCGCGGCCTCAGCGCGGCGACGGACGCCGACTATGCCGCCGTGCGCCGTCTCTGCGTCTTCACGACCCACACACCAGTCGTCGCCGGCCACGACCGCTTCTCGATCGACCTCGTGCGAGAGATACTCGGCGATTACGTCACGGACGCGATCGCCCACCTGCCTTGCTGCGACTCCGGCGAGTTGAACATGACCTACCTCGGCCTCTTCTTCTCTCGCTACATCAACGGTGTCGCCGAGCGCCACGGCGAGATCGCCCAGGCGATGTACCCCGGCTACCACGTCAGCTCGATCACGAACGGCGTCCACTCGATGACCTGGACATCGGACGCGTTCATGGAGCTTTACGACCGCGAGCTGCCCGGCTGGCGCGCCGACGCCAACTACCTGCGCCGCGCCCTCGGCATGCCGGTCGAACACATCCTCGAAGCGCACTCGAAGGCGAAGCGGGCGCTGTTTGCAGAAGTCGCGAGACGGAGCGGCGTCAACCTCGACCCGCAGGTGATGACGATCGGCTTCGCGCGCCGTGCCGCCACCTACAAGCGCGCCGACCTCGTCTTCAGCGACCTCGACGCGCTGCGCCAGATCGACCGCGAAGTTGGGCCGCTGCAGTTTGTCTACGCCGGCAAAGCGCATCCGCATGACGAGCCCGCCAAGGCGCTGATCCGGCGCGTCTTCGAGGCGAGCAGCCACCTCGGCGAGACATTGCCCGTCGTTTACCTCGAGGACCACGATATGGCGCTCGGCAAGCTGCTGTGCTCCGGCGTCGACCTCTGGCTGAACAACCCAGAGAAGCCGATGGAGGCGTCCGGCACCAGCGGCATGAAGGCTGCGCTTAACGGCGTCCCCTCGCTCAGCGTCCTCGACGGTTGGTGGCCTGAGGGCTGGATCGAGGGCGTCACGGGCTGGAGCATCGGTGGCAGCGGCATCGAGAGCGACCCCGTCGAAGAGCTGACCTCGCTCTACAGCAAGCTGCGCTACGTCATCGTGCCGTTGTACTACGGCTCGCCGTCCGGTTACGCCCGCGTCATGCGCTCGACTATCGCCGTGAACGGCTCTTACTTCACTACCCAGCGGATGATGCGCCAGTACCGCGACAACGCCTACCACCGCATGCCCGAAGGCCACTAGGCCACTAGCGTGGCGGCATCCCCGGCAGAGCCGCCGTTCGAGCCGTTTTTCCATAGCGCTTACCCCATTGCGAGGCCAGAGCCGAAGCAATCTTTGACGCACCGTCGTAGGTAGTCGACCTGAAAACGCTGCTTCACGGGTCGCCCTAACGCGAAAGACAGGCTATACTGCCGTTTGTCTCTAACTTCAGGAGGGCCGATGTCGTCCGTCGTCAAAAAGCGGCGTAAGAAGATCCGCAAGCACAAGTACAACAAGATGCGCAAAAAGACTAGATGGGCGCGCATGCACAAGTAGCAGCCCTTGAAGTCGCCGTCCGTGCTGAACGGGCGGCGACTTCCTTTTCGGAGTGCGCAGTGGACATCGAACTGCAGCTGCGACAGGAAGACGCCAGGCTCGTCTTCCTCGCCGTCGCCCATCACCTCGGACGCCCTGGCTCCGAGCTCGACCCGCTGACGAAGCAGCCGGTCGAGCATGGCCTCGCCGAGGTTTCACGCGCGATGCAGCCGCAGATGCGCAACGCCGTGACGACGCTGCGTCTCAACCAGGACCAGGTGGCGCGGCTGCAGTCCGGCATGCTCGGCTCGATAACCGAGCTCAAGGCTTATGCGCTGCTGCGTCCGCGCGACGACACCGGCCGTCGCTCCACCGTGCCCGGCTTCGACGGGTCGCTGCTGCACCTCTTCCCGGAGGTCGAAGCGGACGTCGAAATCTCGCTCGACATCGCCGAGCGCATGCTGATGCTCAAGCGCCGTCTCGATGAACGGCTGGCGGAAATGCCGCCTGACGCGCCCTCGAAGAGCCAGACGTCGAAGCCGAAAAAGGGTCTGTGGCCCTTCAAGCGCTGACCGACTATAGATTCGATACGTGAAATTCGCATTATCTGCTTCCATCAAAGCCGTTTCCTTGTCTAGAATGGCCGAGGTGGGGAAAGCCAGCAAAGGAGATCAGCCGTGACCTACGTGATTACTGACGCGTGCATCGGCACCAAAGACCGGTCCTGCGTCGACGTCTGCCCCGTCGACTGTATCCACGACGAGGGTGACGTAGACCTCCAGCTCTACATCGACCCGGACGAGTGCATCGACTGCGGCGCCTGCGAGCCGGCCTGCCCGGTGACGGCGATCTACGCCGAGGACGACGTGCCGGCCAACCTGAAGGCGTTCACCGAGGTGAACAGCCTCTGGTACAAGGACAAAGCCGCGGCCCGCGCCAAGTCGGCCGCCGCCCACGGCGGCTAACCGCGTAACCCAAGACCCAGAAAGAGGCGTGCTCATGGCACGCCTCTTTTGTTTGCGCTCCGTCATCCTCGAGCTGGGGCTCGGCGCGTCGGCATAGGCCGACGTGTCGCGAAATCACTCAGGTCTCGTCCCGCGATGTCGACACTTATGCAGGAAGCCCTTCGAAAGCGAAATCATGTTCCTGCGTTTGTTCGGTCGCCGGTCACTGCAGGGCGGAGCCGTTTGCGGCACCGTCTGGCTTGTCTTCAGCTTGATGCCGTCCGGCGGTTCTGCGTCGCCAGACCAGCTGAACTGTCCCGTGCCAACCGCGACGAAGACCAAGACGCCGACCGCGACCAAGACGTTCACGCCAACCGCGACCGCGACGCTGACACCCA
>DATDPC010000137.1:0-10699 GCA_035292965.1 Dehalococcoidia bacterium | reverse complement strand
GGGCAATCGGGCAATCGGGCAATCGGGCAATCGGGCAATCGGGCAAAGGGACGTTGTCGTATTTACGGGCCCCGCGGGTTGAAACCCGCGGCTTCGATCCTCGGGCCGTCGTAGAAGCTGCGGGATTCATCCCGCAGCGTTCGTCTGCAGCACTGAACGCGCGTCCTTCGAGACGTCAGCAGGGGTAGCGGGGGCGCAGCCCATGCGGGGGGAGTCTGAGGGGTCTCCCCTCAGTTCTCTTCTCTAACAACCTGAGCGGAGCAGCCGAAGCCACGCAACGCGAGGCTGAAGGATGCGCAGCGACGGCCGCCAGAGGCGGTAGCCGCCCCGAAGCGCGGGGGCTCCGGGGGTGTCCCCCGGCTTTAGATCACAAGCGCGGGGCGGTAGCCACCCGCGAAGCGCGGGGGCTCCGGGGTGTCCCCCGGCGTCTATATCCGGTGCTGCGGGTCGTAGCGGGAGGAGAGCAGGCGCTCTTCGAGCTGCATGCCGATCTCGCCGACGAGGGAGCCGGCGACGAGCTGCGAGACGACCTCGCGCAGGCCGCGCCGGGGGTGCATCCAGACGGTTCGGCGCGGCACCTCGCCCAGCTCGGCGGCGATGTCGATCGCGCGCTCGAGGTCGCCCAACTCATCCACGAGGCCGAGCTCCTTCGCCTTGCGCGCCGTGTAGACCTCGCCCGTGGCGACTTCCTTGACGCGCGCCTTGTCCATCTTGCGGCCTTCGGCGACCGAGTCGAGGAACTGGTCGTAGAGGTCGTCGACCAGCGCCTGCTCCTTCTGCTGCTCCTCGGGCGTCGGTTCGCGGAACATGCTGCCCATGTCCTTGTGCTCGGCCGACTTGGTCACGTTCATGTGCACGCCGACGCGCCCTAGCGCCTCGTAGACCATCGGCCGCATCGAGATCACGCCGATGGAGCCGATGATCGCGCTCGGGATCGCGACGATCTTCGAGGTGGGGCAAGCGAGCAGGTAGGCGCCGGAAGCGCCGAGGCCGCGGATAAACGCGACGACCGGCTTCTTGCGCATCAGCGACTGCACGCCGAGGTGGAGGTAGTTCGAGCCGGTCGCGGAGCCGCCGGGCGAATCGATATCGAGGACGACGGCGCGGATACGCGGGTTGTCTTCGATCTGACGAAAGAGCTTGACGTACTCCGCGGCCTTGAGCCGCTGGCCGATAGCGCCGTCCATCTCGACGATAGCGATCTGCTGCAACTGACGGGGCTTCAAACCAGCAACGAACATAAAGGCCTCTCTGTGTTTGAGTGTAGGGCTGGCCTCGGAGGGGGTCAAACCGTTGGCGTTGCCCGCGTTACCTGACTTTGGCTTCTTCGTCGCTTCGGTCACCGCCATGCCGAACCTCCCGAGAATGGAGAGAGCGCCCTAGCCGAGGAGGGGCGCTCAGGTGGCAGCCCGGTTATAAGCCAGCGATCTAGAGGCGAGGCTGCCTTTATCAGAATCGGCACAGATTCACCGGTTCCGCAGTGCCGGCGGCTGCGCGCGCCTGCGCTGCGCGGTAGCTGCCCGCGAAGCGCGGGGGCTCCGTACGATCCGTCTCGTGTCCACACGCTGCGCGGCAGCGTCCCGCGAAGCGCGGGGGCTCCGTACGTTCCGTCTCGTTTCCACACGCTGCGCGGCAGCCGCCCGCGAAGCGCGGGGGCTCCGTACGTTCCGTCTCGTGTCCACCGCCACGCGGTAGCCGCCCGCGAAGCGCGGGGGCTCCGTACATTCCGTCTCGTGTCCACCGCCACGCGGTAGCCGCCCGCGAAGCGCGGGGGCTCCGGGGGTGTCCCCCGGTGTTCGATACTGCTAAATTAGGCCTGCCGGTCAGCCCTTCAGCAGGAGTCCCGCCATGCCAGATTCGTTCGGTGCTCTCTCGATCTTCAGCGGCCGGGCTCACCCTGCGCTGGCCCAGAGCGTCTGCTCCCATCTCGAGATGCCGCTCGGCGCCTGCGACATCTTTGAGTTCAGCAACGAGAACATCTTCGTCCGCATCCAGGAGAACGTCCGCAGCCGCGACGTCTACCTCATGCAATCGCTCTGCTCGCCCGTGAACACGAGCGTGATGGAGCTGCTGATCATGATCGACGCCTTCCGGCGCGCCTCGGCCGGCCGGATCACGGCCGTGATCCCTTACTTCGCCTACGGCCGCAGCGATAAGAAGGACCAGCCGCGCGTGCCAATCACGGCGCGACTGCTCGCCAACCTGATCGAGACGGCCGGCGCCGACCGCGTCCTGACGATCGACCTGCACGCCAGCCAGATCCAGGGCTTCTTCAACATCCCGGTTGACGAACTGACGGCGCTCTCGCACATCACCGACTACTTCAAGACGCGCGACCTCTCTGACGTGACCGTGCTCGCGACCGACGTGGGCGGCGAGAAGCGGGCGCGCAACGCGGCGCGGCTGCTCGGCACGCCGCTGGCGATCGTGTTGAAGGAGCGCATCGGCAACGAGGAGCGGACCGTCGCCCAGAACCTGATCGGCGAGGTGAAAGACCGCCACGTCTACATCATCGACGACGAGATCGACACTGGCGGGACGATCATGTCGGCCGCCGAGATCGCGCTTTCGAAGGGCGCCCGGAGCGTCACCGTCGCCTGCGTCCACCCAATCCTCTCAGGCACCGCCGTCCAGCGCATCTGCGGCAGCGACGACGTCGAAGAGCTCGTGATCACGGACACGATTCCGCTGCGCGATGGCAACACGCACCCGAAGATCACCGTCCTCTCGATCGCGCCGCTTCTGGGCGAGGCGATCAAGCGGATCAACAGCGGTCAGTCCGTAGGCGCGCTCTTCTCGTAGGCGATTCCCCTATCGCTTAGACACGGCGCAGTTGCCGAGAATAACCGTGATGGACGGTCGTTCTGCTCTCCTTCGCATGGCGCAGCTGGGGTTGCCGATAATCGCGACGTTAGTCGCGCTCGGCGGGACGACGTACGCCGCGTTTCTGGTGACGACGTCCCGGACTGAGTTCTACCCGGAGCAACAGGCGGCGATAATCACCCACCCCACGCTCTGGCAGGAAGACCCGACAAAGGTGCTTCTGACGATTCTGATCGCCTGCATGGCGCCGCTCGTCGCGGTCTGCGCCGCCTTCCTGCACGACAGCTCGCGCAGCCGTGACACGCTCTACGGCATGTTCGGCGCCGGCGCCTGCAGCGTCGCGCTGGCGTTCATCTTCGGTGCGAGCTTCTTTGTACCGTTCATCCTCTCCGGCGCGCTCGTCCTCGGGGCGGGCACGGCGGCGCACCTGAGAAACCAGATCGACCTCGCCGACGACACCTGGCTCGAGCCGATCGACGACACGCCTCCCAAAGAGATCATCGAAGCCCCGCCGGCTGAGAAGTCGAAGGACAAGACGAAAGCCGCCTGAAACCAGGCGGCTTTCGTACTAGCGTTGCGATCGGAGCCCCGCGACTCCAACTCGCTAGAGCCCTCGCATGCCTCCGTGCCGGAAGCTGACACCACTACTGGCGCCGTCACCCTGCGAGGGCGCCTGCGACGAACCGGAGCTGCCGCCCATGTTCGGGCAGTCCGCCTTGTCGTGCGGCGTCGCGTTCGGGTCTGCAGGCGTCGTCGGGTCTACCGGCGCCGTCTGGCCCTGAGGCGCTGTCGGTTCCGGCGTCTGCGCGCTGACGAGACCGCCGCCGAACAGCAGCCCTCCCGCCAGTAGCGACACGCCGGCCACCGCTGTAACTGCTCCCACCTTCAAACTTCTGCCACTCATACCCATCTTCCAACCTCCTGAGTTCCGATTACCCGGGTGGCTCCAGGCAGAACTACCGTAAGTCCCGCGAACGCCGGAGGTGTTGCGATTACCCTAAATTCCCACTAAACCTGCGGGCGGGGGCGTTCCCTGATTTGGCCGCCGGCACTCCAGGCGGCATAATGGATACGTTCCCTTGGGACAATCTGAGCAGACGGAATAGATTCACAGATGCCACTATTCGGAACCATGTTCGGCGGCGGCAACGAGCGCGAGGTGAAGAAGCTCATCCCGCTCGTCGAGGAGATCAACGACCTCGAGCCCGAGATGCAGGCGCTCGATGACGACGCTCTGCGCGCCAAGACGGACGAGTTTCGTCAGCGCTTCGCCGATGGCGAAGACCTTGACGACCTGCTGCCGGAAGCGCTCGCCGTTGCCCGCGAGGCGATCCGGCGCAAGCTGAGTCAGCGCGCCTTCGACGTGCAGCTGATCGGCTCCGTCGTCCTTCACCAGGGCAAGATCGCCGAGCTCAAGACCGGTGAAGGCAAGACGCTCGTCGCCGCGCTGGCGATGTACCTCAACGCGATCGAAGGCCGTGGCGTTCACCTCGTTACCGTGAACGACTACCTGGCGAAACGTGACGCCCAGTGGTACGGCCGCGTCCTCGCCTGGATGGGCCTCAGCATCGGCGTGCTGCAGCACGACAGCTCCTACATCGTCTCCTTCGAGCAGGTCAGCGAAGAAGACGGCTCCGAGTACATGACGCCAACCAACCGCACCGAGGCCTACGCCGCAGACGTCACCTACGGCACGAACCACGAGTTCGGCTTCGACTACCTGCGCGACAACATGGCGACGGAATCGCAGTACCAGGTGCAGCGCGAGACGCGCTTCGCGATCGTCGACGAGGTGGACAACATCCTCATCGACGAAGCGCGCACGCCGTTGATCATCAGCGGTCACGGCGGGGAGGACGTATCGATCTACCCGCGCTTCGCATCGCTCGTCCCGCGCCTCGTGCGCGAGGACGACTACACCGTCGACGAGAAGCTGCGCGCCGTGTCGCTCACGGAGAGCGGCGTCGAGAAGATCGAGAAGGCGCTGAAGATCGATAACATCTACTCGCCGGAGAACTTCCGTCTCACGCGCTACATGGAGGCGGCGCTCAAGGCGCAGATCCTCTACCACAAAGACCGCGAGTACGTCGTCCGCGACGGCGAGATCGTCATCGTCGATGACTTCACGGGGCGTCTGATGTTCGGGCGCCGCTGGTCGGACGGCCTCCATCAGGCGGTCGAGGCGAAAGAGGGCCTCAAGGTCCAGCAGGAGTCGATCACCTACGCGACGATCACGCTGCAGAACTACTTCCGCATGTACGACAAGCTCGCCGGCATGACCGGTACGGCCGTGACCGAGGCGGAGGAGTTCGACAAGATCTACAAGCTCGACGTCGTCGTCGTGCCGGCGAACCGGCCCACGGTGCGCGAGGACGAAGACGACTACGTCTACCGCACGCTGCAGGGCAAGTTCCGCGCCGTCGTCGACGAGATCGAGGAGCTGCACAAGACGGGCCGCCCCGTCCTCGTCGGCACCGTGTCGATCGAAAACTCGGAGTACATCTCGGAGATGCTGAAGCGCAAAGGCGTCCCGCATGAGGTGCTAAACGCGAAGTTCCACGAGAAAGAGGCGCACATCGTCGCGCAGGCCGGCCGCAAGAACGCCGCGACGATCGCGACGAACATGGCCGGTCGTGGTACAGACATCATCCTCGGCGGCACGCCGGAGGGCCGCGACCCGGCCGACTGGCAGCGCGAGCACGACGATGTCGTCGCGGTTGGCGGGTTGCACATCATCGGCACAGAGCGCCACGAGTCGCGCCGCATCGATAACCAGCTGCGTGGCCGCGCCGGACGCCAGGGTGACCCGGGCTCGTCCCGCTTCTACGTCAGCTTCGAGGACGACCTGATGCGCCGGTTCGCGCCGGAGTGGCTGCCCGGCTGGCTCGCCAAGCTGGGCATGGACGAAGACATGCCGATCGAGTCGGGCATGGTCTCAAAGGCGCTCGAGAGCGCCCAGACGAAGGTCGAAGGCCACAACTTCGACATCCGCAAGCACGTCGTTGAGTACGACGACGTGATGAACGTCCACCGCGACGTGATCTACACCGAGCGCACCAAGGTCCTCGAAGGCGCCGACATGCGCGCCAACGTCTTCGGCATGGTCGAGGATGAGATCAGGGACCTCGTCTCCGCCCACATCTCGCGCGACGGCTGGGACCTCGAACTGCTCAAGGACGAGCTCGAGGCGATCTTCCCTCTCTCAGAAGACGCCGTCGCCGAGCTGCTGAACGTCAAGAACGCCGAGGAAGCAGAAGCACTGCTCCTCGACGATGCCGAGGCGATCTACGAGATGCGCGAAGAGCAGCTCGGCGCCGAAGACATGCGCCTGCTCGAGCGCCTGCTCGTCCTCCAGACGATCGACCGGCTCTGGGTCGAGCATCTGACGGCGATGGACGAGATGCGCCAGGGCATCGGCCTGCAGGCTTACGGCCAGCAGGACCCGTTAGTGATGTACAAGCGTGAGGCGCACGACATGTGGGAGCAGCTGCTCGCCAACATCCGCCACACGATCGCCCACGCGATCTACCACGTCGGCCTCGCGACTGGGAACCCGGCGCAATCTCGCGTGCCCGTCGGCGCAACCGCGGGCGCCCAGGCGCGCCAGATGCTGAACGAAAACCGCAGCGAGCAGGCGGCGATCCCGGCCGCCCGCAGCAACGGCAAGAAGATCGGCCGCAACGAGCCGTGCTACTGCGGCAGCGGCCGCAAGTACAAGAAGTGCCACGGAGTGGCGGCGTGATAACGGACAAACTGGCAGACGGGCAAACTGGCAAAGAGTTAATTTGCCCGTCTGCCCGTTAGCCCGTTTGCCCGACTGGCTCGGCGCCGCGAGACATGGCAACCGAAACCCAAGACCCCGTTAGCTTCCTGCACGAGACCGTCGACGCCGGCGAGCACTGGTACCGCGCCGTGCTCAAGACGATGGCGCGCTGGGACCAGGCCGAGGAGATCATCGGCGACCGGCGCTATCGCTACCTGATCGGCGGTGAGGCGTTCGATTGGCTGCTGCTGGCCGAGCGGCTGGTCGAGGAGCTTGACGGCGCCGTCGACGCGACCGAACGCGAGACGCTGCTGTTTCACGGCCGTCCGCCGCTCGAGATCGACGAGGAGGAGTTTCAGGCGCTGCTCGGCACGCCCAAGTACCAGGCGTACCTCAACTTCCTCTACGGCGTCGTTGTCGAAGAGGCGCTGCAGCTCGCCATCGAAGAAGAAGTGGCGAAGGAGCAGCAATCGCACGTCTGGTCCACCGCGTCGCTCGAGGCCGCGACCGTGTTCCACCGCATCTACGGCAAGTCGCAGGTGGAGCTGCTGCGCGAGTTCCAGCAGGAGCGCGGCCTGCCCGAAACGGAGAACATTGACCTCTCAGACTTTCGCGAGTTCACCTACTGGTTGTTCAAGTACCGCGTTCGCAACGGCGAAGGCGCCCGCGTCGCGTCCGACACGCGCAAGGGCCTCGCGGCCCTATCACGCGTCGAAGCGGCGGCACGCAAGCGCTTCACAACGGAGGAGCCGGTGCGACCGGCGCCGGAGACGGCAACGCCGCGCCTGCGCCGCGCCATGCGCGAGAAGATGGAGCAGGAGCGCGAGTTCGCCCGCGTCGCCGTCAGCACGAAGGTGATCGATCTCGACGCAGACGCGTAGAATCGACGCCATGGCTGACATTGAAAGTCCGGGGACACCCCGGACTCCGCTAAAGACGGCGGCACCGACATCTATCTGCGTATGACAGCGCGCGTTGTTGCCCTCTACAGATATCCGGTCAAGAGCCTGACGCCGGAGCCTCGCCAGTCGCTCAGCGTCGCGGGCGGGCGCATCGCCGGCGACCGCGTGCTGGGGTTTCGCTTCGCCGACACGGAGGAGCCGGACGACGAGTGGTCGAGCAAGCACAAGATGCTGGCGCTCGTGAACACGCCTGGCCTCGCGCGCATAGCCCTGCGCTTCGACGACGCGGCGCTGCGCCTGACGCTGTCGCTGGACGGCGCCGTGCTCGCGGACGAGGCGCTGGACGACGCTGGTCGCCGCCGTCTCTGCGAAGCGCTCGCGGCCTATGCCTTGTCTTTGCCGGAAGGCGCGCTCGACGGGCATCCGGAGCGCTTGCCGCTACGACTCGTCGGCGATGGTAAGACGCCGCGTTACACGGACGGGCCGTCCGGCGGCGTCTCGCTGCACAGCCGCGCCAGCCTCGATTCGCTCGCCGGGGCGCTGAGCGACGACGCGGTAGACGAGCGGCGGTTTCGCTCGAACATCGCGATCGACGGGATCGATGCGTGGGAGGAGCAGGCGTGGCTGGGGCGCGAGGTGCGCATCGGTGACGTCAGGTTCGCGGTCGAACGCGGCGCGATCAGATGCCTCGCGACGCACGCTAACCCCGACACGGGTGAGCGAGACCGGCCCGTCCTCACGACGCTGACCCGCGCCTTCGAGCAGGAGCAACCCACCTTCGCCGTGCACATGCGGCCGTTGGCTGAGGGTGAGATTCGCGTTGGGGACGAGGTCGAGGTCGTTAACTAGACGTTAGGGACTCTCCTATTGACGGAACATAACCTCTTACGTAGACTTCATGGCACAACTGAATAGTTGCGGCGACGAAGGGGATTAGTAGAGGGAACGCACGGTAAAGAGCGAGCCGGGATGGTGGGAGCCGGCAGCCGAAGCGCCTCGAACTCGCCCCAGAGCTCTCGGGCCGAACGGCAGGTCTAAGACCTGCAGCCACAGTAGGTCCGGGCGGGTAAGCCCGATACAGCGTCGAGTGTTCTCCCGAGGTGTTCGGGAGGGAACTAGGGTGGTACCGTCCCGTCTCTGGGATCCCTGGAGACGGGATTTGTTATTTAGAGGCGAAGTCAGGCTGAGGCCCGGCTTCAAAAGGAGAGGCGCAGGCTGGGCCGAGAGGCGAGGCGGGCGCCGATCTTGAAAAGTCGGGCAAACCCCGATACGGAAACGAGAGTAATGACGATACGGTCGCAAGCAGTGGAGGCCTCTAAGGTCTCGAGCACCAGGCAGACGAACCGCCTGGCAGTTCGAGACCGGGCTGTAGTACCGACGGGCCGCTGGCTCGTCGCCGCTGCGTCCTCGCGCACCGTGCGACCCGCGCTAACGGTCCTCCTCCTTAGCTAGTCCTTCCGTCTCGCTCGGAAGGACGTTGACGAACTCAAACATCAGACCTCGGCCGCCCAAGGCGCGGCCTCGTCTCAGGAGGACGAAGTGAAACTTACCGGCGCGCAAATAGTCATGGAATGCCTTCTTCGCGAAGGCGTCGACACGATCTTCGGTTACCCCGGCGGCTCCAACCTGCCGCTGTACGACGTTCTGCCCCAGTACGACAAGCAGATCCGCCACGTCCTCGTCCGTCACGAGCAGGCCGCGGCCCACGCCGCCGATGCCTACGCGCGCGTGACGGGCAAGGCCGGCGTCTGCTGGGCCACCTCCGGCCCCGGCGCTACGAACCTCGTCACTGGCATCGCCAACGCCTGGATGGACTCTGTGCCGCTCGTCTGTATCACCGGCGCCGTCGTCAGCTGGCTGATCGGCCGCGACGGCTTCCAGGAAGCCGACATCACCGGCATCACGATCCCGATCACGAAGCACAACACGCTCGTCCTCAACGTCGAGGACATCGCCCCGGCGATCCGGGAGGCGTTCCACATCGCCACGACGGGCCGCCCCGGCCCCGTGCTCGTCGACATCCCGCGCGACGTGCAGCAGCAGACCTGCGAGTTCGAGTACCCGGACAAGGTTGACCTGCGCGGCTACCAGCCGATTCCCGACGCCGACGTGGCCCAGATCGAAAAGGCCGCGAAGCTCTTCGCCGAGGCGGAGAAGCCGGTGATCATGGCCGGCCACGGCGTCGTCATCGCCCGCGCCTGGGACGAGCTCGTCGAGCTGGCGGAGAAGACGCAGACGCCCGTGATCACGACGCTGCTCGGACTTGGCGGCTTCCCGGGCACGCACGAGCTGAACATGGGCATGCCCGGCATGCACGGCATGTTCTGGAACAACCAGGCGATCAGCGAGGCAGACCTCGTCGTCGGCATAGGCATGCGCTTCGATGACCGCGTCACGGGGCGTCTCAAGGACTTCGCGCCAAAGGCGAAGATCATCCACATCGACATCGACCCGGCGGAGATCGGCAAGAACATCCCGCCCACGGTGCCGATCGTCGGCGACGTGAAGCAGGTGCTGCAGTCGCTGAACCGTCACGTCTCGGCGGCGCGTCACGACCCGTGGCGGGCGTGGCTCGCGGAGCAGCGCGCCGCCCACCCCTCGATCGCGATCCCGGACACGGACAAGATCCTGCCGCAGTACGTGATCAAGTCGCTCTACGACGCGTCCGGCTCGGACGCCTACTACGTCACCGGCGTCGGCCAGCACCAGATGTGGGCGGCGCAGTACTTCTGGATCGACAAGCCGAACGGCTTCATCACCTCCGGCGGCCTCGGCACGATGGGTTTCGAGGTTCCCGCGGCGATGGGCGCCCAGATCGCGGCGCCGCAATCGACCGTCTGGGCGATCTGCGGTGACGGCGGCTTCCAGATGACGTCGCATGAGCTTGCAACGGTCGTCGAGTACGAGCTGCCGATCAAGTTCGCGCTGATCAACAACGGCTATCTGGGCATGGTGCGGCAGTGGCAGGAGCTGTTCTACAAGAACAACCTCTCGGCCGTGCGCATGTACCAGCCTGACTTCGTCAAGCTGGCGGAAGCTTACGGTTTGCGTGGCCTGCGCGTCACCGACAAAGCACAGGTGCAGTCGAGCATCGACCTGGCGCTGAGCCACCCCGGCCCCGTGCTGATCGACTTTCAGGTGGAGGAGTACGAGAACACGTACCCCATGGTGCCGCCGGGCGCGTCACTGCAGGAAACAGTCGATTCGCCGT
>DATDPC010000136.1:0-35210 GCA_035292965.1 Dehalococcoidia bacterium | reverse complement strand
CTCCCCGACCTCGCCCAGGGCGCCCTACCCCTCGCCGGCGCCACCGCCCGCCTCCCCCGCATCGTCGGCCGCGGCCGCGCCGCCCAGATCCTCCTCCTCGGCGACACACTCGACGCCGCCGAAGCCCTCCACGCCGGCCTCGTCAGCCGCCTCTACCCCCGCGCCTCGCTCACAACCGAAGCCCAAACCCTCGCCGCCCTCATCGCCACCAAAGGCCCCATCGCCCTCCGCTACGTCAAAGAATCCCTCCGCCGAGGCGCAGACCTCCCCCTCGATGCCGCCCTCCGCCAGGAGCTAGACCTCTCCCTAATCCTCCAGACAACCCAGGACCGCGCCGAAGGCGTAGCCGCCTTCAAACAAAAGCGCCCCCCAAAATTCAAGAACCGCTAACCACCACGTCGCTCCGGCTCGCCAATACGCGCCCGCCCTGTCATTCCGACGACAGGAGGAATCTAGCCCTGCAAGAGACGCCCCGAAGCTCGCCCTCTCTGCTTGCGGAGAGGGATGGCGTCAGCCAGGGTGAGGTCGTTCGCCGCCCAATTCCGCCACCAAGCGCTTGGCGTTCACCCCAGCGCCAGCAGGAGCAGGGAGGGCAAAGCCCGCGCGGGGGGAGTCTGAGAGCCTGTCCTGAGCCTGCCGAAGGAGGTCTCCCCTCAGCCCTTAACTAGAAAGGGGCGAAGCAAACAAGCCCGACCGCAGGAAGGGCGAAGGATGCGCAGCCCCGACGCTCCGACCCGTCACCCAACCCCCCGTCTCTCGTCCCCTCTCCCCGCGGGAGAGGGTCTGGATGAGGGGCGATGACGCCTCTCCAAGTCCCACACTCTCATGTCATTCCGACGAAAGGAGGAATCTAGCCCCGTAAGACAACGCCTCATCAGCCCTTGCGATCGGCACCAGAACGCACCGCGTCCACAAACGCCAGCAGGGGTAGCGGGGGCGCAGCTCATGCGCGGGGTGTTTGAGGGGTGTCCCCTCAGACTCCCTTTTCCCCCAAACCTGAGCGGAGCGGCCGAGGCCCCGCAACGCGAGGCCGAAGGACGCGCAGCGCCGGACGCCCACCAACCCCCCATCGATCGTCCCTCTCCGTGGACGGAGAGGGATGGCGACAGCCAGGGTGAGGTCCCACGCCCCCAAAACAAGAAGACCAGGCTTCTCAGCCTGGCCCTCCCAGCTTTAGTTGTGTTGCAGCCCGTAGCCTGCCCTGAGGCCCTCGAAGGGCCGCCACGCCAGTGGCCTACACCCAGTCAGGCTTCCGGATCTGCGACCGCGTCTTCCGCGCCAGCGCCGCCGACAAATCCTCGTTCATCTTCGAGGTCAGCACCCGCATCTCCTGGCTCGTCGGCCGCATCTCCTCGCTCTTCCACCGCCGCACCCGCGCCCGGTCCGAGTCAGACAACGCCACCTCGTCCAGCACCCGCACCACAACGTGCGAAAGCAAATTCCACGCCTCGTCGTTCTCCAGCTCGACCTTCATGCCCCCTCCACCGCCTTCGCATCCGCCGCCGCGCTATCGCCCGACGAAACGTACCAGCCCTTGCGACGCAGCAGCCGCGTCGTCTTCTCATCCATAATCGCGCCGATCGACTCGTTCATCGACACCGTCAGGTCCGACATCTCCGCCGTACCGTCCGTGTGATCGCTCCGCCAGCGACGCAGCGCCGTCTTGCCCTCATCCGAGAGGTCAGCCTGGTCCACCACCTGCGAAACCACAAGCGTCATGATCGACCACGCCTCATCCGTATCCAAAATAACCTGCATAGACTCCCCTCCTCAGTGTTTCGGCGTCAATCATAATCTACGCGCCGCCTCAGACAACCCACACCCGTAGCGGCGACCTTCAGGTCGCCACATCGCCACGAGTTGGCACACAGCATCCGAGCCCGCGCACACAAAACCCAATGTAGCTGCAGGTCTTCAGACCTGCCTGACATCGCGTCGTTAGATCAGACCCGGCTGCTCCGATGGTTCCGGTTCCACCGCGGGCTCGGCAAAGATCGGAATCCTCGGTGGCATCTCTACTTTCTTGCCGTTCAGTATGTCGGCGATCGTGAGAATCTGGATCCGCGGATATTTCCGCCCCATCAGCGAACTCTCGTAGTGCCCAGCCTTTACGGCCTCCAATTGCATCTCGCGAGTCGGCGGCCGTAATGTCACCAGCACGCCGATAGGTTCACCCTCTCGCTCAAGTACACCTATCAGATCGCGCATGTCTTTCGAACTGATACCGCCGCCCTTCACCGAAACGATGACGCGTTTTCGGTCAGTGCGACTCTCCAGGAACGGGATGATCCCGTCGATGCCTCTGTCCATTCCCTTCTTCTTGTCACCGACCGGTTGCGCGTCAATCCTGTCGATTGCCCACCACTGGAACTGGTACGGGTCGTTCGCCGCCAGCTCCTGAGCGCCGGACAGGTCGACGGGCTCACCAACGACTTCGATATTGAGCCCAGCAAACGCGTCTTCCATCCGGCGTCTCACCAAACCGATCGCCAGATGTGTAATGTCGATTCCTATCCACTTACGTCCGAGCTTCTGAGCCGCGTGCACAGCCGTTCCACAACCACAGAATGGGTCGAGCACAATGTCGCCTTCATCCGACGATGTCGAAATTATTCGCTCAAGAAGAGCGAGCGGCTTCTGCGTGGGGTAGCCAAGAAGTTCTTTAGAGCGATTGTTGATGATCGGAATGTCCGTCCAGATGTTTTGAATAGGGAGGCCTGGCATTTCGTCCAGGTAGCGCTTGTACTGAGGCACGGCACCGGGCCGCGTTTGAATGATTCGTCCCTGTTCGTACAGCTCGTGCATGCGCTCCCGGCTATATCGCCAGTACCTCGTAACGCCGAGGAACTCGTATCGAGGATTACCTTTGGCCGCTCCGCCAGGGCCCTGAATATTATCTATCCGGTATAGGCGACCATCGGCGTCCCGCCTCTTGTAATTGCTTGCAACGTAATCAGGGTCATATTCGGCGTACTGCTGTGACCATTTGTTAGAGGCCGACTTCGAATAGAACAGAATTGTGTCGGATACTCGTCCGAAATGCTTCGCTCCTTGGGCAGAATCGCTGTGCGCCGAACTTCTCTTCCATATGATTTCGTTTCGGAAGTTCTGTGGCCCAAAGATCGAATCCATCAACGTTTTCAGGTAGTGACTCGCCGAGGGGTCGCAATGCAAATAGAGACTCCCCGTGGTCTTTAGAACGCGCTTTAGCTCCACTAGCCGAACGGCCATCATCGTTAGATACGCGGTCACATCGTTGTGACCAAGGGCATCCACCATTGCCTTGAGCAACCGAGCGGTGTCATCTGCTCCTCGTAACGCCATGTCTTCGAAGGTGTTCTGCGCCACCTTTCCCCAGTGCCAGGTGTCCTCAAATGCTTCGATCTGAGCCTGGCTTGCCTCGCTGGACGTTTCCTTGAAGAGCACGTTGTAGGAGCGGTTTGAGTTGAACGGCGGGTCGAGATAGATCAGATCAACCGACTCGTCCGGAATGTAGTCTCGGAGAATCTCCAGGTTGTCGCCAAAGTAGAGAACGTTTGTCTTCGTCTCCATCGCCAGATTCTAGCGCATGCGTGCCACCAACCCCTAAGACCTCCCGACAAACCCCGATACCCTGAACCCATGCCCCGAAGCGGAAAAAGACCTGGCGCAGGCACAGCGCCGCCAGGAACAATCAAACAAACCGTCGTTTTGTCGCCCCCCGCAGACTCAGAGCGCTACAATTTTGCGAAAATCAATCATTCAATCAAACGCACCCGGAGCGATCCCAAAGTGGCCGGCATGACCGCCTTCGACACCCTCGACTACGAAGCCCGCGACCGCATCGCCTGGCTCACCCTCAGCCGCCCGACGGTCCTCAACGCCCTCAACCTCCAGATGCGCGACGACCTCTGGGCCGCCCTCGACGCCGCCGAAGCCAACCCCGAAATCGCCGTCCTCATATTCAAAGGCGCCGGCTCCTCGTTCTCAGCCGGCGCCGACATCACCGAGTTCGGCACCGCCCCCTCCATCGAAGCCGCCCGCCAGGCCCGCCTCCAGCGCGACCTCTGGGGCCGCCTCGCCACCTTCGACAAGCCCCTCATCGCCGCCGTCCACGGCTACGCCCTCGGCGCCGGCTGCGAGCTCACCCTCCTCTGCGACTTCCGCCTCGCCAGCGAAGACGCCCGCTTCGGCCTCCCCGAAGTCAACCTCGGCTACATCCCCACCGCCGGCGGCACCCAGACCCTCCCCCGCACCATCCCCCCCGGCCTCGCCCTCGACATGCTCCTCACCGCCCAACCAATCGACGCCTCCACCGCCCTCGAACGCGGCCTCGTCCACTGGGTCGGCCCCATCGACAGCCTCTACACCGAAGCCGAAGCCTACGCCCGCCGGCTCCTCGCCCAGCCCCCCGAAGCCCTGCGCCTCGCCCGACGCGCCCTCCGCGAAACCGCAGACCTCCCCCTCCCCCAAGCCCTCGCCCTCGAAGCCCGCCTCCGAGCCCAGCTACCGTAATCCCCTCTCCCTCGAGGGAGAGGGTGGCCGAAGGCCGGGTGAGGGGAGACGCACCGCCCGCCGATAACCTTCCGCCTCAATCGCCTCTTCGCTATGCTGATCCCCGCATGAACCCGGCCGAGTTCCTCCTGATCAGCTCCGCCGTCCTCCCGGACCGAGAAGCCCTCGTCTCCGGCGATGGCAAGCGCCGCATCACCTACGACTCGATGGCAGAGCGCGTCCGCCGCCTCGCCAACGCCCTTCAAACCAAAGGCGTCGAGATCGGCGGGCGCGTCGCCGTCATGGCCGTCAACTCGCCCGAGTACGTCGAGGTCTACTACGCCTGCGCCAAGCTCGGCGCCTGCTTCGTGCCGATCAACTACCGCGCCAAGCAGGAAGAGCTCGCCTACATGCTCAACGCGTCGCAGGCCAGCGTCGTCTTCATCGACAAGCGCTACGTCGAGATGATCGGCGTCGCGAAGGCCGAGGCGCCGGCTCTGCGCGAGGTCGTCGTCTTCGAGGACGGCTACGAGCCGCTGCTAGCGTCCGCCCCCGACGACGAGATCTTCGTCGAGGTCGACGAGATGGAGCCGACGGCGCTGCTCTTCACCTCCGGCACCACGGCGATGCCCAAAGGCGTCGAGCTGACCTACCTCAACCTCTCGCTCTACGTCGTCAACACGATGAGCCCGGCGGACCCGGACGCGCCGCACGAGAAGACGCTGGTCAGCGTCACGCTGGCGCACGTCGCTGGCCTAACCGCGATCCTCTCCTCGATCTGGGGCGGACGCACGCTGCTACTGCTGCCGCAGTTCGAGCCGAAGGCGTGGCTCGAGGCCGTGCAGCGCGAGAAGGTCACGCACGCCTTCGTCGTCCCGACGATGCTGAAGCGGATCATGGAAGAGCCGGACTTCGAGAAGTACGACCTCTCTTCGCTCCAGCTGATCACCTACGGCGCCGCGCCAATGCCCTACGAGGTCGTCCGCCGCGCGATCGAGGTGATTCGCTGCGGCCTGATGAACGCCTACGGCCAAACGGAGAGCACCTCGTCGCTCACCTACCTCGGGCCTGATGACCACCGGCTCGACGGGACGCCGGAGCAGAACGAGAAGAAGCTGCACCGCCTGCGCTCCGTCGGCCGGGCGATGGACGACGTCGACCTCGCCATCGTCGATGCCCAGGGCAAGCGCCAGCCGGCGGGCTCGGAGGGCGAGATCGCCGTGCAGAGCGCGCGCGTGATGAAGGAGTACCTCAGGGCGGACGACACCGCCGCCGCGATCGTCGACGGCTGGCTGCACACCGGCGACGTCGGCTATATGGACGAGGACGGCTACCTGTTCATCACGGGCCGCGTGAAGGACCTGATCATCCGCGGCGGCGAAAAGATATCAGCAGCAGACGTCGAGGGCGTGCTCGACAGCCACCCGGCGGTAGTCGAGTCGGCCGTAATCGGCGTGCCGGACCCGGAGTGGGGCGAGGTGATCAAGGCGATCGTCGTGCCGGTAAGAGAGCTGGACAGCGACAACGACACGCTGCGCGGCGAACTGCAGGCCTACTCGAAGTCGCGCCTCTCCAGCTACAAGACACCCACCTACATCGCCTTCGTCAACTCAGAGCTGCCGCGCAACCCGATGGGCAAGGTGCTCAAGACCGACCTCCGCCGTGACCACGGCGGCGCTGACAACGGGTAGATCGTCCTCAGTCGCGTGATTGGGCTTTAGCCACGTGCTTCGCTGTGGAACAATGTGGCGCGTAAGTGCTCGAGTTCAGGAGGTTCTCTGGTGGCGATGGATATCCGTGAGGCAACAAACAAGCTCTACGAGATGATGAACAGCGGTGACACGAGCAAACTCGACGAGGTAATGGACCCTAATTTGGTCGACCATGAGAAGATTTCCGGTGTCGAGAGCAGCGGTTCTCAGGCCTTTCGCGACTTCGTGTCTCTTTTCCGCAGCGCGATCACCGACTTCCGCATAACCGCAAACGACGTGCTCATCGATGGGGAGCGGGCAGCAATCCGGTTTACGTTGAGCGGCAGACACACGGGCGATCAGCTGGGCATGCCGGCAACGGGCAAACCGTTTTCGATCGAGGGCATCGACATCATGCGGTTCGAGAACGGCAAGTGCGTCGAGCATTGGGGCGTGTCTGACCAGTTGGGAATGATGGCGCAACTCGGGCTCGTACCCGCGCCGTAGCTAGTTCGCCGCGACTGCGCCTTCGGCCGCTTCGCGAAGTTGGGTGCGGAGGGCGTCATCTAACGTCGCCGTTGGTAGCGACAGGTTGATCGTGCAGCCATCACGGGAGCGGATCGTCAGGTTAATGGCGTCTGAGCCCGGGTTCGATTGCAGGAGACGGAAGACGGCAGCGAGGCGTCGCTGGTCGGCGTCTTCGTCGTCCGATTCGTGCAGCGTCAGCTGCAGGGCTTCGGGCCGAGTTGTTGATGGCGGGGCGTCAGCTCGCCCTTCGAGTACCTCAGGGTGAGCGGGAGCCGGGGCGATGTCTTCGATAGGCGCTGCCGGTTCTTCGACCGCGGCGTAGCGTGCTTCGACAGGCTCCGCAAGAGGCTGTGACGGGATTGCTTCGGCCTGGGGCGCGTGGCTGACGCCGTTGCCGTTGGCCGCTTGCCCGTTTGCCCGTTTGCCCGTTTGCCCGTCGTCCAGCGGCGACGTCTCCAGCCACGCCGGCGGCTCGAAGTCGTCGACGAACGAGGCTACCTCCTGGACACCGGCGGAGAGGCGGTCGCCGCGCTCACGCACGCGCACTTTGACGAGGACGATGCTGCCGGATGACCAGAGCTCCGGCGTGCGCTCGTAGACGTCCGGCCAGACGGTGACTTCGAGGATGCCCGAGAGGTCCTGCAGCTCGGCGGCGATGAAGGCGCGACCATCGCGCGTCGTCAAGCGGCGCTGGCTACCGACGATGCCGGCAAGGATGAAGTCGCGCCCCTGGGTCGGCAGATCGGAGAGCAACTCCGGCGTGATCTCGTTGCACAGCGCAGTGACGAGTGGCGCCAGGTGCGGTGCGGCGCGCGTATACGGGTGCTCCGAGAGCCAGATGCCGAGCAGCTCCTTCTCCCAGTTCAGCACCTCGCCGCGCGGCACCGGCGTCGCTTCGAGGTCGATGCCGGAGAGCGGCGTCGCCACCTCGGCGCCGAAGAGGTCGAACATCGTCGACTGGCCCGTCTCGCGCAGGCGCTGCGAGCTCTGGGCGATGCTCAAGATGCGGTCGAGGTTGACGAGCAGGGAGCCTCGCGCTTCGGCCTGCCCGGCGATGCTATCGAGGGCGCCAGCCTTGACGAGGCTCTCGAGGGCGCGCTTGTTGACGTTGCGCGTGTTCAGGTCGCGGCAGAAGTCGTCGAGCGAGGCGAAGGCGCCGCCGTGGGCGTCGCGCGTCTCGATCAGCGATTCGGCGGCGCCCTGGCCGACGTTCTTAACCATCGCGAGGCCGAAGCGGATCGCCTGTTTGCCTTCCTCCGTCGTCTCGAGGCTGAAGGTCGCGTCGCTCTTGTTCACGTCCGGGCCGAGCACCGGTATGCCGAGGCGGACGCACTCGTTGTAGGCCTGCGCCATGCGCTCGAGGGCGCCGGCCGGGTGGCTCGCGGCCGACTTGAGAACGGCGGTGAGGTACTCCTCCGGGTAGTTCGCTTTGAGCCAGGCCGTCTGGTAGGCGATCGTCCCGTAGGCAAAGGCGTGCGCCTTGTTGAAGGCGTAGCCGGCAAACGGCTCGATCAGGCCGAACATCTGGCGCGCTTCCGCTTCGGTGTAGCCCTTCTCCTTCGCGCCGGAGAAGAAGCGGTCTTCTTCGGCCGCCATCATCGCGGCGATCTTCTTGCCCATCGCCTTGCGCATGATGTCGGCGGTGCCGAGCGAGTAGCCGGCGAACTTCTGGGCGATCTTCAGCACCTGGTCCTGGTAGACGATCACGCCGTGCGTCTCGTCGAGGATGTCGGCGAGGTCTGGGTGAGGGTAGACGATTTCTTGTTCGCCGTTCTTGGCGCGGCAGTAGGTGCCGATGTGCTGCATCGGGCCGGGGCGATATAGCGCGACCTGCGCCGCGAGGTCGGCGACCTCGGTTGGGCGTAGCTCTTGAACGGCGCGACGCATACCCGTCGATTCGAGCTGGAAGACGCCGAAGGTGTCGCCGGCGGTGAGCATCGCGAAGGTCTTCTCGTCGCCGTCGGCCAGGTTCTCGAGCTCGAGCTTGACGCCGTGGCGCTGCGCGATCAGCTCGACGGCGCGGTCGAGGATCGTCAGGTTGGAGAGGCCGAGCAGGTCCATCTTGATCAGACCGATGGCGGCGACCTGCTCCATCGCGAACTGGGTCGTTGGCATCGATTGTGTGTCGCCGCGCGTGGCGCGGGTCAGCGGCACGTTGTTGACCAGCGGGTCGCGGCTGATGACGATGCCGGCGGCGTGCGTGCTCTGGTTGCGAGCCACGCCTTCGAGGCGTTTCGCGGCGTCGACGAGGCCGCGCACCGTCGAGTCGGCGTCGTAGGCGTTGCGCAGCTCGCTGCTCTCGTTCAGGGCGCGATCGAGGGTCATGTGCAGTGCGTTGGGGATCAGGCGCGCGACGCGGTCGACATCGGCGTAGCTCATGCCGAGGGCACGCCCGACGTCTCGTACGGCGGCCTTCGCGCCGAGGGTGCCGAAGGTGATGATCTGGGCAACGCGGTCGGCGCCGTAGCGGTTGGCGACGAAGCGGAGCACCTCGTCGCGTCGGTCGTCGGGGAAGTCGAAGTCTACGTCCGGCGGCTCGGGGCGCTCGCGGTTGAGGAAGCGCTCGAAGACGAGGCCCGTCCTCAGCGGGTCGATGTCGGTGACGCCGAGGCAGTAGAGGATGAGGCTGGCGGCGGCGCTGCCGCGGACGCCCATGCGCATGTTCTGGCCGCGCGCGAACATCGCGATCTCGCGGACGATGTGGATGTAGTTGGTGAAGCCGGTCTCTCTGACGACGTCGAGCTCGTGGCGCAGACGGTCGTCGCCTGCCTGGCCGGCGCTGGGCAGACGGCGGCGCAGGCCCTCGTAGCAGAGGCGCTCGAGGTGCTCGTAGGCGGTAACACCTTGAGGGAGGTCCGGTTCCGGCAGGTAGAGGCGGTCGAACTCTAGCTCCAGGTCGCACTGCTCGGCGATGCGCCACGTCTCGTCGATCGCTTCCGGGTGCTCGGCGAAGGCGGCGCGCATTTCTTCTTCAGAGCGCACGTAGAGGGCGCCCATCATCTTCATCCGCTTCTCGTCCTGGATCGTCGTGTTCGTGCCGATGCAGAGGAGGATGTCGTGGCTGTCGTGCTCGTCGGCGTGGAGGTAGTGCGAGTCGTTCGTCGCGACGAGCGGGATGCCCATCTCCTTCGAGAGCTCGATGATCTGGCGCTTCGCGGGCGCGAACTCGGGCAGCGCCTCCGTGTCCTGAATCTCGAAGTAGTAGCCGTCGAAGACGTCGCGGTACCAGTTCGCCGTGGCGCGCGCGTCGTCGATGCGGCCGTCCTGGATCAGGCGGTGCAGCTCGCCGGAGGGGCAGCCCGAGAGGACGATTAGGCCTTCGCCATGCTGCTCCAGCAGCTCTCGGTCCATGCGCGGGCGGTAGTAGTAGCCCTCCAGGTGAGCGGCGGTGACTAGCTTGAGCAGGTTGCTGTAGCCGGTCTTGTTCCGCGCCAGCATCGTCAGGTGGTAAGGCTGGTTATCGCCCGCCTCCTTCGAGTGGCGCGAACCGGGCGCGACGTAGGCCTCGACGCCGATGATCGGCTTGATGCCGCGCGAATGGGCCTCGCGGTAGAAGTCGATCGCGCCGTAGAGGGCGCCGTGGTCGGTGAGGGCGACGGCTTCCTGGCCGAGCTCGCGGACGCGATCCATCAGCGCCGGGATGCGGGTCAGCCCATCGAGGAGGGAGTACTCGGTGTGAAGATGCAGATGTGTGAACATCGTGGCGGGCCGGGGCAATTATAGTCCGTTCAGCCCCTGGCTCCGAATACAACTTATGTTATCGTTTTGACGAGATAGCTCGCATGAACCGTACCCTGCCGGGCCGGCGATATCGCCGCTTTATCTACGTCACCGCCCACGTCGCGGTGCTTTTCTACGTCCTCCAGATCATCGCCATCGACCACTGGCAGGTGAACCCGGCCGACGCCATCGGTGTGGAGGGGTCGTCGGCGCACGTCGTTCACTGTCACGGCGACGTCTCGGGCTGCGCCGAGTCCGGCGGCCTGGTGAGCTTGCTCGACGCGACGGCGACGATGCCACTGCCGCCGGCGGCGTTCCTGTCGCCGATCACGGCCCCAGACACGATCATGATCGACGTTGTATTGACACTGCCGGACCAGCCGCCGAGAGCCGCCTGACCTTCCGTTTTCGAAACGCTCGTAGGGTAGACCTGAAGGTCTGCAGCTACATATCGATCGGAGGTTGATTTGATCAGGAAGCTCGCTTTAGGCGGGGTCGCGATACTTGCCGCCGCTGTCGCCATTCTCGGCGTGCAGCTGGCTCAGGCTCACTCACGCCCCGTTATCTTGAACCCGGCGCCGGGTTCAATCCTCAGCGCCGCGCCGGCGCAGGTCAGCGGCTCGTTCACGGCGGCGCTCCGGCGCGACCCGAACTGGACGTTCATCCAGGTCGCGGACCAGAACGGCGCTCGCGTCGATACTGGCGACGTGACGTTGAACACGGACCGGCTGCAGATGAGCATCGCGCTCAAGTCGGGACTCGGCCCCGGCCGCTATCTCGTCACCTGGCGCACTTACGACGACGCAGACGGCGCCGTCTTCGGCGACTGCTACGTCTTCTTCGTCGGTCAGGCGGCTGCGGACGCGGCAATCGCGGCGAAGGGCCGTCTTGACGGCGGCCGCGACTGCCAGCGCATCGACGTCTCGGCCAAAGACGGCACGCCGGTTGCCGGCGGCACGCCGCAAGGCACGCCCGCCGCTGCGGCAGCGGACGACCACGATGACGACGCCGCAGATGGCGCCGCCGCCGATGTTACGTCGGACGGCGGCGATGACGGCGTTCCGGTCTGGAGCCTCGTCGTGGTTGGCTTCGTCGGCCTCGTAGCCGGTGGCGCGGGAATGAGGCTGCTTGGGCCTCGTGGCAACGCCTAGATCTCGCGGCCGGCTGCTCCTGGCGCTCCTGCTAGGGGCAGCCGGCCTTTTCTTTGCTCTCGGCACGCGGGGGGCTGATGCCCATGCGTTGCTCGATCGCGCCGAGCCGGCGGTCAACTCGCAGCTGCGCGAGCCGCCGACGCAGCTAACACTGTTCTTCAGCGAGGCGATCGAGCAGCGCTTCACCGGCGCCCGCGTCACCGACCAGGACGGCAAACGCGTCGACGACCGCGTCGAGTTCGACGCGGCGGACGACACGGTGCTGCGCGTGTTCCTCAAGCCGGTCTCGCCGGGCTACCTGATCGTCAACTGGGAGAACGTCTCCGCCGTAGACGGGCACCGGATCAGCGGCTCGTACGCGCTGACGATCCTCAATCCGGATGGCAGCCAGCCTCCCGGCGCGGCTCCGATGATCGGCGCGAGCACGTCGGGTGAAGAGCCGAAGCCGCTGCGCGTATTCACGAAGTGGCTGCTGCTGCTTGCCGGTTGCGCGCTGACCGGCGCCTTCGCCTTCAGCCTCTACGTCACACCCGGCCTGCCCGGCGAGTCCGGCCAGGAACTGCGCGACTTCATGGACAAGCGAGTTCGAGTGCTCGCCGCGGGCGCGCTCCTGGTGCTCGCGCTGGGCGGAGTTGTGGAGCTGTTCTTGCAGGCTTCAAACGTCGGCGTCGGTGTCGGCGACGTCCTGGACACGCGCTGGGGCGAACGCTGGGAGCTACGCAACGCCTTCCTCGGCATACCGCTCGTGGCGCTGACGGCGTCGGTGCTGCTTTCGCAGAGCCATCGGCGGCCGCAAGCGGCCCTCGGCATCGCCGGCGCCGCCGTTTACATGGCGATCACCTCGAGCGTGAGCCACGGCGCCGCGGGAGGCGGCGCTTTCTGGGCAGTATCGTCCGACTTCGTTCACCTGCTGGCGGCGTCGGTGTGGATCGGCATGCTGGCGTTGCTCGTAGTCCTATTCCTGCGCGCAAAGCACATGGCCGGCGGCGAAAAGTACCCGGTGCTGGCCGAGGCGCTGCGCCGCTTCTCGAACGTGGCCGTCTTCAGCGTGGCGTTGCTGCTATTCACCGGCGTGGTCAACTCCGTGATCGAGCTGCAACGCTTCAGCGACCTCTTGGACAGCGGCTACGGGCGCGCCCTCGGCGTGAAGCTGATCCTTCTCCTGCCGCTGCTCAGCTTCGGTGGGATTAACGCCTACCTGCTGCGCCCCAGCCTGATAGAAGCCGTCGAGGCGACGGCGAATATTCGCAACCGCCAGGCGATGCTGCTCGGCCTCGAGGCGCGTCTCGGTCGCCTGGTGCGCTGGGAGCTGGGCACGGCGATCGCCGTCCTGCTGGTCGTCGGCCTGCTCGTACAGATCTCGCCGACACGAGGACGGCTCGACAGCGCGGCGCAGGCGGGCAAGTTCACCGAATCGCAGACGGCGGACGGGATCACGGCGACGCTGATTATCGATCCCAACCAGCCCGGCCTCAACTCGTTCGAGGTGGACGTCTCCGGAGACGTGACGACGATCGACCTCGTGCGCCTGCGCTTCACGAAGCCGGGCACGAACGAAGCCGTTCTCTCCCTGGAGCCAAGCAAGCCGCCATCGCTCTACTACGTCGGCGAGGGGCCGTTCATCAGCGAGCCCGGCAAATGGCGCGTCGCCGTCGACATCAGACGGACGACGGGCAACGACCTGCTGCTGCCGTTCGATACCAAGGTGGCTGGTAGCGCCGTCAGCAGCACTGGCGGGTCGAGTGACTTCGACTCGCCGGTCTCGTTTACGGCGGTGTCGGTGGCGCTTGTCGTGCTGACGGGCGTGCTCATGGTCGGCATGGTCGCCGGCAGCTACTTCCCGCGCGATCTCGTCGGCGGCTACCTGAGCATCGTGGCGGACGGGCTGAACGAGAGGCTGACGATCCGTCGGGTGCGGCCGGTGTGGTCGCTGGCGGCGCTGCTGATCATCGGCATTGGGCTGGGGTTGCTGCTCGGTTCGCACGTTCACCAGCGCCTCTCGCCGAGCCAGGCGACGAAAGGCAACCCGGTACCGTCCTCGCCGGAGTCGATCCAGCGTGGGATGATGCTGTTCTCCAACAACTGCACGCAGTGTCACGGCGAATCCGGCACGGGCGATGGGCCTTTGGCGAAGACGCTGACTCTACCGCCGGCGAACCTCTACGACCACATCCCCTATCACTCGGACCAGTTCTTCTTCGGCGTGATGACCAACGGGTTCACCGGCATCATGCCAGCCTTTGGCAGCCTGCTTTCGGAGGACGAGCGCTGGGACATCCTCAACTACCTGCGCGACCGCTTCGGCCAGCCGCCGCCGACGCAGTAGGTCAGGCGTCACCCCGACGTGGGATAATAAGGTCGAGAGGTTCGTCGTGAACTGGCAAGAGCGCATCGAGATTGACCCCGAGGTCTTGGCCGGCAAACCGCTGGTCAAAGGCACACGGCTGTCTGTTGAGTTCATCGTTGACTTACTCGCGCAAGGATGGTCTGAGGCTGACGTTCTAAGGAATCACCCCAACCTCAAGGCCGAAGACATCAAGGCCTGCCTGGCCTACGCTAGCGAGATTCTCCACGCCGAGAAGGTCTATCCCCTGAAGGCCTAACATGGCGCTCCGGCTTCTCGCCGACGAAAACATCCCAAAGGAAGCGGTCGACGCTCTGCGTAGCGCAGGTCACGATGTCGTCTGGCTGACTACAGAGTCGCCTGGGAGTCGTGACCGCGCTGTTCTCGAACGGGCACAGGCAGAGCAGCGGATACTCCTCACCTTTGACAAGGACTTTGGCGAGTTAGCGTTTCGCGCAGGCCTCCCTTCCCACTGTGGGATTGTTCTGCTGCGAATCGAAGCCTCAGGCCCTGCGGAGGCATCCATGACGATTGTCGCGGCGCTTGGTTCGCGTGAGGACTGGGCGGGCCACTTCTCGGTAGTTGAACCAGGACGCATTCGGATGATCGAGCTGCCGGTTTGATGCTCTCGCCGCCGACGCAGTAGCGCGTGCTACGATGGCCCCGTGAACGACCTTTACGAGCGCGTCGATGGCGCGCTGGACGAGATACGGCCCTACATCCACTCCCACGCCGGCGACGTCAACATCGTCGACGTGAGCGATGAGGGTGTTGTGAAGCTGCAGATGGTCGGCACCTGCCACGGCTGCCCCATGAGCATGCTGACTCTGCGCCTCGGCATCGAGCGCATCCTCATGGAGAAGGTCGAAGGCGTCACCAGCGTCATGGCGATCCGGCCCGACGACCTCGACCTCGATGACCTCGGGGTCGCTGACGACGCAGCCGTCTGACATGGCGGCGGACCGCCCGCCGCCCCCGGCTCCGAGCGGCCAGCAACCCCACGACAGCGACGGCGAATCACCGATAGAGCACGTCATCGAGGAAGTGCGTGAGCTCGAAGAAGAGCTCGTCGAAGTCGTCGAGCACGTACGCGAGGAGATCGAGGAGACGTGGATCGCACGCAAGGCGATCGCCGGCTACCTCTGGCTGATCGACAAGGCGCCGAAGTCAACGCGGGGCCGCGTGACGCTCGCCGTCGTCTCCTTCGTCGTTTTGATGGCGCCGTCGATCGCGATGGTCTACGTGACGATCAAGGCGGGGCGCGATTCGACCGAGGCCTGGTTCGGCGATCTGGGCTACGCCGGCATCTTCCTCGCCAACCTCGCGAGCACGGCGACGCTGTTCATCCCGGTGCCGGGGCTAACGGCGGCGGCGCAGGCGCTGATCGCGAGCAGCGGACAGTCATTGAACCCGTTGTGGGTTGGCATTGCCGGCGGATTGGGCATGGCGCTGGGCGAGGTGACGGCCTACGTCGCGGGCATGGCGACGGCGTTCATCGTCAGTGAAGAGAAGATCGAGGCGCCGCGACGCCTGCAGCGGGTCATCGAGCGCGTCACGCGCTGGGTGAGCTGGCTGATGGCTCACTACGGTATGCCGACGCTTTTCACGCTGTCCGTGGTCCCGAACCCGCTGTTCGAGGTTGCGGGCTGGACGGCGGGAGCGACACGCTACAGCTTCTGGCGCTTCATGGGCGCGGTGACGCCGGGCAAGGTGTTGCGCGGCATCCTCCTCGCCTACATTGGCGAGAAGCTGATCTTCGGCTAGCTACGGGTTCTCGTCGGCGAGGCCGCCGTCTCCGGTGCTCGGCGGCTTCAGGGTGCCGGTCGTTGCCGGTGCTGCCGCCGTAGTGCCAGCGGGCTTTGTTGGCGTAGCGTTTGGGTTGCCGAAGATACCGGCGATCGCGCCGCCGACGTTGCGTCTCTCCCGTTCGACCACCGGGCAGCCTCTGAAGTTAACGTCCTCACCCTTGAGCGAATCGGGGCACTGGTCGTCCGCGTCTGAAACGCCGTCGCCGTCGGAGTCGCGCTGCTCGGCAGAGCAACCGTTCACGTCTACCTCGGCGCCTGACGCGGTACCGGGGCAAGAGTCCGAGTTGTCCGAAACGCCGTCCCCATCGCCATCCGGTGAGCCTAGCGCTGCCCAGGCAACCGCCTGCTCGAGCAGCCGATCGGGCGAGCCGGTGCGCAGGTCGCCGTTGTTGTAGAGGCCAACACTACCAAGATAGACGGGGCCGAGATACACAAGATGGCCGGACCCGAGCTCGCCGACAACGACGGTGTTTGTCGGCGAATCAGTGCAGCCTCCCGTGGCTGTGGCTGTGCCCAGGACTTGGCCATTGGTCGCGTCGGGAGCAAAGGGGGAAATCTCGACGTCCCCGCTCGTCGGTAGGGCGAAGTCTGACAGCCCTGCCGTGACTGGATGGCTGTTCGTAAGGATTTGGATCCCGAGGCCTGGTGGATCGCAGAACTCGTTGTTGCCGTTCGGGTACGCGTCGATCGGCATGATGTCGTCCAAGATCGGGTCTAGCGTGCCGTTGGAGCCGATGGCGAAGTCGGCCCAGCCGGTGCTTACAACGCCGCCGCCGTTGTTTTGGGCCCAGTCTCGCAAGGCTGTCGCCATAGCGACAGACCAGTCGGGATTGCTGCTCCCTGAATCGCCAAAGACGACGACGTCATAATTCTGAAGCTCGGCCAGCGTGTCGATCTGAGAGGCCGTCACTATGGTCGCAGTGAAGTCGAAGAAGGTGTCGTCGTTGAGCTGACCGGCGAGCTCGACTGCGCTGGCGCCGGTGCCCGGCCCCTGCTCTACGGCGACGCGTATGGGGCCTGCGGCGGTCACGTGGGAGGGGCGGAGTCCTGCGCCTTGGCCGGCGAAGACGCCGAGCGTCAGCGCGATCAACGCTACGGCGGTGAAATAGACGTAACGGGAGGGCTTAACACGCATCCTTGCTTCTCCTTGCCGGCCTCGGTGGCCCGGCGTGGCTACGGGTTCTCGTCGGCGAGGCCGCCGTCACCGGTGCTCGGTGGCTTCAGCGTGCCGGTCGCCGGCGCTGCCGCCGTCGCGCCCGCCCGTGGCGCTGAAGCCGTCGGCGATGCGTTGGGGTTGCCGAAGATACCGGCGATAGCGCCGCCGACGTTGTCTCGCCGCCGGTTCGTGCTGTCAGAGTCGCCGCGCTGTTCCTTCGAGCAGCCGTACTTGTCGGTCGGAGCGTCAGGGTCGGTGCCGTCACACTCATCCGTTGCGTTGGAGATGCCGTCGTTGTCGTCGTCCAGCTGAACATCGGCGCAGCCGTTCTGGTCGACCGCGAGGCCGTCAGGAGTGTTGGGGCACTGGTCATTGATGTCGAAGACGCCGTCGCCATCTGTGTCCTTGAGAGGACAACCTTGGTCGTCGACGGGGATGCCGGTTCCGGTGTTCGGGCAGTCGTCGTTCGGGTCAGAAACACCGTCATCATCGGTGTCTGCGCCCAGCGGGAGGTCGATGCGCAACTCGCTCGAGAAGCTGCTGTCGAAACCGTTCTTGACGTGGGCCTTTAGTTTGAACGAGCCGTTGGCAATAAACGTATAGCTGTGATTGACCCAGCCTGTGTCCGGTGTACAGGTTGTCGAGAAGCTGGCAACCGTCGTCACGAGTACGTCTGAACCGTCCGTGATGATTACCTCGCCGGTATCCGTGGCGATCCCGGAACAGTCTTCGTGGCCGATGAAGCGGATGCGCATGACGATCGTTTCGCCGATGTTGGCCGTGAACGTCTGCGCGATCTCAACGTTCTGGTTAACTGAGCCGGCGAATTCCTGGGCGATGAATGAGTCGTAACCGCCGCCGTCATCAGCGACGACATTTTGGCTACCACCGTTCGCCGTCAGGTTCCAGCTGGTAAAGTCGCCAGTTTCGAAGCCCGGGTTTACCAGCGTCGGCGCAACGGCGGAGGCCGTATTGGCAAAGCTAAAGCCAAGAATCGTGAGCGTGATTACAACGGCGATTCGACGGGCTAAGCGCATTGTGCAGATTCCTTCCGCAGCTAGGCCACGACGGGGCATACCAAAACCACCCGCGCTCCGCACGGGCTTCAACAGAGATAACGTCGCGTCTCGGTCAGAAGTTAACGGCGGTCGAGAATTGGCGCGTTGAGGCGAGATCGGCCTATGCCTTCTCCAGCTCGAAGGCCTTGTGGAGGGCGTGCACGGCGGCTTCGACTTTGTCGCCGGGGATGATGCAGGTGATCCGGATCTCGCTGGTCGAGATCATCTCGATGTTGATGCCGGCGTCTGAGAGCGTGCGGAACATACGCGAGGCGTAGCCCGGCGCGCTCTGAATGCCGGTGCCGACGATGCTGATCTTCGCAATGTTCGCGTCCGTCGTTACGTCCGCCGCCTCGACCTGGCGGGCGACCTGCTGGACGATCGGCAGGGCGCGCGAGAGGTCGGCCTTCGAGACGGTGAACGTCAGGTCGGTCAGGCCCTCGGCGGAGGCGTTCTGGACGATGACGTCGACGGAGAGATGCGCCTCCGCGAGCGGCTCGAAGACGCTGGCGGCGATGCCGGGCCGGTCGGGCACGCCGCGCAGCGTCACCTTGGCAACGTCGAGGTCGTGGGCGATGCCGCGCACGCGGTTGAACTGCTCCATCATGTCGATGCCTCCGTGGATCAGCGTGCCCGGCGCCTCCGTGAAGCTGGAGGCGACGAGGATCGGGATGTTGTAGACGCTGCCGAGCTCGACGGCGCGCGGCGCCATGACCCTGGCGCCACGGCTGGCGAGCTCAAGCATCTCTTCATATGTAATCTCGTCGAGCTTGCGCGCCAGCGGCTCGATGCGCGGGTCTGCCGTATAGACGCCTTCGACGTCGGTGTAGATCTCGCAGGCCGCTTCGAGCGCTGCGGCGAAGGCTACGGCTGTGGTATCGGAGCCGCCGCGGCCGATCGTCGCGACGTCTTCGCCCTCGGTCAGCCCCTGAAAGCCGGCGACGATGACGGCGCGGCCGCGCTCGATCTCCTCGCGCACGCGTTGCGGGTCGATGTCGAGGATGCGGGCGTTTCTATGCACATTAGAAGTCCGCATGCCGGCCTGCGCTCCCGAGAGGCTGATCGCGTCGACCTGCAGCGCGTGCAGCGCCATCACCATGAGCGCGCTCGAGATCGTCTCGCCGGTCGAGAGCAGCACGTCCATCTCGCGCGGCTCCGGGTGGTCGGTGATCTGGTGGGCGAGCTCGATCAGCTCGTCCGTCGTGTCACCCATCGCCGAGACGACGGCGACAACGTGATCGCCGCGCTGCATGCGCGCGGCGATACGGGCGGCAACCGCCTTGATCCGCTCCGCCGAGGCGACGGAGCTACCACCGTACTTCTGCACCACAAGCGCCATGAAGCAATCTTAACCACCAAGAGAATGTAGCGGCGACCTTCAGGTCGCCAGGGGTGGGGCGACGTGAGACCTCGTCGACAGGTCGACAAAGGGAAAGGCGCCGGACGGCGGCTGCGGTCCGGCGCCTTTCCTGACTCGCGAGGAGCCAGGCTAGAGCTAGCTGTGCCAGTTGACGATTCGGTCGATGTGGTCCGTGAGGAACTTGAGGATCCGAACCGCTTCCGGACGCTCGAGCTTGCCGGCATCGACGAGGCGGTAGAGGTAGGTCTTCTCGTGCGCGAGGATGCCGCGCTTCAGAGCGGGCTCTCGCACGCCGTTGCGGGCCGCGATCTGCTTGAGGCTAGCGCCATGGCGCAGCCCCTCGATGACCTCTTCCGGCCGGATGCCGATCGTCTGGGCGGCGGCGGCGATGATGCTTTCCTTGAGCCAGGGACAGTCGCAGCCGGCGCCGGCGAGCGCGAGCTCGTCCTGCGGCGCTTCCTGCGCCTGCGTCGGCGTGGCCGTCGTGAGCGCGAACGCGCCGGCGCCGAGCGCAAGCACCGTGATGACGAGACCGATGATCGGGAGCTTCATGTTTCCTCCTTCGTGTCCACCGGCGTTGGCGCCGGTGTCGAAGGAGTAATCCCGGTCGGGGGCCGGGAAGTTACGCTAAGGGCTTCGCTGCGGCGTCGAAGTCACGGTTGCCGGGACGAGGCGTTGCTCGATCGGGCGCGTCGTGGGGCTGGTGACAGGGCGGGTCGTCGTCGGGCTGGCGGCGGGGCGCAGCGGCGCCGTCGCCGGGCAGAGGTTGGCGTGCTCCGTGCAGAAGCGCGCGAGATCGGCGCAGGCGTTGCCGTCGCCGCCGGTGCAGCGCTCAGTCATCGAGTGAAAGCGCTCACGCAGGTTGCCATCGACGGCTGACTGGAGATTCTGCAGACGGTCGCGGATGCCGCTGCAGAGGTCGGCGTTCTGGCGGCAGAACTGGACGAGGTCTTGGCAGACGGCGCTTCCTGGCTCGCGGCAGCGCTGCATCAGGTCCTGGAGCTTATCGACGTTTTCGAGGTGGATGCGAAGCTCCTCTACGCGGGCGATGATCGCCTTGCAGCGCTCCGGGTTGTTCGTACACGCCGGCGTGTTCTGGAAGCGCTCCTGCGCCTCGCGACAGGAAGAGACCTCGCGCGCGCACCAGGCTTCGAGGCGGGCGACGGCCATACGCGTCACCTGCGTCGCGGCATACTTGGCGGCGGCGATACGGCGCGCCTTGATCACGACCCCTTCGCCGATGTCGAGGCCGGTTGCGTCGAGCGGCGCGCCGTCTTCGTCCGTGATCGTCGCGCCGTCGAGCTGGACGCTGGCGAGGCCATCGGACGTCTGCAGCGTCAGCGTGCCGGCGCCTGCCTCGACGACGATGCCTTCGATCGTCGCGGCCTCGACGGCGCCGCCGCCGTTGTCGAAGACGCCGGAGAACAAGGCGCCGGCCGCGATCAGCGCGACGACAGCAACAAGCGCGCCACCGGCGAGGCTGCGGACGAAGAAGCCGCCCCAGAACGACGCGCGAGGCCGGCGCTCGGCCGCCTGCGCGGCGAGCAGCTCCTGGTTCATCAACGCGGCGGCGCGTGACGTCGCGGCGGCGTCCGGTGCGGGCACGGCGTTGGAGAGGCGCTGCAGGTTCTGGGTCAGTGCGACCTCTTCTCGCAGCTCGGCGGCGAACTGCGGGTAAGCGGCGATGACCGCGTCGAGCGGCTCGCCGGCGCGGAGCGCGTCGAGGCAGCGCTGGAGGGCGTCCTGGTAGCTCATCGTCATCTCGGCGTGCCTCTCGTCATCTCCCGCCGCAGCGAGGTGAGGGCGCGGTGCTGCAGCAGCTTTACGGCGCCGGCGCTCTTGCCCATCGCCGCCGCCGTCTCGAGCACGGAGCAATCTGAGACGAAGCGCAGGCTGATTACCTCCTGCTGCTCGCGCGTCAGGTGTCGCATCGCCTCGGCGAGGTCGGTGAGCTCGTCCAGCTGCGTCGCGAAGCCGGGCGTCTCGAGTTGCACGTCGTCGATCGGCGTTGTCGGGCGCTTGCTGCGGCGCTCGAGCTGGTCGGCGGTGATGTTACGGGCGATGCGAAACAGCCAGGCGGCGATCGGCGCGCCGGTGACCTTGTAGCGCTTGATCCCGCGCACGGCGGCGACAAAGACCTCCGAAGCGATCTCTTCGGCGAGGTGGATGTCACCGGTGCGGACATAAGCAAATCTGTGCATCTTGCGAAAGTACTCGTCGAAAAGCTCCTGCCAGGCGAGCGGCTCATGCGCGGCGAGACGCGCGGCCTGATCGGCGGCGTCGCTCATCCCCTCTGCCGGGGCTTCATCCGCCACGGACACGGCGAGCATTCTCGGGAGATCAATCGGCTCGGAGTCGCCGGAGGTTACGGGCATACGAAATTATCGACCGGCAAACGGGCAAACGGGCAAACGAGCCGGCAGCAATCAGCCTTCAGGCTTTGATGACCCCTTCAGGCGCAGCGGGGGCGCTCCTAAGCCTGTCGAAGGACCCGGTCAGAGACGCCTCACCCGTCGCGTTGCTCGCCCGCAAGCGTTGGGCGTTCACCAAGCGCCAGCAGGGGTAGCGGGGGCGATCCTGAGGCTCTCGAAGGGCCATGCGGGGGGAGTTTGAGGGGTCTCCCCTCAGTACTCCTTCCTTCTCCTATTTCGAGGCGGAGCAGCGCGAGAGCGATGCGCAGCCGACAACGGTACGGAGTCTAAGCGCTTACGACGATCGTCCCCGCCGCCATGTCGCCGATGCGCTGCTGGCGCTTCGAGGACGAGATCGCGATGATGCCGACGATGTAGAGAAACGGCAGGCCATCGACGATGCGCAGGATCGTGCGAATGAAGGCCTTGCCATAGGTCAGCGAACCATCGACGGCGACGACCTTGATCCCGACGATCTTCTTGCAAAGCGTCTGGCCGGTCAGCGCCTCGAGTGCGGTGTAGTAGCCGATAGCGAGCAGTAGATAAACGATGGCCGGCGCGCCGTTGAGGTTGAGCGAGAAGCTCCCGCCGCCGTCGTCAGTCGACGCGTCTGAGTCGCCAAGATCGCTGCCATGACGATGAAGAGCAGGACCATCAGCACGCCATCGATCAGGCCGGCGACGATGCGCTTGCCGAGGAGCTTTTCGACGGGTGCGGCTGGCGGCGCTTCTGTAGTCATGCGCGGGATGTTACAGCAAACGCGGTCCCGCGTGCTTTACCAGCGGCAACTTTAGAGGAGCGCGCACCACCTCCGTGCCGGTGAGCATGTCGCTAATGCTCCCGCGCGGTGAGTTAAAGATGACCATTACCAGGTCCAGCAAGATAAAGAAGCCGCCGAGAATCGGGATGGCCCAGAGCAGTTTGCAGAGGCTGCGCGTGAGCGCGCGGCGGCGGCTGAATCCGCCGTCGGAAGCGCGCACAACCTTGATACCGAAGATTGCTTTGCCCAGTGTCCTGCCCAAGATAACCTCCAGCAGTGTGTAGTAAGGCAATCCGATCGCCATCACCAGAACGAGGTGCCAACTGCCAATCAGCGGATTCGTATCCGATTCGGTGCTGATTTCGTCCATCCACGCAGAGAAGATTACGGCAGCCGCAGTGAACAGCAGAGTCAGATCAAGCAACGCCGCAAAGACGCGCCTGCGCGTCGGTGAGTCCGGATCAGGCGGACGCGGTGGAGTGACTTCGGTCGGCGATAGTGGGCCGTCGACCTCGATCACTGGACTATGTGAGCGCTCCGCGACGTCGGCTTTGTGATCAGGCTGCGGCCGCTGAAGCCGTGCGCCAGCGCTGCCTGCGTCATCAGGCGGGCGACGCGCTCGGCGTCGTGCTCGACGAAGGCCGCGACCGTGGAGCCGGCACCGGAGAGGTAGGCGGCAGCGGCGCCGCCGTCCTTCGCCGCAGCCATGATCGGCTTGAGGCCGGCGAAGATCTCGCCGCGGATCGGCTGGTGGAGGCGGTCCTGCGTCGCTTCGTCCAGGAGGTCGAAGCGGCCGGCGGCGAGCGCGGCGACGAGCAAGGCGACGTGGCTCAGGTTGAAGACGGCGTCCTCGCGTGAGAGCTGGCGCGGCAGGCGGCGGCGGCTCTCCTGCGTCGGCATCTCGAACTCGGGGACGAAGAGCACGACCTGCAGCCCGTCCGGCAGCGGCGACGCGAGGTGGACGACGCCGCCTTCGCTCCCGTTCGACAGGCTCAGGGCAGGACGGACGTTGATCTGCAGCCCGCCGAACATGCACGGCGCCACGTTGTCCGGGTGCCCTTCGAGCTTCGTGCCCATCTCCAGCAGCGTCTCGGCGTTGTGGACGCCGCCGAGCAGCGCGTTGCCCGCCAGCAGCCCGGCGACGCGAAGCGCCGCGCTGGCGCCGAGACCGCGCGCGATCGGCACGGTGGCGTCCCAGGACACGGTCAGCTCCGGCGCCTTGCCGGCGCTCTCGAACACCGCCTCGATGCCCTGCCGGACGAGGCGGGCGCTGCGTGGCTCCGGGTCGTTCGCCTTCGATGTCGTCTCGACCGTGACCGTCGCCCAGAGGTCGAGCGCGAGGCCGAGGCAATCGAAGCCGGGGCCGAGGTTCGCCGTGGTTGCGGGTACGCGGACGCTGATCTTCATCTCTTCGCTACTGTAGCGCTAAGCAGCGCCCGCGCGGGATGCCGCCGCGCTGGTGCCGCTGTACAATTTCGCGTGTTGCGGGCGAGAGGCCCGCTGGTAAGGGGAAGGAGACTCATGGCACAGATCAACGTAGGTGACCAGGCGCCGGACTTCGAGACGGTGAACGACCAGAACGAGAAGGTGAAGCTGAGCGAGCTGAAGGGCAAGCGCGTGGTGCTCTACTTCTACCCGAAGGACGACACGCCCGGCTGCACGACGCAGGCCTGCGGCTTCCGCGACAACTACGCCGAGATCATGGACAAGAACGCGATCGTCCTCGGCGTGAGCCCGGACGACGTGAAGTCGCACCAGGGCTTCAAGTCGAAGTACGACCTGCCGTTCCCGCTGCTGGTCGACCAGGACCACGCGATCTCTGAGGCCTACGGCGTCTGGGTCGAGCGCAGCATGTACGGGCGCACCTTCATGGGCGTCAACCGCAGCCACTTCGTCATCGACGAGAACGGCAAGGTCATCGACGCGCAGTACGGTGTAAAGGCCGATGACAGCGCCGAGCTCTCGCGCAAGGTGCTCTCCAGCTAAAGGCTACTTACAGGCTTCGGTGAGTTACTGTCGGCAATGACTGAAGCGGGCGCCACGGCCAGGCCACAGAAAAGACCGCCACTTTCGAAAGATATCCAGGTGTCCATCTTCCGTCGTGACGGCTGGCTGTGCCGCTGGTGTTACAAGCCGGTCATTTTCGCGCCGGTGATGAAGCTGCTGGAACGCCAAGTAAGAACAGCTGGCGAAACGCGGCGGCTTGCCTATTACCACGCCCATTGGACGAGAGACGGCGCCCCGTTGCTGGATGAATTGGGCGCGGTTATCGATCATGTTGAGGCGTTTTCGGCCGGCGGGTTGGGTGTCGAGGAAAACCTGTTCACCGCTTGCAACAAGTGCAACGGGCATAAGAGCGCCGCCACGGTTGGCAAGTGGAACGAGCGTTCGAAGCCGAAGCCGGTCAAAGGGAAGTATGGCGAACCGCAACACTGGGATGGATTCTCGGCGCTGTTCGTGCTGCTTGCTCGCCGCGCTCCCGAAACGCTGACAATGAGCGAAAAGGGATGGCTAAAAGCTCTGGAACGACTCGATCAGGATCTCTAAGGTTCGTCCGGCATGCACGTCTGAGCAGTTCACGAGCCAGTCAGAGTTTGTGCATGTGAACACTTGCACAAATGATACTCGAGGAGTACCTTGCTCGTATGAGATAAGTCCGCGGGGCTCCGGAGGCGCAAGCGCGCCGGCCTGACGACCGACCAACACGTGTGCGTCTCCACGCTTAGCGGCGAGGTGCAAGACAATGATCGTGGTTACAGGTGGTACAGGCTTTGTCGGGTCGGCTGTTGTGGAGGAGTTGCTCAGGCGGGGGCAGCAGGTCGCGGTGCTCGGCCGGGACGCGGCGAAGATCCAGAAGCAGTTCGGCGGCAAGGTAGAGGCGCGGACGGGCGACGTGAGCCGCCCGGAGACACTCGCGACCGCGTTCGCGGGCGCTGACGCAGTCATCGACACGGTACAGTTCCCGACCTCACCGATCGAAGTGCCCCGCCGGGGCTGGACCTTCGAGAAGATCGACTACCAGGGCAGCGTCAACCAGGTCGACGCGGCGAAGGCCGCCGGCACGCGTCGCTACGTCTACGTCAGCGGTGTCGGAGCCGCGAAGGACGCGGCGAAGCACTGGTTCCGTTTCAAGTGGCTGGCGGAGGAGCACGTGCGCGCCAGCGGCCTCGAGTGGGCAGTCGTCCGGCCGACCTGGGTCTACGGCCCCGGCGACAAGTCGCTCAACCGCCTCATCGGCTTCAGCAAGGTCCTCCCCTTCGTGCCGATGTTCGGCGATGGCAAGCAAGCGATGCAGCCCGTCTTCATCGATGACGTAGCCCGCGTCGTCGCCGACGCGGCGCTGGCGCCGGCGGCTCCGAACGCCGTCTTCGAGCTCGGCGGCCCGGAGACGATGTCGATGAACGAGGTGTTGCAAGCGGGGCTGAAGGTGCTCGGACGCAAGCGGCCAATCCTGCACCAGCCGATGTTTGTCGGTAAGGCGCTGGGGACGATCGCGTCGCTGCTGCCGATCACGCCGCCGCTATCGGCGGACGCGGTCGACTTCATCGCCTCGTCGGCGGTCGCGGACAACACGGCCGTGGAGGCCGCCTTCCACCCGAAGCTGACGCCCCTGCGCGAGGGCCTGGCGATGTACCTCGGGAAGCGGTAGCGACCTCGCCGGCCAAATAGGGTGCAGCGTCGATCCCTCTCCGTCCACGGAGAGGGATGCCGGCAGCCAGGGGAGAGGTCGTCTACCGCAGCGCGTCGGTTGCGGCGCGGATGCGCGACATGATCGCGCGCGTTTCGGCGGGTGAGGCCCAGGTCGGCTGATACATGTCGACGATGCGCGTCGGCGTCAGGCGCACGGCGACGAGGCGCGTGCCGATGAAGCTGGCTTCGAGGACGGCGCCCTGCTGCGTCTCGGTCGACCAGTCCTGGTCGAAGACGAAGTTGCCGAGCGCGTAGGTGACGAAGCCCTCGCCGCGCCACTCGACCGCCTGGACGACGTGCGGGTGGTTACCGACGACGAGGGCGGCGCCGGCGTCGATCGCCTCGCGAGCGAAGGCGCGCTGACGCTCCGAGGGGTTGGGCGTGTACTCGGCGCCCCACTGGCACATGACGATGACGATGTCGGCCTGCTTGCGCGCCGCCGCGATGTCGCCGGCGAGGACGCCCGTCTGCAGCGCCGCCGTGCCGGGCGTAGTCTCGCCGGCGCCGAGGTAGGACGCGGCGATGTCATCGTAGCCGAGGACGGCGATGCGCACGCCCTTGCGCTCGACGATCGCTGGCTTGTGCGCCGCTTCGCGGTTCTCACCGCCGCCGGTGTAGGCGATGCCGGCGCCGCGCAGGTTCGCAAGCGTATCGAGGAAGGCCTGGTTGCAGGCCGCGGCGGTGCTGCCGCAGTCCTTGATGTGGTTCGTCGCCACGGTGACGACGTCGATGCCGGCAAAGGCGAGGCCATCGACGCTGCGGGCGGGCGAGAGCAGGTTGAACGTCTGCTCACACAGCGCCGGCTCGCCGGCGTCCGACAGCGACGCGTCCAGGCTGCCGAGCGTCAGGTCGGCGGCGCGCAGGTAGTCGGCGGTGGCGTGAAACGCGGCTGTGAAGTCGTTGCGGCGCAGCTGGCGCTCGTAGACGCAGCGGGAGGGGATGATGTCGCCGGTGGCGACGACGCGGACGATGACCGGCGGCGGCGTCTCGAGGCGTCGCGCCAGGGCGTGCCCGAAGGCTGCGAGGCGCTCCTCGCTCCAGCCGAGGTACAGCTTCTCGGTCGTTCGCTGACCGACGACCGGCGCATCACCGCGGACGAAGTCGGCGCCGTTGACGCTGATGCTGCGCAGCCAGGGCTCGGCGCTTTCGACCGGCAGGAGAGCGACGCTGTTCGGGTCGTTGGCAACGGCGGCGGCGACGCTATCGGCGGAAAGCCAGCGGGTCATGCGGAGGGCCGTCTTGCCGAGCATCTGCTCGCCGCCGCGGCGGTACTCCTCCGGCGCGTAGATCGTCAGGCCCGGTTCCGGCGCGTCGAGGTCGAGCACATCGCGGTCGCTCCAGTACGGCGCGAAGGCGGCCCAATAGCGCACCGTCGCCTCGTCGGAGGAGACGGCGGTGGCGTCGCTGGTGACGACGATCGTGCGCTCCGGAGCGCCGGGCACATCGTCGACGTCCACGTCGACGCCGAACTGAGCGCCGGTGGCCGCCGCGGCGACGCGCACGCGCTCGCGCACCTCGTCATCGAGGGCGGCGACGTCGATCCTTACGGGCTCTGGTCTAGGCGTTGGTGTCGGCGCGGGCGGTTCGTGCTTGTCGCCGCTGCAGGCGCTGAGGGCGGCGGCGAGCAACAGCGCGGGCAGGACGCGCCGGAGGACCGCGGTCACGAGGGGTGTCTACCTGGCTTGGGCGGCGACGAGCATCTCCGCGACGCCCGCTTCCATGACCTTGGGGCTCATCTGCCCGACGATGACGCGCCGAACAACGCCGTTCGCATCGATGAAGTAGCTGAAGGGCAGCCCCTGCAGGCCCGGCACGGCGTAGCGACGCGACACGGCGCCGTTGGGGTCATACGCCCAGGCAGTGAGCTCGACGCCTATTTCCTTTATATAGCTGTTTGCCGGGCCGAACTTCTCGCCCGAGTTGACGGCGATGACGGCGAGACCGTCGCTCGTGTGCTGGCGCAGGAGGGCTTCGAGGTCGGGCAGCTCTATGCGGCAGGGGCCGCACCAGGTCGCCCAGAAGTTGAGCAACACGGCCCGACCGCGGAAGTCGGACAGACGCATCCGTTCGCCGTCGAAAGTGCTGAACTCGAAGTCCGGCGCCAGGTTGCCCTCGTCCAGGCCGACGGCGCGCGAGCTGCCGCCCGGCGTCTCGCTCAAGACGGTCGCGGGCTGCACGGAGACGCCGTCATCGACAGACGCGGCGTCCGACTGGAAGATGACGCCCGCCTGCCAGAGCACCAGCAACGAGACGCCGACTACCAGAGCTGCCGCGGCTAGGCGGATCAGCTGGGAGCGCGCGTTGTAGGCAGACGGTCCCGGGCGTTCGGTCACGCCACTAGGTTATCAAGCGGCGGGACGAGCGTTCTTCCGGGCCTCGATCTCGACAATGGCGACGGGGCGGGCGCACTGCAGGCAGCGCCAATCGCCTTCGCGCGGGTCTTCAAGGTACGCGGCGCCACCACAGCGGGGGCAGGCACGCATCACAAACGTCAGTCCAGGCTTCTTCATCTCACACCTCCTTCACGACAACCGCGCCGTGAATCCCCCTTAGCCTAGGAGGAGTCGCCTTTCAGTTCGTTACAGAGAGGCGACGCGGCCGTTAAAGTTCCATGAAATCCCGACCTCCTCTAGACTCAAGCTATGCAAACCCGCGCCGTCCTATTCGATCTCGGTGGCACGCTCTGGTCCTCGCCGGCGGAAGACGCGGACGCGCTCGCGTCCTGCTACACGCGAGGCCGCGAGATCCTCGTCGCGTCCGGTTGCGACGCGCCAGCGATCGAGACGCTGATCGACGTCGTCGAGGGCTACCTCGGCGAATGGGAGGGGATCTGGCGTGACGCCTTTGGCAACCAGACGCAGGAGCCGACGCCGAAGTTCGTCGCCGACGCCCTGAAGCGCGCCGGCATCGAGGCGACGGCGGCGGCCGTGGCTGCGTTCACCGCCGCTGTCATGGAGGTTAGCGTCGGTACGGCGCGCGCCCTGGCGCCGGAGCCCGGCATGCCCGAGGCGCTGGCGGCTTTGGCACAGCGCGGCCTCAGGCTCGGCGTCGTCTCAAATGCGTTCATGTCGGCCCAGACGCTGCAGCGGATCATGGAGGCGCGCGGCATCGGCCCCTACTTCGACGTCACCGTGTCATCGGCCGATGTGCTCCACCGCAAGCCGCACCCGAAGATCTACGAGGCGGTGTTAGAGCCCCTCGGCCTGAGCGCCGAAGAAGCGCTCTTCGTCGGCGACCGCCTCGACGCGGACGTCGAAGGCCCTGCGGCGCTGGGCATGCGCACGGTGCTGACGCAGCAGTACAAGGCAGAGGACCCGGCGACGGCGCGCGTGAAGCCGGACTACGTGATCAAGCACCTGCGCGAGCTCGTCGACGTCATCGATGCGCTGCTGAAGCGCTAGAGAGCGCCCGCGGCGCCGAGCCCGAGGATGACAATGCCGGCGATGACCCGGTAGGCAACAAACACCGCCAGCGAGTTGAAGCGCAGGTACTTCAGCAGAAGCGCGATCGACGCGAAGCCGACGATTGCGGCCGTGATCAACCCCGTCGCGTAGACGGCGAGCTCGTTATCGACTGTGGAGGCTTCGGCGCTGCCCCTCGCGATGTCGAGGAGCTGCTTGCCGCCGGCCGCGGCGATGATCGGCGCCGAGAGCAAGAACGCCAGCACCGCAGCCGACTCTCGATTGAAGCCGCGCAGCATACCGGCCGAGATCGTGATGCCGGAGCGCGAGACACCTGGGATCAGGGCGATGCTCTGCGCCGCGCCGAGGATCAGAGCGTCGATCGGCGAAGCCTCGGCCTGCTCGCGGGCGCGGGAGCCGTAGCGCTCGGCGAGGAGCAGCGGGACACAGAAGATGATCATCATCGCCGCCACGAGCGCGGGAGAGCGAAACGTATCCTCCGCCGTGCTCTCGAGCGCGAGGCCGGCGAGGCCGGCAGGGATCGTCCCGAGGATCAGCAGCCAGGCGAGCTTCGATTGAGGCGTCGCGTCCCAGCGACGCGAGCGTAGGCTCTCGAACCAGGCCGCGATCAACGAGAGCCAGGTATCGCGGAAGTAGACGAGCACGGCGGCGAGCGTGCCGAGGTGGATCGCTGCGTCGAACCGCAGGCCGAACTCGTCGCGCGACATGCCGAGCGCTTTCTCGGCGATGATCAGGTGGCCTGTGGAGGAGATCGGCAGGAACTCGGTGAGACCCTGGATGACGCCGAGGACGAGGGCTTGGAGGACGTCAGTCACGCCATCACCGTATGCCGTCGCGCCAAATACGGCAATCGAGGCGTGCGGTGAGCTTTGCCTTGCACCGCATAGAGGTTTATGCAACCTTATTGCCTGCGATTAGTTGGGAGGAGAGATATGCCTGCTACAGTCGGTCAGCCGGCTCCGGACTTTAACCTGAGAGACCATCAGAACAACCAGGTCAGCCTTGCCGACCTGCGAGGCCAGAAAAGCCTGATCGTCTTCATTCCGTTCCCGTTCACCGGCAACTGCCAGGGCGAGCTCTGCGCGATCCGTGATGACTTCGGCAGCCTGGAGGCGCTCGGCGCCAAGGTGCTCGCGATTACCTGCGACACCGGCCCTTCCAACCGGCGCTGGGCGGAAGAGAACAACTTCCAGTTTCAGCTTCTGTCCGACTTCTGGCCCCACGGCGCCGTCGCCCAGTCTTACGGCTGCTTCAACGATATGCTCGGCTGTGCGTTGCGCTGGAGCTTCGTCCTCGACGGCGATGGCGTTGTCCGCGAGATCATCAAGACGGAAAACATGGGCCAGGTGCGCGAGTTCGAGTCCTACAAGAAGGCGCTTTCGGCGTTCTAGGCCGTCAGGTACCTCCGGAACCAGTCCAGCGTTAGACGCCAGGCGTCAGCAGCGGCTTCGGCGTTGTAGGCGCTGCCCGTGTCGTTGAAGAAGGCGTGGTTGGCGCCCGGATAGACCTTGATCTGCACCGTCTTGTTCGCAGCGCGCAGGCGTTGCTCCACATCCGCGGACTCGCCGGTGATCCGCGTGTCGTTGCCGCCGTAGATCGCCAGCACCGCCGCGTTCGTCTGGGCGAGCTGGTCCTTCGGCCGGCAGCTGCCGTAGTAAGGCACGGCGGCCTTCACGTCCGGACTGGCGACGGCGAGCTCCCAGGTCGCGCCGCCACCGAAGCAGAAGCCCGTGACGCCGAGCGACCCCGGCCGCACAAACGCCTGCGCCTTGAGGTACTCCACGCCGGCCTTGAGGTCGGCCTGCATCTCGATCGGGTCAGTCGTCAGCTTGCTCATGTTCGAGACGGCGTCGTCGGTGCTGCCGCCCTTGCGCGAGGCGAGGTCGACGGCGAGCGCGACGAAGCCCTCCTTGGCGTAGCGCCGGGAGACGTCCTTGAAATGCTCCAAGAGGCCTCGGTTCTCGTGAATGATGATCAGGCCGGCGTATTTGCCCTCCGCCTTCGGCCGGGCGAGGTACCCCCGCATCTCCGTGGGGCCCGGGTAGCGCACGTCTGAGGCGGTGATCGCCGGGTCGTCCGCGGCGACGTGCTGGACGCCGGAGGCTTCGGACGCGGACGTCGCTGCGGCGGTAGGCTGCGCCGGCGCCGCGGTCGACGTCGACGCGAGGGACGCGCCGTCATCGCTGGAGCCGCAGCCGAGGGTGACGAGGACGGCGGCGGCGCCGGTGACGCTGCCGGTGACAGCGAGGACGCGCCTCATCATGTCGCGGCGGCTCATCCGGCGTTCGAGGTACTCCTCGGCGAACTCTTCGACCAGGTAACGCTGGTGGTGGTTGAGCTGCATGATCGCCTCCCGGAAACGCGGCTCATGATACGTATCGCTTATACGTCGGAACCAGGTCGATAGTTTCTTCTGGGCTTTCGAGCGTATTGTGGACGCGCAGCTTGACAGGGTAGTAGGGCCTTGCTATGTTCGCGCCAATTGTCGAATCTGAGCGCCAGATCTAATTCTGACGCTAAATTCGTATGGTAATTGCAGAAGAGCGCGTGGGGACTCTCTGCAAGACTGCTGGAGGTGGCTAAAGCGTGCAGAAGTACATAATTCAAAGACTCCTGCTCACCTTACCGACCGTGGTCATGATCACGATGCTTACGTTCCTGTTCCTGCGGGTCTTCCTGCCGGCAGACGTCATCGACTTGATCATCGGCGAGTACGGACGCAACGACCCAGGCCTTCGCAAGAACCTTGAGAAGGAACTGGGGCTCCAGGGCAGCCTCCCGAAGCAGTACTCCGACTGGGTCGGCACGTCCTGGTTCACGGGCGGGCCCAAGGGCGTGCTTCAGGGCAACCTCGGGAAGTCACTGCATAGCGGCCGTTCGGTTGTGTCTGAGCTGAAGAAGCGCGTACCGGTCAGCTTCGAACTCGGGCTCTGGGGCCAGCTCTCGGCAATCGCGATCGCGGTGCCACTCGGAGTGTGGTCAGCCCTGAAACAAGACCAATTGCCAGACTACGGATTCCGTAGCCTGGCAATTCTGCTAAATGCGGTGCCGGGCTTCTGGGTGGCGGTGCTAATCATCACCTTCGGTTCGATCTGGTTTAACTGGGCACCGCCGATCAACTTCCAGTACTTATTCGATGATCCCTGGGCACATGTCCAGATCATGGCGCTGCCCGCGCTGATCATCGGCCTGACGCCCAGCGGCGGTCTGCTCCGCCTCGTACGCACCCAGATGCTTGAGGTGCTGCGCCAGGACTACATTCGCACGGCGCACGCGAAGGGCCTCAGCGAGACGACGGTGCTCTACAAGCACGCGCTTCGCAACGCGCTGATCCCGGTTGTCACGGTCATCGGCGTCGGCTTGCCGAACATCATCGCCGGCACCGTCATCTTCGAGCAGATCTTCATCATTCCCGGCATGGGCCGTTATCTAGTGGACGCGGTCAACAACCTGGACTACCCGGTAATCATGGGACTGAACCTGGTATTCGCGATGTTGTTGCTGATTTCGGTTCTACTAGTGGACATCAGCTACGCGTTCCTAGACCCCCGCATCCGGTTCAACTAGGCGGGGAGGGAGACTGACATGGCAGTATCAGAACTCGGCGGCCTCGCAGAGATTGAAGGCTGGACTGATGAAGGGCAAAAGTCTTTCTTGCCGCGAATGTGGTGGGGCCTATGGTCTTTCTCGAAGAAGAAGCCGCTTGGCGCTGCCTGCGGCCTCATAATCTTCTTCTTCTTCGTTATCGGCGACGTCATCCCTGAGACGGCGAACAAGATCGCCAGCGTCGCGGGCGTTGGCGGGACGCCGGTCCCCTACGTTGCCGACATCCTCGCCGACAACACCGGCTTCCTCTACTCGTACGACAAGCAGGACCTGCGCGCCCGCCTCCAGGGGTCGAGTGGCAAGCACCTGCTCGGTACGGACGCGATCGGGCGTGACATCCTCAGCCGCCTGGTGTACGGCGCCCGGACAGCCGTCATGGTCTCGTTCGGCGCGGTGCTGATCTCGCAGGTGATCGGCGCCGGGATCGGCATCTCCAGCGGTTTCTACGGAGGCGCCTACGACAAGGTCTTATATCGCTTCGTCGATGTAAGCCAGTCTTTGCCGGGTCTCGTCGTGTTGATCACGATCCTTGGCATCTTCGACTCGGGGTTATGGCAGCTGGTGATCGTCTTAGGCGTCTACGGCGGGCCGATTAACTCCAGAGTGGTTAGAGGCCAAACGATCTACATCATGGCCAGCCCGTTCATCGAGGCGGCGCGCGTCGTCGGCGCAAGTGACAGGCGCATTATGATGCGCTACCTGCTGCCGAACGTCTTCGCGCTGATCATCCTCAGCTCGACGGTGCAGCTAGGCTTCATCGTGCTGCTGGAAGCGACACTAAGCTTCCTCGGCTACGGTCTGCCGCCTCCGTTCCCGTCCTGGGGCCAGATGCTCAGCCTGGAGGGGCGCAACTACATGCGCACCCAGCCCGGACTGGCGATCTACCCCGGATTGGCGATTGGCCTCCTGGTCTTCTCCTACAACCTGTTCGGCGACGCCCTTCGCGACGTCCTCGACCCGCGACTCCGGGGCAGCCGCTAACAGGTACCACGGCAGCGCAACCAACAGCCGGGCCCTCAAAAGCCCGGCTGTTGCTTTTCACGCTGGTGGGGCTTGCCCAGTCCTGTACCCTGTACGCGGGAGCGCAGGCAAGGCATGTTAGGTCGCATAACCCTGGTCGGAGCCGGCGAGCTGATGCCGGCGATGAGCTCTGTCCATCGCACCGTGCTCGGGCGCCTCTCTGAGCCGCCGCGACCCGTCTTCCTCGACACGCCGGCCGGCTTCGAGACGAACGTCGACAACATCATCGAGAAGGCAATCGAGTACTACGACCGCTACCTCCAGACGAAGCTGCGCATCGCCAGCTACCGCCATCGCGAACGCGAAGGCGCGGCAGCCATCGGGGCGGCCGTCGCGGCGCTGCGCGAAGCCAACCTGATCTTCGCCGGGCCGGGCAGCCCGACCTACGCGATTGAGCAGTGGCGCGATTCACCCGTCTGGCAGGGGCTGGTCGAGGCCTTCGAGGGCGGCGCCGACCTGCTTTTCGCCAGCGCGGCGTCGATCGCCGTCGGCCGTTACGCGCTGCCGGTTTACGAGATCTACAAGGCAGGACGGGACCCTTTCTGGGTCGACGGCCTCGACCTGCTGGCGAGCTTTGGGCTGAAGCTCGCAGTTGTGCCCCACTTCGACGATGCGTCTGGTGGCGAGAACTACGACTCGCGCTTCTGCTACATGGGCGCCCGGCGCTTCGACGCGCTGCAGCAGCAGCTGCCCGACGACGTGACGATCGTCGGCATCGATGCGTACACGGCGGTCTGCTTCGACCCACACTCCCAGAGCGCCAGCGTTCACGGCCGCGGCGCCATGACCCTCATCGGCGAGGGCGACGAGACGCGCTACAAGTCCGGCTCGACGGTCCCGTTTGCTGCGTTCGGCGGATCGCGGCGCAGGTTCGTGGCGAAGACCGAATCGACCGCGTCTGAGGCGCCGGCCGCGCCCGCCGATTCGCTGCGGGCGTTGATCGAAACGCTGCCGTCGCTTTCCGACGGCGAGCGCGTCGAGCTGCTGGCGCGCCTGGAGACGCTGAGCCGCG